>URYI01000018.1 GCA_900552055.1 uncultured Eubacteriales bacterium | reverse complement strand
CACGGTGGTGTGAGAGGTCGGCTGGTCAACTAATGGTCAGCCTCCTACTCGATTAGATTATTATACGTTTGTCAAGATATTTTTTTATTTTTTATCGGCCAGAGCGTTAATATCTTTTATAAGAGCTTCGCAGTCAATGCCGTGCGCCTGGCAGGCTTCTTCTACCGTTTCGGCCTGGGCGCTGGGGCAGCCTATGCAGAACATTCCGTAACCCGCAAATACCGCGGCCGAATCGGGGGAAATGCTCAGTACTTCCCGTATGGTCATATCCTTATCAATCTGCTTCATATAAACACTTCCTTTATTATGGTATTAGTATTTTTAAGCTTGCTGAAGCTTTGGGCAAAGATGCAATGTTAGTTTAAGCAATACAATCGGAGAATAATACCTTTTTTAGCATTAAAGATGCACCCGCCAAGCTGCAAGGGCAATGGCATACCCTGGTACCTGTGCGCCTTGCGTCTGCTGTATTAGCCTTCCGGGCGAAAATATACGACAGTCTGGAAGCGCGCTTTTTTATTTGCAGGGCAGAACAGGACGCAGGAATGCTTGAGTATTTTAAGGACGGCGGCTTTTTAAATGGAAACAAGCTCTCCATTTTTTAAGCGTATTAGACGTGGTATTGTATTGCCATCCTAACCCGCTGTTTCAATAAGCAAAATTATGATAGCATAATATTTTTATTCGTGCAAGAGCTTTTCAAGCCGGTATACGGGCGTTTAAAGCTTGCTGACAAAAGTTAAATCCATGGTTTCGTGAGTTTGGCTTGTCAGTTCCTTTAAAAACAATCCGCGCACATAGCCCCGGTCCTGGGTTGTGGAATGGATATAAAAGCCCTGCCCGTAGTAGAAACGCACAAGGGGAAACATTTTAGTGCAGGTATGCAGCGCTACTGCGGTTATGCCCTCCTGTGCGCAGCGGGCGCATACCTCGCTTATAAGCTTTCGCCCCATTCCGCATTTCTGCGCCTCTGGCAGTACGCCGAAGCGGGTTATATAAGCGAGGTTCCCCGGTATTTTTTCAAAGCGGACAGCCCCAACTGCTTTGCCCTCGTAAAAGCCAAGCAGAATGGTTTTTCGCTTTAATTCGTCCAGAATGGTTTTTTCATTCTCTTTAAGAGCCATAACCTTTTCGGGCTGTCCTAAATCGGCGGCATATTTTTTAAAGGCCTCTTTTGTTATATACAGTATGTCGGGAACGTCCTTTTCATTAGCCGTGCGTATTTCTGTCATTTTTTGGAAGCCTCCCCCATAAGCAGGACCATTACGGCCTTTTGGGCGTGCAGGCGGTTTTCGGCTTCGTCAAATATTACGCTGGCGCTTGAATCTATTACGTCAGAAGTAACTTCTTCGCCGCGGTGAGCAGGCAGGCAGTGCAAAAATATAGCGTCGGGCTTGGCCAGGCTGAACAGCTCTTTATTTACCTGGTAGGGCGGGAATATCTGCTCCCGCTTTTTCTGTTCGGCTTCCTGGCCCATGCTGGCCCATACGTCTGCATAAATTACATCGGCGCCGGCAGCCGCCTCCTGCGGGCTGGCAGTGATTAATACATTCGAGCCCTCGGCCTGCGCGTTGGCTTTGGCCTGCTCGACTATTTCAGCCTGGGGCATATATCCCTCAGGGCAGCCTACGGCGACATCCATGCCCACCTTGGAGCATCCTATGAGGAGGGAGTGCGCCATATTGTTGCCGTCTCCCAAATAGGCCAATTTAAGCCCTTTCAGCTTGTTTTTATGTTCGTATATGGTTAAAAGGTCGGCTAATACCTGGCATGGGTGCAAAAGGTCTGTAAGGCCGTTTATTACCGGGACTGAACCGTATTTGGCTAAATCTTCCACGTCAGACTGCTTAAAGGTGCGTATCATTATGCCGTCCACCATGCGGGACATGACTCTGGCAGTATCCGCTATGGGTTCGCCCCGGCCCAGCTGTATATCGTTGCTGCTGAGGAACAAGGCGTGCCCGCCCAGCTGCTGCATGCCCGTTTCAAATGAAACGCGGGTACGGGTAGAAACTTTGGTAAATATCATGGCCAGCGTCTTGCCTTCGAGCAGTTTATGGGGGATATGTGCTTTCTGCTTTGCTTTTAAATCCAGAGCCAGGGAAAGCACCTGTAAAATTTCGTCTTTGGTATAATCCTGTAAGCGCAGCAGATGCTTTTGGCTAAAGGGTTTTTGGGGAGTATAATTTTCCAGCTTCATTTATAGATAACAGCTCCTTTTATTTAATGGTTGTAAAAATTTCGTCAAGCGCGACTATAAGCGCGTCTATTTCTTCCTTGGTTATGATAAAGGGCGGGGCAAAGCGCAGGGTGTTGTGTCCGGCGCAGTTAAGAATAAAGCCTTTTATAAGCGCTTTGGCAACTATATCCTTGCCCGAAATATTCTGCGATAATTCCATGCCCACAAGCAGGCCCTTTCCGCGCACCTCTTTTATGAAGGAATATTTTTTAGCCAATTCCCCAAGGCGGCTTTTTAAATATTCTCCTTTTTGCGTTACCTGACTGAGCATATTTTCGTCCAGCCGCCGGGTCACATATACCGCGGCGGCGCAGGCCAATGGATTGCCGCCGAAGGTGCTGCCGTGGTCGCCCGGCGCAAATGCATCTGCTGTTTCGGGCCGCGCCAGCACTGCACCTATTGGAACTCCACCGCCTAAGCCTTTAGCCAGGGTAAATATATCTGGTTTTAAATTATACTGCTCGAAGGAGAACATGGTCCCGGTGCGCCCCATGCCTGTCTGCACCTCGTCTACTATAAGGAGAATGCCTTCTTTTCTGCATAATTCGCTTACTGCTTTAAGATATTCTGGCCGGCCCTCTATAACGCCGCTTTCTCCCTGAGTGGTTTCCAAAACAACGGCGGCCGTATGAGGAGTGAGCGCGCTTTTTAATGCGTCTATGGAGTTGTATTCCACGTTTATAAAGCCCGCGGGCAGGGGAGCGTATGGCAGCTGGTATTTTTCCTGTCCTGTGGCGGCTATTGTGGCCATGGTCCGGCCGTGGAATGAATTTTTAGCCGAAATTATCTCATATCTGTCTATGCCTTGGGCGTAAAAATATTTGCGCGCCAGCTTAAAAGCGCCTTCGTTGGCTTCAGCGCCGCTGTTGCAGAAAAAGCATTTGTAACCGCCTGAAAGCTGATAAAGCTTTTGAGCCAGCTCGGTTTGTTTTTCAATGTAGAAGAGGTTGGAGCAGTGAATTAATTTCTGCGCCTGCTCGCTTATAGCCTGAGTGAGCCCCTCGTCGCCGTAGCCTAAGCAGTTTACGGCTATTCCGCCCAGGAAATCAATATAGGCTTTGCCTGATTTGTCATAAAGGGTGCTGCCTTTGCCGTATTCAAAGCAAACAGGCGTGCGGCTGCCGAAAACATTCATATAGCAGCTTTTATCCAGCTCAATTATCTGTTCCAGATTCATTCAGACGGCCTCCTTTTCTGTCACCATTGTGCCAATGCCCTTATCGGTAAAAATTTCAAGGATAAGCGGGTGGGGGATAGTGCCGTTTAAAATATGGGTATGATGCACTCCTGATTCAATTCCTTTAATGCAGCCGCGCACTTTGGGTATCATGCCTCCCTCAATGGCGCCCGAAGCTATCATCTTATTAATCTGATTGATGCTTATAACGCTCATAAGTGAGCTTTTGTCCTCATAATTCTCATATATGCCGTCGGTGTCTGTTAAGAAGATAAGCTTTTCCGCTTTGAGGCGGGCAGCTATTTCGCCTGCTACGGTATCGGCGTTTATATTATAGCTGTTTCCCTGCTCGTCTGCGCCAACAGGCGCAATTACCGGGATATATTCATCCTGAACCAGTTTTTCCAGCAGTTTTGTATTAACTCCGGTAACTTTGCCTACAAAGCCCAGGTCAACTCCGTCCGGCGTAGGCGGGTTCTTCTGAACGGTTATCAGAGAAGCATCCTTTCCGCTCAGGCCTATGGCTTTGCCTCCCAGAGCGTTTATGCTTGAAACTATGTCTTTGTTGATTTTGCCTGTAAGCACCATCTGGACTACCTCCATTGTTGCGGCATCGGTAATGCGCAGGCCGTTATGGAAGGAGGATTTTATATCTAATTTAGCCAGCATTTTATTTATTTCAGGTCCGCCGCCATGTACTACTACAGGATTTACGCCTACATATTTAAGCAGGGTTATGTCTTGAAGTATGGTTTTAGTTATGCTTTCGTCGGTCATGGCGTTGCCGCCGTATTTTATTACTATGGTTTTGCCTGAAAATTTTTGTATATACGGCAAAGCTTCTGTGAGTATATTTGCTTTGGCTATATATTCGTTATAAATATCGTTCATTTTTCTCTCTCCTTTTTACAGATACCAAGCGGGCATATTAAGCGCGGTTGTTTCATCCAGTCCGTATATAAGATTCATATTTTGGATTGCCTGGCCGGCGGCGCCTTTTATAAGATTGTCAATTACAGAAACAACAATAATCCGTTTAAGCCGCATATCCAGCACAAAGCCGATATGAATATAATTTGAGCCGGCGACATGCTTAATTTCGGGCAGCTCGTTTTTTTGGCATATAACGACGAAGGGATGGGATGAATATGCCTGCATATAAAGCTCGTATACATAATCAAAATCCACATCAGCAGTGAGATTAGCGTAGCTTGTGGCAAGTATGCCCCGGTTAATGGGCAGAAGATGGGGAGTAAAGGAAAGCTGGATGTTTTCCTTTGCAAGCAGGGACAGTTCCTGCTCTATTTCGGAAGTGTGACGGTGGGTTGCCACTTTGTAAGCTTTTACGCTCTCATTTACTTCGCAGAAATGCATTGCCTGGGAAACCGACCGTCCCGCACCGGTAGAACCGGACTTTGCATCAATTATAATGCTTTTATTATCTATTATTCCGGCCTTGGCTAAGGGAGCAAGAGCCAGGATGGAGCATGTGGTGTAACAGCCAGGGTTGCCTATTAGCTTTGATTTCTTAATTTCTTCTCTATGCAGTTCGGGCAGGCCGTACACGCTCTTTTTGAGCAGTTCGGGATGGGGATGGGCTGCTCCGTACCATTTTTCATATACAGCCGCGTCGTTATAACGGTAATCCCCGCTTAAATCTATGACTGTTTTGCCGGCATTGTAAAGCTGGGCGATAACTTCTCCGCCCGCTGAATGGGGCAGGCTGGTAAAAATACAGTCGCTGTCCTCAATCAGCATATCTATATCTAATGGATCCAGGGTTTGGGAAAACTTTCCTTCAAAATTTTTGTATATCTGATTCATATCCTGGCCTGCATAGCTATGCGAGACTAAATGGGCTATTTCCACTTGGGGATGAGAAGCAAGAAGTCTTACCAATTCGGCTCCTGCGTAGCCTGTTGCGCCAATGACGCTTGTTTTAATCATAATCTATCATATCCTGTCCTTAAAATTATAGATTGGATTATACATTAAAATGAATATTTATGCAAGCGCTTTTTGCGTTTTTATTGGCAGGGGCTTTATTTAATGCTGAAAGGCTTAAAAGCTTTTGGGGAGGGGCGGCCCGCAGGCCCGGCCTTCCGGCCGGGCTGGGGCCTTGCCGCTGCGCGGCAAGGCCTCTCTTTGGCCGCGGCAGCGGCCAAAGCTGCGGGCCGCCCCCTTTGCTGCGTTTTGAGCCTTTCAGCATTAAATAAAGCCCCTGCCGACCTTTTGCCGTGCATCCCAAAAGCATTTGATTTTTCTGCGGAAATATAGTAAAATTTATAAAGCATATTTTGTATTATATTAAGGAGGAAGCGCATTGGAAAGGATAAAGATGACAACCCCTCTTGTTGAGATGGACGGGGATGAAATGACCAGGATACTGTGGCAGGAGATAAAGGACGAATTGCTTTCGCCGTTTATAGAGCTCAATACCGAATATTATGATTTGGGCCTGCCTCACCGGGACGAAACGGATGACCAGGTTACCGTTCAGGCCGCCGAGGCGATAAAAAAATACGGCGTAGGCGTAAAATGCGCTACCATTACCCCCAACGCTCAGCGCGTTGAGGAATATAAGCTTAAGAAAATGTGGAAAAGTCCTAACGGCACTATAAGGGCGATATTGGACGGAACAGTTTTCAGGGCGCCTATAATAGTAAAGGGCGTTCAGCCCAGCGTGCGCAGCTGGAAAAAGCCCATAATCATTGCCCGTCATGCGTACGGGGATGTTTACAAAAATACCGAGCTTAAAGCTTCTGCGGGTTCTAAGGCTGAATTGGTGGTTACATTGCCCGACGGAAGCGAAAAGCGCGCCGAAATACATTCCTTTGACGGCCCCGGAATAATTATGGGCATGCATAATACCGACGCTTCCATATCCAGCTTTGCCCATGCCTGCTTTAATTACGCGCTGGATCAGAAGCAGGATTTATGGTTTTCTACTAAAGATACCATTTCAAAAACTTATGACCATCGCTTTAAAGATATATTTGCAGAAATATATGAGGAATATAAAGAGCGTTTTGAAAAAGCGGGCATAGAGTATTTCTATACGCTCATAGACGATGCCGTAGCCAGGGTTATACGCTCTGAGGGCGGTTTTATCTGGGCCTGCAAGAACTATGACGGGGATGTTATGAGCGATATGGTGGCGACAGCCTTCGGTTCGCTCTCCATGATGACCAGCGTTTTGGTTTCACCCGACGGCAATTATGAATATGAGGCCGCTCACGGCACTGTTACCCGCCATTATTACCGCTATCTTAAGGGAGAGCGCACCAGCACTAACCCCATAGCTACAATTTTTGCCTGGACAGGCGCGCTGAAAAAGCGGGGCGAATTGGACGATATTCGGGCGCTGTGCGAGTTCGCGGGCAAATTGGAGCAGGCGGTTATATCCACGGTAGAATCGGGTATAATGACCGGGGATCTTTACGCCATGAGCAGCCTGGAAAATAAAAAGAGCGTTACGTCCTCTGAATTTATTTCTGCTATCAGGAATACGCTGGAAGCTAATTTATAATTTGATGAGAGGTTAAAGGATATGAAAGTATATGAGGCATGGAAAAAGAGCCTGGAGCTTTTAAACGGCGAAAGGGAAGAAGCTTTATTCTGGGGAGAATACTATGATAAGGAAACCCAGAATTATAAAAAAATCCTGGGAGAAAAGAGCTTTGCTTTAAAGGGCACCGAAGCGGAGCTGGCGGAGCAGTTTAATATGGAACCCCCTGTGTTCGCGGGTTTTATTGACGGAGCCAATACCAGCCTGAAAGAGCAGGTGGATTTGGAGACACTGGAGGATACTACTGAGCTGGATATGGAATTTGAGCCGGAAAAGCTCTATTACAACATGCTCAACGCGCGTGCTAAATGGCTGTATAATCTTCCCGAGTGGGAGGACGTCCTCTCCAAGGAAAAGAGGCATGAAATCCTGGAAAAATGGAAAGATGAAAATATAGCCAAGAGCGTTAAGGTGGGCAGAAATGACCCCTGTCCCTGCGGCAGCGGCAAAAAATATAAATTCTGCTGCGGGAAATAAGATTTATGGCGTTAGATAACAGAATGCAAAGAATACGCAATTTCTGCATAATTGCGCATATAGACCACGGCAAATCCACGCTGGCTGACAGATTATTGGATTCCACCGGCACCATTTCGGCACGGGATATGCAGCAGCAGGTCCTGGATGATATGGAATTGGAGAGGGAGCGCGGCATAACTATAAAATCTAAGGCCGTGCGCATGTTCTACACCTGCGAGGGGGAGGAATATATCCTCAATTTAATAGATACTCCCGGCCATGTGGACTTTACCTATGAAGTATCCCGCAGCCTGAACGCCTGCGAGGGCGCGCTCTTAGTAGTAGACGCCACCCAGGGTATAGAGGCGCAGACATTGGCCAACGTGTATCTTGCGCTGGAACAGAATCTTGAAATCCTGCCCATAATCAATAAAATAGACCTTCCAAGCGCGGATGTGGAAAATACAATTAAGGAAATAGAGGATATTATAGGCTTGCCCGCGCAGGACGCGCCCCGGATTTCAGCTAAAGAGGGCTTGAATATTGAGGATGTGCTGCATACCATAGTTAAAAACGTGCCCCCTCCGCAGGGGGATGCGCAGGCTCCCCTTCAGGCGCTCATCTTTGATTCCTGCTATGATAATTTTAAGGGCGCACTCAGCTTTGTGCGCATTAAAAACGGTTCGGTCAAGGTAGGGGACAGAATACGCATGATGAGCACCAATGCTGAATTTGAAGTTACTGAAACGGGGGTATTCACTCCTCATTATACGCCGTGCGATATGCTCAGCGCGGGGGACGTAGGCTATATAGCCGCCAGTATAAAAAACGTGTCCCAGACCAGAGTGGGAGATACCATTACGGGCGCGGACAGGCCGGCAGAAAGCGCGCTGCCCGGCTATAAAGAAGTGCAGCCCATGGTTTTCTGCGGAATTTATCCGGCGGACGGCTCGGAATATGAGGATTTAAAGGAAGCTCTTGAAAAACTCAGGCTTAACGATGCTTCGCTGGCATTTGAACCAGAAACCTCCGCGGCGCTGGGCTTTGGCTTCCGCTGCGGCTTTTTGGGCATGCTGCATATGGAGATAATCCAGGAGCGTCTGGAGCGGGAATTTGATTTTGACCTTGTTACCACGGCTCCCAGCGTTATTTATAAGATTAAGCGCACGGACGGTTCGGAGATGGTGCTGGATAATCCCGCGGATATGCCTAGGCCTGAAGAGGTCCAAAGCATGGAGGAGCCTATTGTCAAGGCGGATATAATGACGCCGCCCGATTATATAGGCACTATTATGGAGCTTTGCCAGGAAAAGCGCGGCGTATATATCAACATGAAATATATAGAGGAGAACCGTGCCGTGCTGGAATATCATCTTCCGTTAAATGAGATAATATATGATTTCTTTGACTCCTTAAAATCCCGCACGCGCGGATACGCTTCCTTTGACTATGAGATAATCGGCTATCAGGAGAGCCAGCTGGTCAAATTGGATATACTGCTTAACGGGGATATCTGCGACGCTATGAGCACCATAGTCCATAAGGATAAAGCGTATGCAAGGGGAAGGGCTATTGCCGAGCGCTTAAGAGAGGTTATCCCGCGCCAGATGTTTGAAATACCCATCCAGGCGGCAGTAGGCGGCAAAATAATAGCCAGGGAGACGGTTAAGGCATTGCGCAAGGACGTGCTGGCCAAGTGCTACGGCGGAGATATAACCCGTAAAAAGAAGCTGCTGGAAAAGCAGAAGGAAGGCAAAAAGCGCATGCGCCAGATAGGTACCGTAGAGGTGCCGTCCGAGGCGTTTATGGCTGTGCTTAAAATTAACTGATATGGCTGGTCTGTATATACATATTCCTTTTTGCGCTCAAAAATGCGCATACTGCGATTTCGTTTCCTTTGCCGGGAGAGACTGCGAGGAGGAATATATAACCGCTGTTCTGTCTGAAATGAAAGCATATCCGCAGCAGGATATAGACACTGTTTTTATCGGCGGCGGTACTCCCAGTTATATTTCAGAAGACAATATCGCCCGTCTGCTTAATGAGGCGGGCGCTCATTTTTATCTAAAAAGGGATGCGGAAATAACATTGGAATGCAATCCCTCCAGTTTGTCCTGCCAAAAGCTGCAAGTTTATAAAAGTGCCGGTGTAAACAGGCTTTCAATAGGGCTTCAATCCTCATTGGACGAAGAATTAAAGCTGCTGGGGCGCCTACACGACTATAACCGCTTTGTTCAGGCTTATGAATGGTCAAGGCGGGAGTTTAGCAATATCAATATAGACCTTATATCCTCTCTGCCGGGCCAGACGTGGGAGGATTTTGAGCTTACACTTGAAAAAGCGGTTAGCATTTCTCCTGAGCATATTTCGGTTTATTCTCTTATTATAGACGAGCATACCCCTTTGGGAATTAAGGTAGATAAAGGCGAATTAAACCCCATATCCGAAGAAGAGGACAGACGCATATATCATAAAACTGGCGGATTTCTTGAAAAAGCGGGATATGCGCGCTATGAAATATCCAATTATGCGCTCTCCGGCAGGGAATGCCGGCATAATCTTAATTACTGGCTGGGCGGGGATTATATCGGCCTGGGCTGCGCCGCGCACTCCTGCTATGATAATAAAAGATATCATAATGCCTGCGATTTAAATGGCTATTTGCACAACCCGCATGCGCGGTACGAGGTTCAGGAATTAAACCGGGAGGACCGATTGCTGGAATGCATTATGCTTGAACTGCGGCTAATCAGCGGCATTGACCGGTCCCGCTTTAAAGCGCGCTTTGGCCGGGATATATATGAATTATATACCCAAAGAATTGATATGCTTGTTCAAAACGGGCTTTTGCAGCTCACGCCCCAGACGCTGCGGCTCACTGATAAGGGCTTGGATTTGGCCGACTGGGCCGTGCTTCAGCTTATAAGCTGATGGAGCAAAAATTTACAGCTATTTTATTGTGTTTTTCTAATAAAAGCGCGGATGACGGCCTGAAAAATTAATGCGGCTGGTGTGTTTATTCCGCGTATCTGAATCGCTTATCAATAATAAGTTTTCCGGGCTTGGGCATGCTGCGGCGTTTAACGCGGTATGAGCGCTCTGAAAAAGACGATGGCTTTTAGTCGGGAATGCCGGCCGCTCGGAAATCAAAGATTTCTAGACTGTGCCATATCCCTGCCCATACCATACCGACGACCTTGGGCAGTCGCTTCCAAAACGGTTTTTTGCCTATAATGAGTTTTTCCGAAACACCTGCCGCCTGAAAATAAAATACGGCTTAAAGCCGCAAAAAATAATTTTAGATTTATCGACAGTCTGGCCATGGCGTTTAACGCGTGTTTTTGATTAAAGCAAAATTTCCAACTGGTTCAAGTTGTTGCTTCGGGCAGCTGAATGTTTTCATGTCCGTTATGCGATTTAAGCAGCTTGCGCTTATTATAATTATAAATGATAATAAAGCAAATGAAATGAATAAGCAATGTTATTATCCAGGACACCGGATAGGATATATAAAGAGTGGTAAGAGTACGGTTCTGAGCGAAAACTGTATATATCCATACTACCCTGAAAGCGCAGGCTCCCAGCAGGGAAACAGTTGTAGGCAACAGCGACTGCCCCATGCCGCGCAGCAGTCCTACTAATACATCCATTATGCCGCAGAGAAAATAAGTAGTGCATACAATGCTGAGCCGTGAGATGCTTACGTCAATTACAGGCTGCTCAGGCGAATATATGCCGCTCAAAAATTCCCCCAGGAGATAGACGATGTTGCCTAATACCAGGCCCACAACTGTAACGCTGAGCAGGCATATGACGGCTATGCGCTTTATGCGCTTAATCTGCCCTGCGCCGAAATTCTGTCCGGTAAAGGAAAGGGCCGCCTGATACATGGAGTTCATGGCGGTATATACAAATCCTTCCAGGCTGGCCGCCGCGGTATTTCCCGCCATTACTGTTGAACCGAAGGAATTAACCGAGGATTGAATAAGCACATTGGATATGGAAAACAGCGAGCTTTGTATCCCGGCAGGCAGTCCGATTCGTAAAATAGCGCCCAGCTTTTTGCGGTATATTCTAACGTGCTTCAGGCTGAGCCTGCATGCGCCGCCGCTTTTAACCAGGCACCTGATTACAAGAGAAGCGGATATATACTGGGATATTATAGTAGCGATGGCTACACCGCTCACGCTCATATCAAATACAATTACAAAAAGCAGATTGAGAAGTATATTTACCACGCCTGAAATAGTAAGGTAATACAGGGGGCGGCGGGTGTCCCCAACCGCCCGGAGCGCCGCGCTGCCGAAATTATATACCATAAATGCCGGCATGCCCAGGAAATATATTTTCATATAAAGGGTGGCCTTGGGCAGGACGTTATCGGGCGAATCCATCCATTCCAGCATGGTGCCGGCGAATATGAAGCCGAGGATTCCCACAAGCACGCCGCATATAAGGCTCAGGCCGATGGCTGTATGTACGGTTTCAAATATATCCTTCTGCTGGCCCGCCCCGTAGAATTTTGAGATAAGCACGCTTACGCCAATACTAAGGCCTATAAAAACATTAGTCAGCAAATTGATAAGGGAGGAGGTTGAGCCTACGGCGGCCATTGCGTCGCTGCTGGAAAACTGTCCTACCACTATAATATCAGCGGCGTTGTATAAGAGCTGAAGTATTCCCGATATCATTAAAGGAAAAGCAAACAAGACTACCTTTTTAAATATCGGACCGCTGCACATATCTATTTCATAGTTTCCCGTTTTTCTGCCCATACCGCAATAATTACCGGCAAAGATCGGCCGGCCCCCTTTTTAATATATACAAAAACCGCCTGAGCAGTTAATCTCACAGGCGGTTTCTAATTTAGCATTGCAGAATAAAAAGCGCAATCCGCATTACTTGGTATTTTAAGCCGAATTGCGCCTAAAAGCTTTATTTATTTGAAGAAAGATATTTATTGCTGATTTTATCTAATCCCCATGCGGCAAAGAAGCCGGCCACGGCACAGACCAGGCAGATAATGAAATGTCCGGCACTGCTGAATTGATAAGGAATTATTGAGAATGTAGTGGCCAGAACGGCGGCAAGGATTATATGGCTGGCTATGGCGTAATGCCTGTCAAAGAGGTAATTTACCGCGCGTGAAAGAGCGACTATGACCAATACCGTTCCTATGCCTATGGGAATAATGGCTTCAAGGGAAAAAGCGGTTATGGAGTCTATCATGGGCTCGTAAAGGTTGAGCGCCATAAGGGGGGAGGAAAAGGACATGCCGGGTACGATTATGCTTATGCCGAAAATTATGCCGCAGAAGAAATACCACCATATATTTGGAGTTATGTCTAACTGCCCGCCCAATTTTAGGAACATAAGCAGGGCATACAGCACAATAAAAGCGATGGCAAAGGCTATCCAGGCAGATTTGGGATGCCCCTTCTGGCCGGTTTCGCGGTAAAGAGAGGGCAGAGTCCCCACAATCAGCCCGATAAAAATGCAAATCATGATAGTTTCGTTTGCGTTGAACAGCAGGCTAAGCAAACGGGCCAGTAATAAAAAGCCTGCGGCCACTCCCAGCAGTATTGGAATAAACATTTGATAGTATTTTTTGAACATTCTGAAGGGATGGGCCAGAAGTTCCATCATGGGCTGATATATGCCGAATACTACGCAGAGCACGCCGCCGCTTATTCCGGGCAGCACGGCGCCGGCGCCTATTATTGCACCCTGGAGAAGGCGCAGCAGCCACTTGGCAGGAGTCATTTTATCCTGCGGAGCTTCATTCTTTGCGGGAGCAGTGTTATTTTCCATATACACCTCGTTTATAAGCTTATTGAATTAGGGTGCATTTTTTAATGCCGGCCTTTAATTACAGCGTATTATACGGCCTTAAGCATATTTTTATTACCCGTAAGCCTTGAATAGTATATAACATTTTTATTATATGGGCAAGCGTCTTAAAACATATTAATAAATCATATAATGATTATTAATTTTTGGTATTTTCAAAGGGGATAAAATATGCTATAATAAATCGAATTTTATTAGGAGGAATGTTTGTGCTTAAAAAGAGTAGGGGTATTCATCCGCTTACCCGCAGGCAGGAGCAGAGTGTGACCTGGGCGCAAAAGCCCATTCAGGTTATGCCCGCGCCTGAAAGGGTGTACATTCCTTTGGTTCAGCATTTGGGAAGCCCTGCTGAGCCTGCGGTGCAAAAGGGGCAGTTTGTCCGCTTGGGCGAGATTATAGCGGCCAGGCACGGGCAGGTCAGCGCCAATATACATTCCAGCGTTTCGGGCAAGGTGGCTGAAATTGTAAATTATAACAACGCAGCCGGTATGCCTGTGCCCACCATCGTTATTAATAATGATAATAATTATGAGCGTGCGGAATTTATTTCAAATCCTTCTCCTTCGCGCGAAGAGATAATTGCCGCCGCTGAGAAAATGGGGCTGGCCGGAATGGGCGGAGCGGCTTTCCCCACCCATGTTAAGCTGTCTACCAAAGACAAAATAGATTTTCTCATTATTAACGGCGCCGAATGCGAACCCTATTTAACGGCGGATAACCGGCAGATGATAGAGCATCCGCAGGATATCCTTTTAGGTGCCCGCCTTGCGGCTATGGCTGTAGGCGCTCCTAAAATTCTGGTAGGGATAGAGGCAAATAAGCCCGAAGCCATTCGCGTTATGCGTGAACAGGCAGGGCAGTTTCCTGAAATTTCTGTCCTTGTTCTGCCCAAACGCTATCCTATGGGCGCTGAAAAGCAGCTTATATATCAGCTTACCCGGCGCCAGGTGCCTTCGGGAGGGCTTCCCTCAACCATTGGCTGCGTAGTGGTGAATGTCGCTACAGCTGCGGCGCTGTATAACGCGGCGGTAAAGGGCGAGCCGGTAACGGGGCGGGTAACGACGGTAGCCGGCAGCGCCATTAATGGGGGATATAACCTCTATATCCCTTTAGGTACGCGCATTATAGACGTGCTTAAATTTCTGGACATAGACGAATATAAGGCTGTTAAGATAATTTCGGGCGGGCCCATGATGGGTGTGGCGGTTGCGGATATCAATTCGCCTGTAATTAAAGGCACATCGGGTTTGCTGCTGCTTAATGAAAAGGACGCCGCTCTGCCGGAGGAATCTCCCTGCATACGCTGCGGACGGTGCGCAAATGTATGTCCCATAGGGCTGGTTCCTTCTCTTTTGGATGCGTTTTCACGCGCAAACAAGCTGGACGAATGTGAAAAATGGCATATTAAAGACTGCATAGAATGCGGCAGCTGCACGTTTATCTGTCCGGCTAAACGATACCTTATGCAGTCCCTGCGCCTGGCCAAGAAAGCGGTTAACCAAAGAGGGAGGGAAGTAAGATGAACAAACTGAAAATTTCCTCTTCTCCGCATATAAGGCATAAGGATACTACCCAGCGCATAATGCTGGACGTGATTATAGCGCTTTTGCCCGCGGTTATAAGCTCGGTAATAATTTTTGGCTACAGGAGCCTGCTGGTCATAGCGCTTTCTGTGCTTACAGCCGTTGCCTGCGAATATCTGTGCCTGAAAGTTATGAAGCGCCCTAATACTTTAAGCGATTTAAGCGCGGCTGTTACCGGCCTGCTCTATGCGCTGGTGCTGCCTGTGGGCGCTCCGGTGTATGTGGTTATCCTGGGCAGCGCCTTTGCAATAATTGTGGCTAAACAGTGCTTCGGGGGATTGGGCGCGAATATTTTGAACCCGGCGCTGACCGGCCGCGCCTTTATGTTCCTATCCTTTGCCAGTGTTTTCAGCAGCATGCAGTACAATCAGCCGGCATTGGATGCCGTGACGGGCGCCACTCCTTTGGATATAGGCTATCAGCCGGGTACGCTGAGCCTTTGGGAACTGTTTTTAGGCAATTATGGCGGAACATTGGGTGAAACCTGCAAACTGGCTGTTATTCTGGGACTTGTTTATCTGCTTGCGCGCAGGGTTATATCATGGCGCATCCCGGTAATAATGCTGGCGGCTGCGGCCCTTACTTCTCTTTTATTGGGCCGGGAATGCGGCGTTGCGGCCGAATTGCTTTCGGGCGGTCTGCTCTTCGGCGCGGCCTTTATGGCTACGGATTACGCTACCAGCCCCATAACTCCTGTCGGACAGATAATTTTTGCCGCGGGCTGCGGAATACTGACCATTCTTATAAGGCAGTTTTCCTCCTGGCCCGAAGGCGTAATGTTTGCCATACTGCTGATGAACCTTGTCACTCCGCTGCTGGACAAATACATAAGGCCCCGCATTTATGGTGAGGTGAAGCGCAAATGAAGAAGATTTTGAGTATTACTTTCCGGCTGTTTGTCGTATGCCTTATATGCGTTGCCGCTTTGGCGGGGGTCAATGCGGTAACGGCTGATAAAATTGCTGAAAATGAAAGGCAGGAAATACAGCAGGCGCTTAAGCAGCTTATTCCTGATGCAGAATATATATCTCAGCCGGTTGAGGCGGGAGAAGAATTTTCCCGGATAGACGGAGCTTATGCTGCGCTTAAGGACGGTCAGTATGCCGGCAGTATTGTGATAATACGCGCCCAAGGCTACGGCGGGGATATTGCTTTGAGAGTGGGCTTTGACGCTGAGGGAAAAGTCACGGGCATAATAGTGGGCTCGCACAGCGAGACTCCCAATCTGGGAGCAAAAATTACCGAAGAGGATTTCCGCAGCCAGTTTGAGGGGCTTTCTGGAGAAGCTGTGCTGGGCGAAAATATAACCCCTATTACGGGAGCAACCATTTCATCGCGCGGAGTAGCAGAGGCGGTCAATACCGCGCGGAGCTATATGGAAAAATATCTTTTGGGAGGGCCGGTATATGGAGAACAATAATAAAAAATCATTGGCCCGGATTTTTAAGGAAGGCGCAATAACCAACAATCCAACCTTTGTTATGGTGCTGGGGATGTGCCCGACCCTGGCGGTTACCACTTCGGCCTTTAACGGCTTCGGCATGGGAGTATCTGTTATATTCGTGTTGCTTTGCTCCAGCCTGCTGGTGTCGGCGTTCAGGAAGTTTATACCCGACCAGGTCCGTATACCCTGCTTTATTGTGATTATAGCGTCTTTTTCCACCATCGTTCAGATGCTGCTGGAGGCGTTTCTGCCTTCCCTCAATGCATCCCTGGGCATATTTATACCCCTTATAGTGGTCAACTGCATAATTCTGGAGCGCGCCGAGAGCTTTGCTTCCAAAAACGGGCTGCTGGCTTCGGCGGCTGATGCGCTGGGGACGGGCGCGGGCTTTACCGTTGCCCTTACGCTTATAGGCAGCATACGGGAGCTTTTGGGTTCGGGCAGCATATTTGGCTTTCGGATTCTGCCCGAAGGCGTTCCGGCGATAAGCGGCTTTACCATGACTGCCGGCGGGTTTATTACTTTAAGCGCTGTACTGGCCATTCTGGCGGCCATACGCAATAAAAGGGGGAATAAGGCGTAATGGACGGAGTAATAAATATCCTGGGCATAATAGTCAGCGCAATCATAGTAGATAATTTTGTATTTTCAAGAGTTATGGGCATCTGCCCCTTTATGGGGGTTTCTAATAAAGTTAAAACGGCGGTGGGCATGGGGGCGGCAGTTACCTTTGTTATGGCGCTGGCTTCGGTTATAACCAACGTGCTGTACAACTATGTGCTTCTGTACTTTAACGTTACATACCTCCGAACGCTGGTATTTATACTTGTTATCGCTTCTCTTGTACAGCTTGTGGAAATGATAATAAAGAGGGTAAGCGTTACTCTGTATGAGGCGCTGGGCGTTTATCTGCCGCTAATTACAACAAATTGCGCCGTTTTGGGCGCCGCTATCTTGAATATTGACAACGGATATGATATAATAGAATCTCTGGCGTTAGGCATAGGCGCTGCGCTTGGCTTTACGCTGGCGCTGGTGCTTATGGCGGCTATACGGGAGCGCCAGGAGACGGTAAATCTTCCCAGGGCAATGAGGGGAAAGCCCATTGCGCTTATGATGGCCGGGCTTATGTCCCTTGCGTTTCTTGGATTCTCAGGCATGATGAATTAAGGGGGCTTTGGAAGTGACCATTTTTATTGCCAGTATTTGCATTGTCGCAGGGCTGGGACTTATTTTAGGGCTTGCTCTGGCGCTTGCTGATAAATATATAGCCGTTCCTCTGGATGAAAAGCAGGAGCAGATATTAAACCTGCTGCCGGGCGCAAATTGCGGCAGCTGCGGCCTTGCCGGCTGCGGCGCTATGGCTAAGGCCCTTTCTGAGGGCAAAGCCTCCCTTTCCCAATGTCCCGTGGTTAACCAGGAAAGCAGGAACAAGCTCGCCGGTATTTTGGGAGTTGAAGCCGAAACGGTAATGCCGACGGCGGCCTTTGTGGGCTGTCAAGGGGGAAAACGCTGTTTGGACAGAGCGGATTATACGGGATTAACCGACTGCCGTGCTGCCGCTGCTGATGGGAAAAAAGGCTGCCCGTATGGCTGCGTAGGCCTGCTAAGCTGCGTCAGGGTATGTCCATCGGGAGCAATAAGCCTTAATGAACACGGCGTGCCTGAAATTGATAAATCAAAATGCATTTCCTGCGGGCTGTGCGTAAAGGAGTGCCCTCATGGCTTGATAAGCATTAAGCCCCTTAATACGAAGGTGTATGTTTCATGCAGTGCGCGGGAGACAGGCAAAAAGGTAAAGGATGCATGCGCTGTGGGCTGTATCGGCTGCGGGCTGTGCGCTAAGGTATGCGAACAGGGCGCTATAACTATGACTAATCATTTGCCCGTAATTGACAACAATAAATGCATAGGCTGTCTCAAATGCGTTGAGCGCTGTCCGCAGAAAACCCTTAAATCAGGATGAATATAAATTTGCTATACAACCGGCACGAGCCGTAGAGATAAAGGAGAGATGACAAATGAAAAAGCTTGCGGTAATTGATGTTGGCTCAAATACGACTAGAATGGTGGTGGTCAATCTTTATGATAACGGCTCCTATCGGATTGTGGACGAGCTCAAAGAGCCCGTGCGCCTTATTTCAGATATGACCCAGGATAATATAATCAGACCCCGGCGTATACAGCAGTTAATTAAGACCCTTCAGATGTTCAAGCGGCTTTGCACTGCTAATGATGTTGCGGACGTAATCCCCGTGCTTACTGCCGCTGTGCGCCGCGCCGCCAATCAGCGCAGCCTGCTGGACGAAGTGTATGCCGCTACAGGCATTAATCTTACGCTGCTGACAGGAGAGCAGGAGGCTATATACGTCTATCAGGGCGTAATAAATACAATGGATTTGGACGCCGGCGTAATAATGGATATAGGCGGAGGCACTGTGGAACTGGTGCATTTTGAGAAGCGCCAGGTTAAAAATCTTGCATGCCTTCCCTTCGGTACGGTGACTCTTACCGAGCAGTTCGGCCTGCATGATAAGGTTCAGCCCGAACAGATGGACGCAATAGAAGAATTTATTTCGGCACAGTTTGACGAACTGCCCTGGCTCCAGAATATTTCAAATCTGCCCCTTATAGGAGTGGGCGGTTCCTTTAGAAACGTGGGCAAGATACTGCGCAAAAAGAAGAAATACAGCATGGATGTAGCGCATAATTATTTTATGACCGCTAAGGAAGTAAATCTGGTTTATGACGGCGTAAAAAAATTGGATTTGGACGGCAGGATGAAGATAAAGGGCCTTTCAAATGAACGCGCGGATATTTTCCTGGCTGCTTTGGCCGCGATGACCTCTTTGATAGGGCGCATTAACAGCAGCGATATATATGTAAGCTGCACGGGCATGCGGGACGGTATTATTTTTGAGCATATAGATCCGCAGCTGGCGGTTAAACCTACTCCCAATGTCTTGGATTTCAGCCTGAAAAATCTTTCGGGGCAGTATAATGAAAATCAGGAGCATGCCGAGCGGGTGACTCAGATAGCGATATCCATGTTCGAGCAGCTCCGCCAACTGCATAAGCTGCCTAATTCCTATCTGCGCCTTATTAAGGCGGCGGGTATGCTGCATGATATAGGGCAGCGCATAAAATATTATGACCATCATAAGCATACCTTCTATATGATGATTAACTGCAATCTTTACGGTCTTAACCATAGGGACAGGCTTATGGCCTCCTTTATAGCGGCTTTTCACCGCAAGGAGGAGATGAAAAAGGACTATATCAAATACGGAGATATCATTAACGGCGCGGATATTGATATAATCAATAAGCTGGGCGTGCTGGTCAGGATTGCTGAGAGTTTTGACAGGTGCATGTCAGGAGTTATCACCGGCGTGAGCTGCGATATCCTGGGGGATTCGGTAATAGTTAAAACGGCGGCTACGGCTGACGCTTCCCTGGAAATTAAGGATGCGCTCACCAGCGGAAATATATTTAAAAAGGCCTATGGCAAGAATCTGGTTATTCTTTAATTAAAGGAGATAAAAATGATTAGCTGCAACTGGGAAAAGACATTTATAAAAGACGGAAAAGAGATTTTAAAAAATTACGTTGATGCTGATAACAGCGCTTATAAGAGCACTATGGCTTATCAGATACTTTCGGCCCATAATACGTCGGGGAATATGGCGCAGCTTCAGCTGAAATTTGACGCGCTTGCCTCTCATGATATAACCTATGTGGGCATTATTCAGACGGCACGGGCCAGCGGTCTGAAGGAATTTCCCGTTCCTTACGCGCTTACTAACTGTCATAACAGTCTCTGCGCCGTAGGCGGCACGCTGAATGAGGACGATCATGTTTTCGGCTATACGGCGGCGCGCAAATACGGCGGCATATTCGTGCCCCCGCATATTGCCGTAATACATTCATATGCACGGGAGGAACTGGCAGGCTGCGGGAAAATGGTGCTGGGTTCGGACAGTCATACCCGTTACGGCGCTCTTGGCTGTATGGCTGTGGGCGAAGGCGGCCCTGAATTGGTCAAGCAGCTTTTAAGCAAGACTTACGATATTAATTATCCTGAAGTGATTGCCGTTATGCTTAAGGGCGCGCCCCGGCCGGGTGTAGGACCTCATGACGTAGCCATAGCGCTTATTAAGGAGGTTTTTGCGGGCGGCCATGTTAAGAATAAGGTGCTGGAATTCATAGGGGACGGCATAAAGAATTTAAGCGTGGATTACCGCTGCGGCATTGACGTCATGACTACAGAGACCACCTGTCTCAGCTCCATTTGGGAAACAGACGAGGCTGTTAAGGAATATTACCGTATACATAAGCGCGAGCAGGATTTTAAGGAAATTAAGCCGGGCAAAATAGCGGGCTATGACGGTGTTATAGTTGTAGATTTGGATAAAATCGAGCCTATGATAGCGCTGCCCTTTCATCCCAGCAACGCTTACACCATACGCGAATTCAAGCGTAATGCGAAGGAACTGCTGGTTGATTTGGAAAACGCGGCTAATGAGCAGTACGCTTCTTCAGGCATAAAAAGCAAGCTGACGGATAAGCTCATTAACGGGGAATTTTATGTCGACCAGGGTATTATAGCGGGATGCGCCGGCGGTATCTTTGAAAACATTATGGCTGCTGCGGATATCTTGAGGGGCGGAAACACGGGCAGCGGAGAATTTGCCCTGAGCGTATATCCGGCCAGCCAGAGCGTATATTATGAGATAGTAAATAACGGCGGCATGGCTGCTTTAATGGGAGCGGGCGCCGTTATAAAGACAGCTTTCTGCGGCCCGTGCTTCGGCGCGGGGGATGTGCCTGCGCATAATGCTTTTTCTATACGTCACTGTACGCGCAACTTCCCAAACAGGGAGGGTTCTAAGCCTGGGGACGGTCAGATTTCCTACTGTGCGCTTATGGACGCGCGTTCTATCGCAGCTACGGCGCTCAACGGCGGCAGGCTTACCGGCGCGGATGAAATTGAGGCGGATTATAAGAAATATCCGTATACCTATCACGATGAGTTATATAAAAAGCGGGTATATAACGGCTATGGGCATCCGCATCCGGAAGAAGAGCTGGTGCTTGGGCCCAATATAGCCGACTGGCCCGAATTGCACCGCATGCCTGATAATCTGCTGATAAGGCTGTGCTCAGTGATAAGGGATAAGGTAACAACTACTGATGAACTTATACCGTCGGGCGAAACCAGCACTTTGCGTTCCAATCCTTATAAGCTGTCCGAATACGCCCTTTCGCGCAAGGATCCGGCTTATGTGGGCAAAAGCAAGGCTGCCCGCGCCCAGCAGGAGCTTTTGGACGGCGGCAGGCAGCTTGACGCTCAATATATCAAGGCGGCCAAAGAACTGGGAGCGGTTATTGACGGGAATATAGGAATAGGCAGCGCCATTTACGCCAATATGCCGGGAGACGGTTCTGCGCGCGAGCAGGCTGCAAGCTGTCAGAAGGTGCTTGGAGGCTGGGCAAATATAGCCCTTGAATACGCCACAAAACGGTATAGGAGCAATCTTATTAACTGGGGAATGGTGCCCTTTATCGTTTCGCAGGAGACGGCTCAGTTATTTGAAACAGATGATTTTATATATATTCCGGGCATAAAGGATGCTATTCTTTCCAAAGCGGAAAGGGTCAAGGGGTATGTTCTGAAGGATGGGCCTATGGAAATAACCCTGGAAATCCCCTCTATGACAGAGGATGAACGGGATATATTGGTCAGCGGCGGGCTTATAAATTATTATTCGGATAAATAATGCTGCCCTGCATTTTTCCTGGGTGTTTTTAATGAATTGAAGCGCGTTTTGGACGACGGACGATAATTTTATCTGCGTCTTAAACGCGCTTTGTTTTTTAAACCGCATAACAGGGCTTATGGGCCCAGTGGGCGCGGCGTTTGCGGCCTGCGGCCGCCAGCCGGGCAAGCCCGGCTGAGGCAGGCAGAAT
>URYI01000017.1 GCA_900552055.1 uncultured Eubacteriales bacterium | reverse complement strand
ACGCCGCCCCCGTTTTTATCTGCCCTTTGGTTTTTTAAATGACAGCCGCTTCAGCACCTTAACAAAAGCATCAAACACAAAAACAACTTTAATAAAAAGCCCATTATTATCTGCAAGAGAACTGAAGAGCAAATGTACAAAACCTCTTTGTTTATAAAACAGAGAGCACTAACGCACCAGGTTCTTTCAGCGGCCAGTGCTCACAGTACCTGTACACCGATTCTTTGCTTCCCTGTATGTCTTTTTAGCTGCTCCCAGCAGATACTCTTTCTGCGGTATTCAAATAGAATACCGCATGGTATTTGCACACCCGCTGGGTATGCGCCAGACTATTTAGCCTGCAATGCATTTCACCTTTACTTGGCAATACGTCTGAGCAGCCTTATCGGGTTCGGCTGGTGAGTTTTTTATATGGCTTTTTTCCTCCCGGACAGCGGGTGGTTTGTTTGTTTCCATTCGCTATACACACAAAAGGCAAAAGAGAAAGCCGCCAGTGCTGTTTTGCACAGCTCGGGCGGCCTAATGATTTGTTGTATCTATGAACTAACTGCTATTTTATTAAGAACCGGTTACTACTTTATATATACATTCCTCAGCAAATAATTATCCGACCATACCTGACCGTTCAATAGATTGAGTAAAGAACTGCTGACAGAATACATAGAGGATAATCAGCGGAATAATGTGAAGTATAACGGCTACCGCGTCATATATGGTTTGTACCGCAGTATCGTTTTGTTTGTCCAGCACCTGCGTGACATATGTATATCCCGCCTGTCCTATTCGGTTCGCCATAACCGGCGCTGATGGATACAGCATTCTCAAATACCATGCATCATTATACTGGAACACGAATGCGAACAAAAATACTGTTATTAATAGAGGCATTGCGCTAGGCAGCATTATCTGCCAGAAGGTCCTGAAAGTATTGGCTCCGTCTATATAAGCCGCTTCCTCCAGCTCCTTGGGCTGGTTCTTGAAATACTGTCTCAGCAGGAAGATATACAAACCGTTCCTGTACATGACCGCTGTTGCGCTCATGGCAATAAATACTGCCCAGCTGCCGATCAGGTTCAAGCCCTGATTGGTATTATAAATATACCGCGAATTCATAGAAAACATTGTCAATATATTGAAATTCTGGTATCTCAGTCTCATGGAGTCTGCAAGCAGCTGTATCGGTATAACAAGGGTTATTATTACCAGAGCGAAAATCAGCCCGCGGCCTTTAAATTTAAAGCGAGCCAGGCCATATGCTACCAGAGTACACGAAACCATCTGCAGGACGCCCAGTCCCAGCGAGGATACAATGCTATTCAGCATCAGATTGCCCGCACCCATGTGATTCCACATGGCAATATAGTTTAAAAAGTTCAATGAACGCGGTATGAATATAACCGTACTGTCATACATATCCTGCTCTGATTTGAGCGAGGTGATAAGCAACGTAAGTATAGGATACAGCACCAGAAAGCATAATCCCGTAAGCAGAACCGTTCGCACTATAGCCCATACTACCTTGCGCAGCCTTTTGGATTTTAAAATCTGCTTTATACGGTCCAAGCCTTTAGCCTTTTCTATCTTTATGCTGTCTATTTCCTCAGCTCCTACTAAATTAACTGCTCTTTCAGGCTTTCTGGAGCGTTTGGTGGCTTTTTCTTTTTTGTTTTTGACCTTTTCCTCCGAAACATTTTTATCTGTCTCAGCCGCGGTCCTCTGCTCCTTTAAAACCTGCTCGGTTTTTTCCTTAGCCATCCCAACACCCCCTTTAATCATTTTCGTTATAAACAAACTTGGATATTATGCCTGAGACTGCAAATATAACTATCGCAGCCGCTACAAAGTAAGTCCAGCCCATCGCCATTGTCAGAGAAACCTCATTCTGCGAGGTTGTTCGTCCAAACAACATAGCTATTACGCTGTTATTCTGGCCGGTTAATACGTCTATCATGGTGTACATTGTATTAACCAGTATCATCGGACTGACCATGGGGAAGGTTATTTTCCAGAAGGCCTCCCATTTAGTCGCACCCTCAACATCCGAAGCTTCAAAAAGCGCCGGCGATATGGTTTGCAGCGCCGCAAGGAATATCAGTATCTGCACGCCCGAAAGCGTTATAATATTACTCAGTTCCCCAAAGGCGCCCGTTATAAAATCAGCAAAGCCCCCCAGGCCGTTCATTTCCCGCAGCGTATTTTCCAGCATGCCTACTATATCCAGCCCCATATCCGTTGTTGAAGCGCTTGTGCCGTTGGACATCTGGTGTATGGCCCAGTTATTGCCCAGCGTGCCCGAAGCCGCACCGGTAGAAGTAACTACCGGCATGAAGAATATCGCGCGGGCCACTCCTCGGCCCACAAACTGCTGGTTAAGCACGTTAGCGATTATAAAGCTGAAAATAAGTATTGCCGGAATATATATCAGTTCGCCCGTTGCAACATTTTTCAGCGCAGTAATATAGGCAGTATCCTTAGTCAGTGCCTGTACATAATGAGCTATCCCGTTGCCAGCCAAACCAGTCCCGGATGAAACTGTCGCGTCTACCACCATACCGGTCGATTCCAGCATCGCTCCTACCGATACGGTTTGGGCAGTCCTAAAACTCAGCATAAGCGAGGTATAGAGCGGCGACATTATAAACACCAGAAAACCTACTATAAACGGCAGCACGAAAATCCAGCCCCAAAGTGAGCGCTTGGTCATAAGATCAAGCTTGCGTGAACGCGGTTTATACATGCGCCTAAGCCCCCTTCCTTACAACTAAATAATCATTAGCCGGAACGGTTACGCCGTCCACGGTTGTTTCGGTATTGCTGTAGTTGACATACACCTGAGTTCCGTCTTCATATTCTGTCAGGCTCAGGTCTTCGCTTATGCGCCGATGGTTGGTCATCCTAAGCTGAGCTGTATGGCCCAGTTCCTCGTTATAACGTGTATAGCTTTCAATAGCGTTATCCAGCCAGGACACATAATTAAGCGCATACATGTCCTCATAATAGTTGTCGTACATCTCAACATCGTTGTCGTACATCTCAACATCGTTGTCGTACATCTCAACATCGTCGGCATACATCCAGCGGTAGAACAGGCCCGCGCCGTATTCAACCGCATTAAGCAGAGAACGCTGGGGATCGCCGCTCTGATTTATAGCTTCGCCCGAATAGCTTATAAGGCCATGCACTACCATCTGATAGAAGGGAATGGACTCGTCAGCCATATAATGCGTGCTGCTGGTATTGGGCAGTTCAAAGAGCACGCTGGTACCGCCGAGCATATAGCTGTTTGCGCCTACATTGGCTATTTTAAAGCCGGCATCCTCAAAAAGCTTATTAACATCGGCATATATATCCTGAACCTCGTTCCTATCGTTCAGTTCATTTGTGTTATAATCGCCTGTAAGCACCTCGCCCATCCTGCCTAAGCAGATGGAATTAAGCCCCATATCCTTGAAATCTTCTATCAAGGTCTGCGCAGCCGAAGAAACTTTAGAGGGTTTAACTATATAAGAGCCACTCCAGTTGCTGCTGTTCATAAGATCAAACTGCTTATAAAAAGCGTTGCTCCTGGATATTTCCCTGGAAACGTCTGTATAGGTAAAGAACCCGTCCAGCAGATTCGCCGTACCGACTGTTATTAACTCGACGTCATAGAAAATATCTATATTGTTATCTGCTGCATAGCTTATAAGCTGGTTAAGCTCATCTCTTGAACCCATCTCAGACAAAAGCCTGATGCGGTTCCAGTAACGGTTATAAAGCCCCTGATTGGCCCAGCCCCTGTAGCGGACTGAAATATTTTCCACGCCGCCGTCAGTAAGCAAGGATAGTATCTCCTGAGCCTGACTGTAGGAGGTCAGCGGATTAACGTACCAGTACCCTACGCCAAAGGCGGTCTCATATGAGTCTATAGCCCCTTCCAGTTCAACGTTGAAGGGGATATTTTCCTTAGCGGTCTGCTCTCTGAGGTCATCCCTGGCTATAAGATATTCTCTGTAATATCTGGCCATATCGCTGTATTCATTTCCTTCAGAAGCAGGCAAAATGCTGTATTTTACTTCGATCTTCTCTTTTATGGGTTCTTCCTGATAAGCTGTCAGGGTCTGATCCAAGCCTAAAAAGCTTACGTCATCGCTGCCCACATACTGGAATTCAGCCCAGGCCTTATTGCTGGGGCTGCGCGAGCCGCGGTTTACGTCCGCTTTGACGGTGGCTACGGCCTCAGCGCCTTCTATAATGCAGAAAAGCGAGCTGGTTTCCTTCTTAATTCCCCATACGGGAAGATATCCCTGCTCTGTAATGGCAGGCGCTTTGTCATAGCTGTTGCCCTTGCCTCTGTCCTCTCCGTAAAGGGGAATGGACATTTCAGAAGAAAGCTGAACCTTGCCGTTATTGAAATTGATTAACGCTCCCGAACCATCCGGAACCACTATATATCCCTCTTCGGTGCTGTCAGCGCTTCCGAAATACTCCATAAGCGTGATGCTGGTTATATCATAGCGGGAATCGTCATATTCAATTTCCTCTGACGGCACGCTTACTTTAAGGCCGTCAGCCTCCAGATAATAATCCATGGGGACCAGGAAAAGATTGCTGTTGTCCGAAACAAATCCGGCACTATCGTTGTACTCGTCTATTTCCTCAGCCGTGATACCCGACTCGGCAAAATAACTTTCCATATTGCTCAGCAGCAGCCTGTTCTGCCAGATGGAAACCGAATGCAGCACATAATAGCTTCCGCCCTCTGCGAGCAAATCCTCTATATTGGGCGCATTGGATTTTATATTATCTTTCTGGTCGTTAGTTATGGTAGTTGAGGTTGTATCCGCCCAGATTGTCGAATTAACCAGCTTATAATTGGCCTCGGTAAGCATTCTTGCCGTCAATCCGCCGTTAGCCTCTATCGTGGCGAGCAGTTCGCTGTACCGCGCCTCAGGAATAAGCACCGGGAAATTATACGGCAGGGGCACCTGTCCGATTATGTATACTACCCTCAGCCCGCCTTCGGGATTGGTGGTAATATAATATTGCTTAAGAACATCTTTGCCCGCATCCAGGTTATTTTCATCCCTGTCCTTTTGATAGGCCAAGCTGTCGGTATAACTGTTCTTAGTGCTGATGGATTCGCTGGTTTTATCCACAGTACGGATAATAAGCTGACTCCTCATGCGCGCGGACATACCTGTGCTTGCCTGAATGGTCTGCTCGCTGGGATTAGAGAACCACACTTCGCCCGAAGCCTTGTGCACCAAAGCTATATCAAGGTCGCTGTCACTGAAATACAGTTCATAATTATCGTTTTCCTCTACCAGCTTATATTCCTTATAGATTTCCTCGCCGTTATCATCTACCTCCGACAATCTGTTAAACACCTTGTCGCCAAATTCAAATGCCGGCAGTCCCGATACATCGGGGAAAGCGTACGTTGAAGTTTGGCCGGTAACCCTTGTGCTTATAACAATCATCGTGGCGACAATAGCCGCAATCACCAGTAGGACTACAAGCTTAATAAGGAAGATTTTTAATTGCTGCGGCATACGTTTCTGCATGCTTGACTCCCTCCTTTTTTTCGCGCCGGCACTGCCGTTTTAAAAAACAAACCTGTCATAAAACACCGAACACTCCTTGTTTGCAGCGCTGCCTAATAATATGAACAGAACATATTTTAGGCGCCTTCTGAATAAAGATATTTCGTTCTGCAGGAGCTTTTTACGCTCCGGATGCGAACGCGCCGCATTTTATTCCTGCGGCCTTTCCGCCCGGCCCTTATATTGAACAATCGTCCGCTTAAAGGCCGGAAATGAGAATAATTAATTAGTGAGCCTCCAAAGTTATCAGAAGCGCATGGTAATTTCCCTGTATATGGTGTATACCACGCTTACCAGCTGCTGCAAAAGGAAGAAGAACAGCATGGCTATAAAGGCTATAAGCGCCATTCCGAATACAATAAACAGTATAATAAAGAACGTAGCTATCGCGCCGTACTGATGGGTGGTCATAGTACCCGTATAGAGCAGCAGGCCCGTCCAGAAGGTGCCCAAGAAGCCCAGGAAGGAAAATATGGAGGATTCATCCACCGACATCACAAAGCTGGCAAAGGTCTGGAAGAAGGTCATCAGCAAAGTAGGCATAATGGAATAGGAAGTATATATAAATATGTCCCTCATGCTTCCTTCGCCGTTGAACAGGGTTGTTATTGCCCAGTTTGCACAGCACCACAGCAGCACTGTAATGGCTGTAGTGAAAGTAGTGCTTACAATATTTATCCCTCTCGGATACGCCGCCATTATATTAAAGCTGAATCCGCCAAACTGCTGGAAAAAAATCTGAGAGATGATGTAAAGCGCCAGCACGGTAAAGCCTACGCCTAAATGCCCTCTTTTATCATGCTTTAAGTCCCAGAACCCCTTAAAGGGATGTATCATAACATAAAAGAGGAATTTAAAGGCGTCACCGTATTTTCTAAGACCTGCTTTGAAACGCTCGCCGCGCACGCTGTTTTTTACCGCAAGCTCGCTCATTCTTCCCGGCCCCCTCTCTTAATAAAGCTCCGCGTCCTGCGGACAATTTTATACACGATATAAATAACCACCAGCGCTATAATGACCGTCATCAATACAGGCATAACATCTTCCAGTATCTGATTGCGGTATTTAGCAAACGCCTGACCATATTCCTCCTGGTCATAGGCAAGGAAGAAGTTATCGCAGGCAGATTTATAATCGCCCTGAATATACTGTATCTTACCTATATTGCGGTAAGCAAGCTGAGAGTTGGCGGACATTTCAAGCACCTGGTTCCAGGTAGCCAGCGCCGTGTCATATTCGCGGTTGGCCTGCTGCATGGTAGCCATAAGTATGGTCTCTCCGTATTCAGTCGGCCGGAAAATGGTTATCTGACCAGTGGTGCTGTCCAGCACCCCTATGGTCGTATCGTCAAACAGGTCAATGGCCGCCGGGGTCCGGAAGGAACCCATTGTATCTCCCTGAGCTCCGAACACATACAGCAGATCGCCGTTGGGATTGTAGGTAAATATGCGGCCCTTGTTGGAATCCAGGCAGCTGTACACGCCTGCATCGGATACGGTTACGTCCACAAAGAAGGACCAGGTTGTACGGTCGGAGGTATTGTCTGAGAAGTCCCCTGACGGAGGCACAACGCCGTTCCGGGCAAGCACGTCGTCGCCGTTGGCTGTTATGCGCTTTACCTGAGCGCCCACAAGGCTGCCGCCGGTAAAGTGATTAAAAAGATCCATAGCCTCTACGTTACCCACGGTACCAAATATCAATCCGTCGCTGTCTAAAAACACATTGGTATATTCGGTAGCAAGATTGTCCGCAATCTGATCCCGCTGCGTAGAAGTTAAAAGCCGGCGCCAGAGCGCGCTCATGGTAGCTTCAGTAATGGTAGCACCTACGAATTTTATAAATTCCCCTGAAGCGTCCAGCTGTATAAGGCCTCTGTGGTTGCCGTCAGAAACCACAAATATACGGCCTCCTTCGTCAGCTACTACTTTAGTAGGGGTATATCTCTGCTGTTCCTCTGAACCAGTACCGGCAAGATAATCATTTATGCCCGTGGGTTCCCAGAGGCACTCATAGGATTCAAAAAGTCCGGTTTCAGTGTTAAGCTGATATTTAAGAATGCGTTTGTTGCCTGTATCGGCTACATAAAGCATTTGCTCATCGCGGGTGAAAAACACGCCTTCGGGGCCGCTCAGCAGGGTCTTGCCCACGGCCTCTTCCTCAGGAACATAACATTCTATATAATATATAGCCTGCACAAATTCACGCTGCGAATTGAGGATTACAACCCGGTTATTGCCGGTATCAGCTATAGCTATATAGCCGTCAGGCTTGGAAACAGCGAAATCCTGAGGATTGACCAGAATATTCTGTACGTTGGAGCTGGTCGCCGAGCCGCCGCCCTGGGTGGTTCCGCCGCCGGTCCCAGTGCCGTCACCCGTTTCAGTGCCGTCGCCGGTACCGTCATCCGTACCCGTTCCATCCGAGGTTCCTTCGTCCGCGGCCGTGCCCTCGTCCGTAGTTGTGCCGTCTGTTCCGGTTCCATCGCCCGTCTCGGTGCCGTCGCCCGTTTCAGTTCCGTCACCAGTTTCGGTGCCGTCGCCCGTCTCATCCGAGGGAGTTTCACTGCCGCCGTCTTTCTTGCCGTCCAAAATAAACACGCCTTCATTAAGGTCGGCAGGAGCAACCAGATTATCAACACCTATTCTATCCGAGCTTATATAGTCGTCCACGACATACGCCTGGGGTTCAGGCCATACGCTTTCCATATCAAAGGTATAATTCCTATACGGCTCAGCTGCGGCCGGAACCGCACAGGTGAACGCTAAAACGGTAAACAGGCAAAGGGCGAGTATTTTTTTCTTCATCTCAATACCTCCTTTAATCCTTCATGCCCGAAGTAGCCATGGTCTCTATAATATTGCTCTGAGAAATTACAAACATAATTATAGGCACCGACATCATTATAACGGTAACGGCGTTGGCCACGCCTGTACGCGCTATACCTACCGATACTATCTGGTTAAGCGAATAGGCCAGAGTTTTAAGGGATTCGGTCTGAATATATATGCTTGCGCCGGTATTCCATAAGCCCTGAATGGCAAATATCATAAGAGTAAGCCAGGCAGATTTGACGTTAGGCATAATCATTTTCCAGAAGATTGTAAAATGATTTGCTCCGTCTATGCGTGCTGCCTCCACCATGGTCGTAGGGATCTGGGACATAAACGAACGCATAAGATGCATGCCCAGAGCCGAACAGAACACGGGAAGAATAAGCGCCCAATAGGTATCTATCAAGCCGAGGCTGGATATAACCATATATGTAGGTATGCTCAGAACGGTGGCGTTAAACATAAGAGCCAGCTCTATCAGCTTGGTTATAAAGCGGTTGCCGGGGAATTTGAACAGGGCAAGCGCATATGAGCAGAGGGAGCAGCATATTATCTGGCCCACCGTACCTACTACCGTGATAAACAAAGTATTGAAGAAATACCTTGTAAAGGGAACCCAGGAGGTATTCATCAATATGAATAAGTCCTTAAAGTTCTGAGTGGTCGGGTTATCCGGGAAAAGCTTGGGCGGAAAACGAAATAGTTCGTCCGTCGGCTTAAGCGCATTGGAAACCGCATATATCATGGGCAGAATCATAAACGCGCCTATAAGCAGCAGGAAAAGGACCGTGAAGAAATTGCCCGCACGGGAACGGTTGACTTTTTTTGCTCTCTTCATAATCAGTCACCTACCTTATGCAGCAGCTTCTGCACCAGCTTATTGCAGACCACCATCAGCAGGAATAGGAGCGTTGCGACAGCGCAGGCGTAGCCCATCTCCATACGGGTGCCGCCATAATCCTGCATATGGAGCACCATTGTATGCGCGACATAGCCCTGCGTTGGATAACCTGCCAGGGCCGTAATCTGGTCGCCGACAGAGAAAGCGCTGGTAATGCTCATTATAGCGCCGAAGAGAAGCTGGGGCCGCATGTAGGGCAGGGTAATATACCATAATTCCTGCCAGCGGTTGCGCACGCCGTCTATGGCGCCGGCCTCATAGAGGGAACGGTCCACGTTCTGAAGGCCTGCCGTAAATGTAAGGAAGGATACGCCCAGAGAAGACCATAGCAGCACCACTATGACGCAGCCTACAATATAATTGACGTCCTCCAGCCATCGGATATTGGTATAAATCAGGCCCAAATCCATCAGAATACCGTTTAAAAGACCGTAGTTGCTCGAATCAAATATGAGCTTCCACACAACATAAATATTCGCAAGGCTGGGCGCGTAATAAATCAGCGTCAGAACCGCTCGTATTTTGGGCGAAAATTCGTTTATCAGCCACGCGAAGAAGAAAGAAAGTATATAGCCGCAGGGGCCGAGTATGGCCGCGAACAGCAAGGTGTTCTTAAAGGCGGTCATAAAGAGGTCGTCAGCTACAAACATTCTTACATAGTTATCCCAGAATATAAACTGGGGCGGCTCCAGTACGTTAAAATAGGTAAAGCTGTAATAGATAGCCGTAACTACCGGCATTACCGTAAATATAACGAACAGCACCAGAAAGGGCAGCATGAACAGATACAGGGTTTTGTTCTTGCTGGCTTCCTTTAATTTGGTTTTAACGTAATGGCCGAAAAAGCCCTGTCTTTTAGGCTTTGCCTGCGTCGTAGCCGGCACTTCCATTTCGTTAGTCATTTTATACCCCCTCCCTTTTATTCAAGCACTGCAAGCTTGTCGGCAAATTCCTCACGCTTACGGGTAATTTCGTTGTCTATATCACCGGCATACTCTATAAGCACCATGCTGGAATCTTCCCTGCTGGTTATAACCTCTCTCCAGGCAAATTCCACGTTACGGCCGGTATAATAGCTGCCCGGAACCTCCGGGATTCCCTTAACATACTGCCACTGCTCTTTAATCATCTCAGCCTGATCCCTATCCCAGGGCAGGTAATCAAAGGCAGCAAGGTTGGCTGTCTGATAACGGGCGGCGCTGCCCAGCAAGCTTTCAATTTCCCGTCCGAAGAGAGACTGGGCTTCTTCGCCCGTCCACCAGGAGAGGAACTTCCATGTGTTTACTTTATTGGTCGCTGTAGACATCATAACGCAGGCGACAACAGTACCGGCAACGGTATGATCCACTTCACCGTCCTCATTTACTGTTCCAGGAACAGGCGCAAAGGACCAGAAGCCTTCCAATTCAGGCGCGAACACGCTCAACTGGTTATACTGGCTGTAGCCGGCAATACCAATCGGCATCTCGCCCGAGCGGAACCAGTTGGAGAAATCGTAGGCGTTAGGCACGCCGTAAACGGTATAAAAATCTGTCCAGAGCTTGAATGCATCCAAAGCCGCATCCTGGTCGAGGGTGGTCTTTATGCCGTCATATTCATGGTCAGGATCAGGCACATATAATTCTCCGCCCATCTGATAGAGCAGGGTGGCGAAGAGGTTAAGCGTACCGCCTGCCGCGCCTACTACCGGCACAGGCATTCCGAAGTTCATGGAATGGCTCTGGAGTATGGGAAGGATGCTCTTGATATCGTCCCAGGTTTCCAGGTCGGTCTCCGGATCTATGCCCAATTCGGCGCATATATCCGTTCTGTAATAAAGCATCAAGAAGTCCTGAGTTTCAGGCAGCCCGTAAATGCCGCTGCGGAAGCGCAGAGGACGCAGGGCGCTGTCGCTGAACCAGGTAAATACCTCCTCGCAGTTTTCAAACTGCTCAGGGTCATTAAGATTGACTACTGCGCCGCGCAGGGCAAAGTTGACCGGATCGGACGAACCGCGCGACAGACATGCGTCCGGACCGTTGCCTGCCAGAATTGCAGGCGTCAGCGCGCCGCCGGCAACCAGCTTGAGCTGAACGGGTATGCCGGTATTGGGCGTAAAGCGCTCATCGATAATCTGTTTGAGCACTGTGGCGTTATCTCTGTTGCCCGCCTGGCCTGCGCCCGTTTCAACCCATACTACAACCGGGTCTTCCGAAGCGTCCACATGGCCGGCTCCGATATTGTCATAATCCTCGGTAAAGGAGGCTATAAAAGCGCTGACCTCATGCACCAGGCTTTCAAAGAAGTTGGCCTGAACACGCGGGAGCTGGGAATCAGGCGCGGAAACAATTATATAATCAAGCGCCAGGGGTTGCTCGCGCATATCGTTAATCCAGGTACCCATGGCGGCGATATTATCCTTAAAGAGGGTAAATCTCTCTTTAATCTGCTCTGAATCCTCGTTGATCTGCTCGGATACATAAAGCAGGCTTTCTATTTCGCTGGTCTGCTCGCCCGCCTGGCTGCCGTAGATTTCTTTTATGCGGTCGGACACGGCCTGGAGGCGCGCAGTCTGCGTTTTAAGATTTTCCAGGGTATCAGGTATTATTTTTTCAAACTGGTAGCCTCTGTTGGTATCGGGAGTAGAGCCGGTAAGCATGAGAATATCGCGGTATATAGCGTTATACTCGCTGATAATATTCTCCGCCTCTTTTAATATTTCACCCACTTCGCCCAGGATGGCAACCATGCGGATGGTATGCTCACCCTCGCTCAGATAGAAGAGATAATCCTCTTCGCCGTTCCCTAAAGTTACCAGATTCCAGTCTGAGCTGTAGTTAAATTCCACAGCGTTGGTTTCCTGGCATATCTCTTCGCCGTCCAGAAGTATCTGGCGGGAGGTAAAGCTGTTGGATACCAGATTCTGCCGTGACTTAAAGGATATCCTGTACAGTCCGGCATTTTTAACGGTAAAGCTCCACTCTATCCATTCGCCGGCATTCTGCCATTTATCTCCGCCTATGGTGTTGAGCCTTATCTTGCTGGGATGATAAGGATAAGTCAGCGGTGAAGAACGGTCGGTAACGCCGTACATTGTGGGAGAAGATTTTAATGAAGGCTTTTCGGCCTCTATATATATATAGTTTTCATCGTTGCTCTCGTTGGGCGCTTTGGGGTCAATAGGAGTATTGTCAGTAGCGCTTACCGGCTCATAGCCAGCCGCTTCATACTGAGCCTTAAGCTCCTCATAGGAAAGCACTTCTTCATCATTATATATAATGACTTCAGCAATCGCGCAGGACTCGCGGACGGGCTCGAACATAATGGTATGTTCGCCCTCGCTCAGATAAAACTGAAGCGGGGAGGAATAATATCCCATATGGTCCTTAACAGCCTGAGTCTGCCAGATGCTCATTTCCTGCTGGAAGGGACGGATATCGTTATCGGTAACGCTGTCCCTGACAATCTCATTCTGATCCATCCAGTTGCGGGTAATATAGAACTGGCGGGCTTCATAAAAGGGAATTTCGCCGTCTATATATACGCGCTTGGCGATGCTTGAACTTCTTGAGCTGTAAGTGACGCCTGTTTCGGGGTCGGTATACTCAGCAAAATTATAATAGTTAATTTTAATGCTGTATAAGCCGGCCTCTTCAACATTGAACCTCCAGCCGATAAGGGTTTCCTCATCAGATATAACAGCCATCTGAGTAATATCAAAATACTCATCAGTAAATTCCGCATAGGGAAGCTTGTTTTCCACAATATTGAGGTTCTCGTCAAATTCCAGATGCTCGTCATAGGGAAGAGAAATTTCCGTCTGAGGATGAGCCGCATCCGCATGACCGCTCAAATAATCATCATAAGTATAATTTTTAAGCGCGGCAAGCGCAGCCTGATCCAGCAGGCCGCCGGTGCTCTCTTCGGACGTCTCGTCCTGCGTCTGAGTTGTTCCTTCATCCTGAGCCTGGACCTCGCCGTCGGCCAGAGCCGGCAGGCACAGGGACAAGAAACATGCCAGCACGATGACAAGCGAAAGCAATCTTTTGGCTATTTCTTTCATTATTGCCTCCTTCAATTCTCCGCGCTCGGACATATATCAGCAAAGCGCAGGTAATTAAGAAAATATATAAACTCCAACGCACTTATTTCTCCCGTCGCCTCGTATTATCGGAACACAAATCGTCCCGATTGCTGTTGAGAGGAAAGCTTCTGAAGTTACTATACTGCATTATAATAATGCAAAACCAAGCCTGTTGTCAACAAGCAATAAATATTTTTTTAAAATTTTATTAAGAGCCAAGCGGAGTTTTTTTGGGATTTTTCCCGTATTTTCGTTATATTAGGACAATAAGCGTCCCGATAATTTACAATTTATATACCAAGTTGACCAAATCACTCAGCGCTGCCGCCCGCCTTCTTTTATGCGTTGTTAGCCTCAGTTTGCAAGGAATACGGTCAGAAGGCATAAAATATGCGTCCTGCCGCGCTGCTTTTGCTCCATGTACGCCCGGTACATGTCGTTTCTGAGTCTTGCATGAGACAAATTTTATGCCTTCTGGCTCCGAGAGCCCAAACGGAGAGAATTCCTTCATTTTCAGGGCAGACGAGGAAGCGTACCGGAGAACCGGGGAGTACGCCGATTGAGGATAACACGGAAAATGAAGAAATTATCCCGTTTTGAGGCGTGCAGTCCCTTGTAAACGAGGGTATGATGATTTTCTTAAATTACCCTAAATTGACAAGTGGATACACGCCTCCAGCGGCCTGATTCCGGCATTTTCTGCGTCATCGTCAATGGATGTACGTTCAGTGCGCCTCATTCCGCTTCCTTGAAAATGCGGAATCAAACCTGCTTGGAGGTCTAAGAGTCGGACAGCGGCCGTTTGAATGCCCTGCAAGGCGCCCGAACGATTGTACCGGACGTACACGGAGGGAAAAGCAACGCGGCAGGACACTCAAACAACCCTGCCCTGACCGTATATGCCCTCGTCAATTTAGGACAGCCGTAAGCATATATAAAGTCCGCCGTTCCGCATGGACAAAAAATACGCTCCGGGCAGCAATGCAAAAGCCGGCCTGCTTCACATTCCGATAACTCCAATGCGCTTCTAAATCTAGGCGCTTCTAGGACGCTGAAACGCGGGCGGGATTACATTAATAGGTTCGGCGAAGCCGAACCGTGGGCGCCCCCGAAATCATAAAGGCAGTTCAGCGGAAAACCGGAGGTTTGAAACGCAATTAAGCCTATCCGCTCTTTCAGGGCGCCCTCCTTAAAGGGCGGGGCGTTCCCCCGGCCAGCTCCCAACCCGCAAGAAAGAACGCGCCAATAATACTGAAGCAGATAACAAAAGCTGCATTGACCCGGCTAAAGATATAATATATGACAAACACACGGATTATAACCCGGCTCAATGTTATTTGCGATTATACGGCAATATTATTAATACTCCGCCCCAGAGGCTGCTGTTTTGCCTCTGCGCATGCAAACCTGAATCTAAACTGATATTTTCTTCAGCTGTAAAATACTAACCTGCTGCGATATAAAAAGGCCGGTAGGAAACTTCAAAAGCTCCCCCAGCCTTTATCTGCTCTCCGCAGAAACATGCCATATGTTCCGATGCTTAAACCGTTACGCTCCCTTTACTGCGCTATAAACCATTTATCCATTCCGGCGTACACCTTTAAATCCCTGTAAACTCCGTCAGGATAAACGCCCGTCCTGTAGAGCAGGGTATGCGTCTGGAAAAACAGGCCGATATGGGGCAGCTCCTCGGCCATAGCGCGGTGCAGCGCATAAAGCGCCTCAAAAAATTCTTCCCGGCCGGCCGCATTATTAAGCGCCCCAAGCATATCGTTCAGCTCCTGGCTGGAATATCCCGAAATATTGCCCGCGCCCGCATACATAAACTCCATATCGGGCATACCGCTTAAATATGCCTGAGTCAGCAGCAAATCAAAATCCCTCTCGTCAATGCGCCTTTGCAGCTCTTCCTGCTCCAGCGCCGAAACAGTAACGGTTATGCCCACTAATTCCAGCTGATCCGCTATAGCCTCGGCCGTATCCTTTTTGACGGGATTATCGGTGTTTTCCAAAGTGATTATTTCCAGCGTCAGCTCCTGGCCGTCCTTAACGCGCAGGCCCTCTTCATTTTTCAGCCATCCTGCCGAATCCAAAAGCTCCCCGGCGGTCCCCAGGCTGTAATCATATCTCACGGCCGAGGTGTCGTTAAGCGCAGTGCCCGGCATAAACGGGGTTTCGGAAAGTATAGCATGATTTATATATATATTGCTTACTATACTCTTGCGGTCAATAGCGTAGGAAATAGCCTGGCGCACGGTTTTATCCGCCAGCGGCGCCCTCTCCATATTAACGGCCAGAAAATCATAATAATAAGAAGGATATTCCCATGCCCGGACATTCTCCTTCATGGCATATACGTCCACTGTCAGCTTGTCCGTGTTTATACAGTCCAACTCTCCCCGTTCAAAAGCTTCAAGGGCGCTGTCGTTGTCCGCATAACCCGTTGTCCTGATTAATTCAATATAGGGCTGTTTTTTCCACCATTTTTCATTAATGCCCAGCGTCATATTAGCGGCGCCGCCGCCGATATTTGCCTCCAGCACGGCATACGGCCCGCTGCCCACAGGCGCCGCCGTGGTTTCTCCCGCAAGTCCCTGATAATAGCTCTGCGGAATTATGGGTACATTCAGGCAGTAAAGCAGGGCATAGCTGGCTATGCGGGGAGTAATGCTGACCGTATAAAGGTCGGTCAAACTGACGCTTTCAATATATTTAGACACCTGCTTATTATAAATGCTGCCGGTATCCGAAAGTATTTGATTGAGAGTAAATACCACGTCATTGGCCGTTACTTCCCCGCGCTCCCCGTGCCACTGCACGCCTGAGCGGATTTTTATTATATAAACTCCCTGCTCGCTGTCATATTCCCAGCTGTCCGCAAGGCAGCTCGCAGGAAGATTTTCTTCATCCAGAGCGATAAGGGGCTCAAATATAAGCCAGTACAGATTGACCATAGAGGTTTCTTTCAGATAAAGCGGATGAGTGCTAGCCGGAGAAGAGGACATGGGCAGGGAGAGCTCTCCCCCCCTCTGGGCAGTAACGGCAGACGATGCAGACGCGGTGCTGGAAACGCTGGCCGTACCCGAAGGCTGCACCTGAGGAGCGCAGGCCGAAAGGCTCATAAAAGCCGCCAGCGCGCACAGCACGGCAAGCGCCCTTTTAAATTTCGCGGTAAAGCTGGTTGTACATGGCATAGGCATTCTGCACCCTCTCAACGTAATTTTTGGTCTCCGGATAGGGTATGGCGCTCAGATTCTGGCCGTCCTCACTGTAAATGGGGCTGCTGAGCCATTGGCGCACCCGTCCCTCGCCGGCGTTATAGGCAGCCAGCATATTGCCCAAATTGCCCTCAAAGCGCTCCTCCAAATAGCTTAAATACGCGCATCCTAAGCGTATATTGTAATCAGGGTCAAATAGCATTTCCTGACTGTACTCTATTTTTTCCTTATTCTCAGCGAACCATTGAGCAGTCGCGGGCATAAGCTGCATAAGCCCGCAGGCGCCCGCACGGGAACGCGCCTCAGGGTCAAAAGAGCTTTCGCATCTTATTATTGAATAGACCAGCATATCGTCCAGGCCGTATTCCGCAGCGTATTTTTCCACCTGCTCCTCATATTTTAAAGGATAGCTCCATTTCAGCACCATTGGGCGCAGAAGCACCGCCGCTATAATTAATACGGCCAGCAGGCTGAAGCTTATCCAAAAAACTTTTTTACCTTTCTTCTTTCCTTCCCTTTTCATCCTTCACCCCTAAAAGCCTGTCGGCCAGAGGCCGCAGTTTTTCCTCCAGCTCGGCTATACTCCCGTTATTTTCTATTATTATATCGCTGCGCGCCGCCCGGCTCTGGTCGCTCATCTGCCGTTCAATCCGCGCTGCCGCTTCTTCCCTGCTCAGTCCGGAGCGCGCCTGGGCGCGCCTGAGCCTTGTTTCATAATCAGCCGTTACCAGCCAGATCTGGCTGCATTCTTTATCCAGCCCGCTTTCAAACAGCAGAGGACAGTCCATTACCACCGCCTTTTCCCCAGCAGCCTTAAGCTTTTCTATTTCTTCATGCAGTCGGCTGATTACCAGCGGGTGAATTATAGAATTTAATTTTTCAATATTCTGGGAAGAAGAGAACGCCCAGCGGGCAGTTTTAGCCCGGTTAAGCTCGCCGTTGTCAAAAAATTCTTCTCCCAGCTCCTGAAGCAGGCGCAATGCGCCTATATTGCCTTTGCGCGTTAAATCACGGGATATTTCATCCGCATCCAGCACAATTACGCCCCTGCTTTTTAAATACTGCGTGCAGGCGCTCTTGCCTGAGGCCATGCCGCCCGTGAGTCCGATTATCTCCATGCTTTTCTTCCTTATATATAAATATCAGCCCTGCTAAACAATACAGACAGAGTGCAGTGCATTTTGCCCAGAATACCCTTCCCTTCCGCTCCGCTGCGCGGGCTTAAAAACCAGTTAGGTCTTTATCCGTGCGCTCTGCGGCCATAGAGCGTATATCTCCATAAAAGGCCTTGACCGCAAAGAGGGGTCGCTCCCCAGTCTTTCCGGGCGGGCAGTACGAATGCCGGGTATTATGAAAAAATGTCAATCAGGCAAATCAGAAAAGCCTTCCTTATACAGCGCATTGCATTCTGATGGTATTTCCTGCCGGCTTAATTTAGCCTTAATTGCTTGCACCTGTATCCCTCCAGGCATTTTTCTCCGTGCGGCGCCTATGGCAAAAAATTGTCCCTGGTTTAAAATGCGCTCCTGACATCCATGCGTTTACCGGCCATTATAAAACGCCCCGTTTTTTCGCGGCTATTTGGTCTCGTACCAGCTCTTGCCCGCTTTTACTTCTACCTTTAAAGGCACGCTCAATTTTAAAACATTTTCCATGCATTCCTTTAAAAGCAGCCCCGCCTCTTCCGCTTCGCCTTCAGGCGCCTCTATAATCAGTTCGTCGTGTACCTGCAATATCAAGCGGGATTTTAAATTTTTATCTTTAAGCGCCTGCGCTGTTTTAATCATGGCCGCTTTTATTATGTCCGCCGCGCTGCCCTGAACGGGCATATTCATAGCGGCGCGCTCACCGAAGGTGCGCGTATTATAGTTGGAGGAGGTTAATTCGGGCATAGGGCGGCGGCGCCCCATTATGGTCTGGGCATAGCCCTTTTCTTTAGCCGTACTCACGCACCTGTCCATAAATTCCTTGATTTTGGGATAGCTCTGGAAATATTCCTTTATATATTCCCCTGCCTGCCGCCGGCTTACCCCGATATTTGAGGCCAGCCCAAAATCGCTTATGCCGTAGATTATGCCGAAATTAACCGCCTTGGCCGCCCTTCTCATCTGAGCGTCCACTTCCCCAACGGGCACATTAAACACCCTGGCGGCCGTGCTGGTGTGTATGTCCTCATCCTCGTTAAAAGCTCTTATAAGATGTTCGTCCCCCGAAAGATGGGCCAGAACGCGCAGCTCAATCTGGGAATAATCCCCGTCTAACAGCACGCACCCTTCCGCAGGGATAAACGCCCTGCGGATGTTGCGGCCCTCATCCGTGCGCACGGGTATATTCTGAAGATTGGGCTCCACGCTGGAAATGCGCCCCGTAGCGGTTACTGTCTGCTTAAAAGTGGTGTGTATCCTGCCCTCAGGCTGAATAAGGGCAAGCAGGCCGTCGGTATAGGTGCTCTTTATCTTCTGTATCTGCCTGTACTCCATTATTAACGGGATAATTTCATGCTGCTCGCGCAGGTTTTCCAATACGTCTATATCAGTGGAATAGCCCGTCTTTGTCTTGCGGCCGTGGGGCAGTCCCAGCTTTTCAAAAAGCACGCTTCCTAATTGCTTTGTGCTGTTTATGTTAAAGCTTTCGCCCGCCATCTCAAATATCCTGGCGCTGAGCGAATTAAGGCGGCCGGTATACTCAACGCTCAGCTCCCGGAGCACATCCGCGTCCGCCCTGAAGCCTATCAGTTCCATATCAAACAGCACCCTGAGCAGGGGCAGTTCTATTTCGCGGTACAGCGCGCCGGCCCCTTCGCGTTCCAGCCGGGAGAGCATATCCTCAAAGGCGGCCCAAACCGCGCACGCTTTGCCTGAAGCATATTTTTCTGTCAGCGCTTCTATGGGATAGTCGTTTTTGAGCGGCTCCAGAAGGTACCAGGCCAGCACTGCGTCCTCGTATTCTTCAGGCAGAGGACATTTATAATCGTTAAGCGCATGCATAAGCGCTTTAACGTCAAAGCCTATAAGCTTTCGCCCGTTAAACAGGCCGGAGAGGGCTTCCAGCGCGCTTTGTGGGCTGACCCCCTCGTCCAGCATGCCGTCGCACACCTTAATATAATATTCCTTTTGTCCATCGTCTGTTATATACAGTCCGCCCGTTTCGTCCAGGCTCCAGTAAACGGCGATTTTCTCGCCCAGCGGGGGCAGTTCTTCAGGCAGAAGCTGAACTATTTCACTCTGCTTGTTCTTGCTGATTTCTTCTTCCCCCGCAGGCAGCTTTTTTAAAAGGGATTTAAACTCCAGCCGGGTAAAGAGAGCGCGGAGAGTTTTCTCATCCGCCCGTTCAAATTTAAACTGCTGCGCCCCGCCCTCTATTGGGACGTTTCTGTCTATAGTCGCAAGCTGCCGGCTCAAAAGGGCGTTTTCCCGACCAGCCGCTATTTTTTCCCCCAGCTTGCCCTTTATTTCATCAGCATGGGCCAGGAGGTTATCCACATTTTTATATTCCCCCAGCAGCTTAAGGGCAGTTTTTTCCCCTATGCCCGGAATGCCGGGGATGTTATCCGAAGAATCCCCCATCAGCGCCTTAAGGTCCACAATCTGCCCCGGCTCCAGCCCCATTTTTTCCATGAGAAAAGCGGGCGTATAGGTTTCCAGCTCACTTATGCCCTTTTTGGTGAGAAAAACGGTGGTTCTATCCGAGACCAGCTGCAAAACATCCTTATCCCCCGAAAGCACGCAGCATTCCAGCCCGGAATTTTCCCCCATCAGAGAGAGGGTGCCCAAAAGGTCGTCCGCCTCATAGCCGGGCATTTCAATAAAGGGCATATTGATTTCCTCCAGCGCGCTCTTGAGCAGGGGAAACTGAGGAATAAGCTCGTCGGGCATAGGCTTGCGCCCCGCCTTATATTCGGCAAACTGCTTGTGCCTGAAAGTCGGCTCCTTGCGGTCAAAGGCCACGGCGGCATACCCCGGCTCCAGCCTGTCCAGCATGCTGAAAAGCATATTGAAAAAGCCGTACACAGCGTTTGTATATTCGCCCGAAGCGGTACTGAGCACAGGCAGCGCGTAAAACGCCCTGTTTAAAAGGGAGTTACCGTCCACCAGCAAAAATTTTTCCATTCAAAACTCCTTAAGCAATATAAATCATAAGTTATTATAGCATAAATCTCTGAACATTCCATTACTTTTATATAACAAATTCAATTTAGGCGCACCCGGCGCCCAATTTAAAATAAAAAGCCCGCCCGGCCTCATATATTTATAAAAAAGATATTGCGCGTAAAAAGATTTTATGCTATTATACCCTCGATGCATTGATGGCATTCTTCGGGCACGCTTAGAAGAACGGCTGTTTTTGCCTGTTAAATTGCACTCATAAATATATATACGCCGGTGTGATGGAATTGGCAGACGTGACGGACTCAAAATCTACTTCGCCGTTTCATACCACTATGGCTGAAACCCTTGATTTATCAAGGCTTTTGACAACTCAATATGTAAATGGTTTTTAATGTCCCTCCACGATGTCCCTCCGATTTCTCGGACAGGACATCGGGAGTAAGACTTAAAAATATAAATGCCGGTGTGATGGAATTGGCAGACGTGACGGACTCAAAATCCGTTGGGCTAATCACCCGTGTGGGTTCGAGTCCCACCACCGGCACCATGCAAAAAGCCTTATTTGTCTATTAGACAAATAAGGCTTTTTGCAATGATATCCGTTCCCTGCAGGAACGGATGATATACCCTTTAAAGGGTATGATATCTGCTGCGCAGATGATATACGCTTTAGCGTATAAAGGGAACGGATATTATATCATGCTTGCTTCGCAAACATATCATAAGGCGCAGCCGTATATCATATCGCGTCAGCGATATATCATTATTTAAACAGTTTGTGCTCTGATTTTGGAAATCCGTTTGAGCGGATGGAGAGAAAAAGAGCGGCGCTTTGTACCACGCCGCCGATGTATTATGAATGATTATAAGTATCTCATTTTTTCCTTGTAGGCTTTACATTTAAATCCGGCTGAATTTTGCCATCAATATTACCATTTGTTTGCTCAAACTTTTGAATACTTTCTCTTATTAAAACAAGAATATGACTATTTACTGATCTACCCTCATAATCAGCAATAAACGCGAGCTTATCTAACATTTCTTTTTCAATTCTAATAGAAACGCTTTTTATAGCCATAAATTCACCTTCAAATAAACATATTATATGTTTATTTTATAGTTATTATGTGTTATAATGTTGCTAATAGATATACTATATATCCACAAAATTTGAAAGGAAACATATATGAAAGTTGCTGTAATTGGATCAAGAGGTTTAAAAGTAGAGAAATTGGAAAGATTCCTGCCAGAAGAGACGGCAGAAATTATTTCAGGCGGCGCAAAAGGGATAGATACCTGCGCAAGAGAGTATGCTTTGGCTAACGGACTGAAGCTTACAGAATTTCTGCCCGACTACTCCAGATACGGCCGCGCCGCGCCTTTAAAGCGAAATATAACTATTATTGAAAATGCCGATTTGGTGCTTGCATTTTGGGACGGTACTTCCCGCGGCACAAAATATGTGATTGACCAATGTAAAAAACGCAGCATTGCCGTTAAGGTTATAATTATTATCAACACATAATGTCAAAAATGGAACACTAAATAATTATTGGCCTATGCTCGATTCTACGTTTTTTATTCTTTTCTGCATGCCATAAAACAGTGATATCCGTTCCTTTATACGCCAGTATATCATCTGCGCGGCAAATATCATACCCTTTAAAGGGTATATCATCCGTTCCCTGTGGGAACGGATATCATTACACATTACGCCGCCCCGTAAGGGGCGGCGTAATGTGTTATCAATATATAACCGGAGCAGGGCGCTGCCCCCAAAAAGCCGCGGCGCGTTTGCGGCCGTA
>URYI01000016.1 GCA_900552055.1 uncultured Eubacteriales bacterium | reverse complement strand
GCCAGCCGCTATTATCTTAAGCTTAACGATGAGCAGATGCACACGCTTATACCGCAGCTGGAGGCTATTGCGGCCCTGTATCCGGAAGCCGCAGACGATACCGCTCCTATGGCTCATTCCCTTTCCATATACATCCTTTCCTATATATGCCGGATATATAAGGAAAAATATATCTGCACCAGCAACGAAGTCTGGGAAAATTCAGTCTCCCGAAATATATTAAAATGCATTAATTACATCCAGGAGCATTACGGGGAAAATATAACGCTGGACAAGCTCAGCGAGCTTTCCAACGTATCCCGCGCCACTCTTTTCAGATATTTTTTAAAGCTGACCGGAGCAACGCCCATAAACTATCTTAACGCCTTCAGGCTATCCAAAGCGCGGGAAATGCTCAGCCAAAGCGATATGTCAGTCGCTGATATAGCGGCTGCCTGCGGTTTTTACGATTCCTCCCATTTAAACCGTTTTTTCAGCCGAACATACGGCTGCACGCCCGGACAGCACCGCAAACTGATGCGCGAACCGCACACCCAACAGCAGATAAAAGAATAATCAAGCTCTATACTAAATATAAAAAGCCGGTTTTTTACGCGCCTTATTCCAGCGCAGTCAAAAACCGGCTTTTTTGCAGCGTTTTTTATTCCGCTGTCTCTATTGTTACTTTAATTTCTTTTACCCAAAAAAACATTTACATTGCGCCGCTTTGCAGCCGCAAGCAGGGCCGCTGCCGCCAGGCCCGTAAGCGCAAACAGAGTCATAATGCCCACAGCGGTACTGTCGCCTGAATTGTCCGTATCATCAGACAGCGCCGGAATTTGCACTTTCTCTTTAGAATAGCCGCAGACTGAGCATTCCTCATGCTTTAAGCCCGCTTCTGAGGCGGTTGCTTCTTTATCAATTACCCATTCAAAGCTATGCTTATCTTCATTCTGCTTTTGAGAACAAACCGGGCATTCCTGCCAATGAATTTCCGAATTATATATGCAGCCGTCAAAATTATGCGTACCGCGCGAAACTATATAAATCGCACTGGCCTGCGCGGTCTGGCCGTTATCCGTTCTTAATGCCGAAACAATTAGAGTATACTTTTCCTGCCCGCCCAATTCCGGAGAAGATACGGTCAGATCCGAAGTCTCTCCAACTATTTCGCCAGCGGCGTTTTGCCATGTATAAGTATATTCATATCCGTCTTCTTTATCAAATTCGGGATGAAGAACCGCGCCGTCCTCGTCGCCGCAGGAAATACTAACCTCTATTTTGGGCGCCAGTTCAGGAGGTATTGCTTCAAGCGCTTCCCATTCAGCATAAAGCCTGAATTCTCCTTCTTCTCTTAAGAGAACATCTTTATCAAAATCCCATTTATTAATAAGGCCTTCCTCAGTATACCAGCCTTTAAGCACATAGCCAGGCTTAATTGCCATTCCATTCTGAGGCTCTTCTATTTTATCTTCAACAAATTCCCAATAAGAAAGTCCCTCCAGCTCCTTTTCGCCGTCCATAAAAATGACTTCCCGCTTGGCTTGAGTATAAAGCAGATTATTTAAGCTGTCCTCCTGGAAGCCGTAATCCTCCCTTATGGCAGTAAAATGCGAAGAATCCGCCTTTATTCCGTCTAAATATTCCACAATGGTCTGATCTATTATATAATAAAACTGCAAATCAATTTCTACCGGCAGTACCGGGTTAAATTCACCGTCTACCACCAGCGGCTTAAAATTAACATCCGAACTGCTGTTGGCGTATATTACGCTGGGTCCATCAATCGTAGGCGAACCGCTGAAATAAATATAAGCCCCCGTGTCTTTTATGCTGCTCCGGCTGTACAGATATATAGCATTGGCGTTCCCATTTTCTCCTTTATTACCTGATATGACGCCTCCGTTTATATCAAGCACCCCATCCCATTTATTGCCGAAAGACGAATGATTGGTCACATAAACCGCTCCGTAGCCATCCCTGGATATATTATTTCTTATCTCGGTGCCGTTAAGCTGTACATGGCCTCCCTTTATATGGAGGGCAGAGGCCATCCCGCGGACTTGCGTAATATTGTTTTCTATGACGCCGCCGTTTAATATTGCGCTGCCCCCTCGGTTTACCATTATGCCCGAACTGCCGTATTTTTCCGTCCGGTTATCCGATATAATACCTCCGTTCATAATAAACGTGCTCTCTTCCAGAACAGTTACGGCCACCCCGGTATCATTGCTCCCGGCAGGCATCACATTCTGAGTAATCATTCCTCCGTTCATTATGCACTTTCCGCCCGGAACATTAACGCCGATATCTACCGCGGCAGTACAGTTGTTTTTCAGGATTGTCCCCTCTTCAATAAAAACCTGGCCGCCTTCAATATTAATTATGCTGGAATACCGCCTGTTATCAGCGGCACTGCCGTCCATAACAATATTTTTAACCGTCAAATTCCCATTCACGCCTACCTCTATCATGCTGAACGCTTCGTTCCTGGCCGTCACCGTATGTCCCTGGCCGTCCAGCGTCAAGCTTTTATCCTCTACCACCATAGTGGGATTTTGCCGTTTGCCGTTTAAAGTAAAAAACGCCATTTCAATATTATCATTGAGAATCAGCGTATCGCCGTCCCCGGCCGCATCCGCAGCTTCAAACAGCGTTTGGCAGTAAGTTTCAGCCCCATCCGCTCCTTTTACCGTTATTAAACCGCCAGAGCGAGCGCCGTCTGTTCCCGCCGCAAGAACACCGGCAGGCAGCATAACGGCAAACAGCGCTATTATTGCCGCAGCACACGCCAGCAAGCCTTTCAAACCCGCTTTTTTCATACACGCACCTTCTCTCTCAATTTTTAAAAGTGTACTTTAAAAAATCGACAGATTAAGGTATTTCAGCAGACTCGCGTCAAAAAAAGCGCTTGAAAAAAAGTTGGTTTTCGGATATAATATTATAAATTTTATAATCACTTATGTAATTTGGAAAAGTACACCATTTCAAACGGCTGGATACCCGTATTTTCGCAGCTTTTTTCATATTTAACCGCTTTGGTATAAAACGTGCCTTCAGGCATTCCGCAGTTTTTAGCCGCCTGCCGGAGCGTTATTTTTTTATTTCGCCATAATGCATGTATTTCGTAAAAATTTTCAGGCACAGGCCGGACAGGCCGGCCGAACTTAACCCCTCTTGCCTTTGCCGCGGCTATTCCCTCCGCCTGCCGCCTGCGTATGTTATCCCTTTCGTTCTGCGCGGCAAAGGATAAAATCTGCAGCACCAAATCAGCGATAAAGGTCCCCATTAAATCTTTGCCGTTCCGCGTATCCAAAAGAGGCATGTCCAAGACGCATATATCCGCGTTCTTTTCCTTAGTCAATATTCTCCACTGCTCCTGTATCTCCTTATAATTGCGCCCCAAACGGTCAATGCTGAGTATATAAAGCAAGTCTCCCTTTTTTAACCGCCTTACCAGCCGTTTATATTTAGGCCGCTCAAAGTTTTCTCCCGACTGCCTGTCTATAAAAAGGTTTTCCTCAGGAACTCCCTGCTCCCGCAGAGCAATGAGCTGCCTTTCTTCATTCTGGTCCGCGCTGGATACGCGGACATATCCATAAATAATATGAACCATCCCCTTTCAGAACATAATATACCCTAAATGGCTGAAAAACAAAACCGGCTCTTTAAAAGCCGGTTTTGCTTTAAAATTTATTTATATGATATTCAGCCTTCCGCTGCTCCTTTCCCGATAAAGAGCCGTTCAGACAGGAAGCTCAAACCAGAAGGTGCTTCCGTTTTGGCTGGTTTGCACGCCGCAGGAGCCCCCGTGCAGCTCACACACGGTTTTAACTATGCTCAGCCCAAGCCCTGTGCCCGTTCTGCCCTCTCTGCGCGAAGAACTGTCGCTGTAATACCTGTCCCAGATATGAGGCAGAATTTCAGGGGAAATCCCCTTGCCTGTATCCCTGACCTCTATGCGCACCCTATGGCCAGATACCCTTACTGCCACATATATCTTTTTATCAGGCCCTGTAAAATCTACGGCATTCAGAATAAGATTATATACCGCTTGGGCCACCCGGCTCTTATCCGCGGTAACATTCACGGCGCCGTCACATTCAAAGCTTATGGAATAGCCGTCCTTTTGAATCAGCTGGTTCATGCGCTCCGCAACTTCGCTTACAACGCCGGTTAAATTGAACTTTTCAAGGTTCAGCATTTTTTCTCCGGCCTGGAGCCTGGATAAATCCAGCATATCATGTACCAGCGCGTTCAGCCGGCCCGCCTCATCTATGATAATCTGCGCGTTTTCGGGCGTATTTTCGTCAGGCAGATCCCTCATGGCCTCGGCATACCCGCTTATAAGAGTGAGCGGGGTGCGCAAATCGTGAGAGACATTGGCTATTAACTGCCTGCGCTCGCTCTCCATGCGGGAAATTTCCCCCGCAGCATTATTCAGCGCGCCCGTCAGCTCGTTTATTTCCTTATAGCCGTTTCCCTCAAAGGTAACGTCATAATTGCCCTCCGCCAGCTGCTGTACCGACCGCTTAAGGTTCTTTATCGGCCTGTCCACCAATTTTGAAATGACCAGGGCTAACACCACAGAAAGCACTACCAGCGCGCCCGTTATATAATATAACTGCACGCGAATGGTCTGGACGGTTGAATCCACAGGAGAAATACGCGCATTTATTATAACAGCCGTCTGCGAATCCAGGATTCTAACATATATTATGCTTTCAGCGCCCGCTTCACTGGGCTGCCAGCCGCCTATATACCTTATTTCAGCATAGCTCAGCCATTCGCCCGTTTCTTCCGCCTGTTCTATAAGCAGATAGCGGTCGCGGCTGGACATTCTGTGTATTACGCAGTCCATGAACCGGTCTGCCGAATAAATTTCGCCTCCGTTATCCCGGTCCAGCAGCATTATGCAGCTGTCGTTTTCACCTGCCAGCGTCCATATAAGCTCGCTGTCCATACCGTAATAATCTGCTTTTTCAATTTGGTTAACGCACGAGCGTATGCTGTTTACCTTTATGCTCTTATAGAAGCTGTCCAGAAATACCACCTGAAACAGCCAGAGCAGAATAATCAGGGCGGCACTGAAGCACATGAGCAGTATTATCAGCTTCCATTTTATGCTTACGCCTCTTTTTGTTTTTTTCTGTTTTTCCATTTAAAATCTTACCCCAAAAGCGCTTTTAAAGCCTTATCCGCTTATACTATCCTTTAAGTCAGGCCAGTTTGTAATTGCTGATTGCAGTATCTAACAGCCGTTTTGTACATTAACCTCCATAGGTAATTTGCCCCTTTTCTGCATTAATTCCAGTATTTAACAGCCGTCCTGCAAATTAACCCTCAAACCTGTAGCCTACCCCCCTGAGGGTGACAATAACTCCGCTTGCGCCGCCAAGGCTTTTGCGCAGCATTTTTATATGCGTATCCAAAGTCCTGTCGTCCCCAAAATAATCATAGCCCCAGACTACCGATATAAGCCTTTCCCTGGACAGCGCAATGTTCCTGTTTTCCGCCATATAAAAAAGCAAATCGTATTCTTTAGGGGTCAGATTTACCTCTTTATCATCCACATACACTTTTCGCGCTGTAAAATCAATTTTAAGCCCGTCCTTCTGATATATTTTATGCTCGTTCTCCTTTTTTCCGGCGCGCTTCATTATCGCGTCTATGCGCATCATAAGCTCGCGCGGAGAAAAGGGCTTAACCACATAATCATCCACGCCTAATTCAAAGCCGTGCAGTTTATCATATTCCTCGCCCCGCGCTGAAAGCATGATAACGGGAGCCTGAGAGAACTCCCTCAGCGCTTTAACAGCGCTGAACCCGTCCAGCTCAGGCATCATTATATCCATAATTATAATATCAAAGCTTTCTTTTTTGCAGAGCTCAACCGCCTCCAGCCCGTTCTGCGCCTCATATACGCTGTGCCCTTCCAGCAAAGCGTATTTTTTTATAAGCGCCCGGATTCTCTCTTCATCGTCCACTATAAGCAGCTTATACAAAATTCTTCCCCCATTCCGCAGTTCTATAAAACTTAAACTTACCGGCCCATGCCTCCGGGCCGCATGCCTCCGCCGCTAGGCATTCCTCCGCCCGGCTGCATGCCGCTTGAAACAGACCCGGCATTCATAACAGGCTGGCTGAGAGTAATCTCATACAAGAGTTCCCCAGGAGTATAATTATCTGACGCAAAGCCGCAGGAATCGGTATCCGCCTGGCCGCCGGCATAAACCAGGTAAGTCTCTCCCTCCTGCATTTGAGGCGATGAAACCACTATTGAATTAAAGCTCTTTTCCGGCTTAAACACCACTATGGGATTACCGTCCAGGTCAGTCAGCGCTATGGTTTCGCCTGCCGAATAAGTTTGATCAAAAATTACCATAACCGCACCCTGCCCGGCCGCCTTTGAAACATTCATTGCCATAGCCGAACTGCCCGCAGCAGCCAGGACGCCTCCGTTTAATTCAAACGCGCCCTCATAGTCAATCGCACCGTTGCCACCGTCAGTTGGCCCGCTTACAAGCAAAGTGCCGCCCGACATGTATATGCTGCCGTTGCTGTCCAGGCCGTCTCCTGAGGCTTCTACATAGATATATCCGTTTGTAATGCTGATATCAGACGCAGTACTGTCATCGCGGAAGGAAAATCCGTCTCCCGGCCTCATGCCGCCCGAATCTGAACCGCCCGCCGAATTAATTCCGTCATCCTCCGCATGAACTATTATATGGCCGCCGTTTATAAATACGTTCAGACCCTCCAGCCCTTCATACGAAGCAAGCACATTAATATTGCCGTTTGAAATGGTAAGGGCGTCATCCGCATGCACACCGTCGTCTCCTGTGCTGACAGTTATGTCCCCGCCCGAAACAGTCAGGGTGCCGTTGCTGTGAAGCGCGTCGTCCGCTGAATCTATATTAAAAATTCCGCCCGAAATACTCAGGTCATTCTGAGCTTTAAGCCCTTTCTGACTGTCCTGGCTGTCCCATGAGCTGGAATAATTGGAGCTGCTGCCGCTGCCTCCGCCCGAAGTTACGGTATGCTTTCCTCCCGAAACAAGCAAAGAATTAACCGCCTGCACGCCGTCCTTTTCAGCGTTTATTGTAATGCTGCCGCTGGTAATTATAATATTGCCTTTTTCAGAATCCTCGTCGTTAGTGCTCTTAAGGCCGTCCCCCGAAGCGGCAACCTCAATTTCTCCGCCGTCAATAGCGAGACAGTCCCGGCCCACAATGCCGTCGTCCGCCGCCTCTACTTTTATCACTCCTCCGGTAATTTTGAGAATATCCTTGCTGCCTATGCCGTTATTGAAACGCGCCGTTACCTCCAGATACCCCAGGCCGTTTATAGTCAAATCATCCTTGCTGAAAACCGCCGCGTTGGGTTCTTCCTCCTGGGCGTCGTCATATATATAGCTTTCACAGTCAGTTATATAATTCTTAGTCCCCTCATTAAGGGTTATAATGGTTTTGTCGGCCTGCTTTATATATACCGGGGCGCTGGTTGCGCACTCTAAGGTCAGACCGTTAAAAATTATATGCACGCTGCAGTCCTCAGCGTCCACTATCAGCCGCCCGTCCTGGGACTGGCCCGAAACAATGTATTCCCCGTCATTTGTAATAACGGCCGTATTGCCCTCAACCGAAACGCCGCTGCCTTCAGCCGAAACGCCCGACTGAGAAAAAACAATTTCGGCGGCCTGAGAGGTATAGCTTGTATTATAATCGCTGTCGTCAAAGCCTATAAAGGTAGCCGCGGGAGTTGAAGAGGAGCCGTCCGTTCCCGCAGTTCCGCCCGAATTTATATTGGATTGTACGCAGGCACAAAGCAGAGTCATTAAAATGCATATTAATGCCGCGGTAAAAATTTTAAAACTCTTCAATCACGCCTCACCCTTTCCTGATTATAATTCTTCCCTTTGGGCCTGTATCCTGCCGCAGGCTACCGTTAAATTTCCGTTCCGGCACCTTATTTCATCTATAAACTGCTTTTCATTTATCCCAGGCTTGAATTTTATTTCATATCTCAGCTCGAACATACTGCCCAAATTGACCGTCTGCACCCTTATCAAAGAAACCTCACGGGTATATTTTTCAAATATATCATCAAATACTTCGGTATAATCCAAGGCTTCGGGAATGGTTATCCTGACCTCCTTAAGGCACTGCCTGCCTTCGCCGAATTTAGTCCTGCTTAACAGCACAAATACCGCGCAGACTATAACAACCATTACCGCCGAAAATATTAAATAGCCCATTCCTGTCGCAAGCCCCGCGGCCATAGCCAAAAACAGAGCGCATATTTCCCTCGCGCTCCCCGGCACAGAGCGGAAGCGCACCAGGCTGAATGCTCCCAGCACAGCCACGCCTACGCCCAGATTGCCGTTTACCATCATTATAACAACCTGTACTATAACCGGAAGCAGGGTCAAGGCTATTGCAAAGCTCTTAGTATAAGCTCCGCAGGCCATATACGCGCCCGAAATAATAAAGCCCAACACAATAGCCGTACCTATACAGGCCAGTACCTCGTAGGAGGACGCCGCCCCCGCTGCCGCATCTATTATACTGTTCAGCATAAAATACCCCTCCTTTAAATTACGCGCGCAGCCCGCTCTTCGGCGCGCATCATATTTTTATAGACATTTCCGTATTTGGAAAAAGAAACAGGATATTTCTTTATTTCCGAAAGCGCCCTTGCCAGCCCTACCGGCATGGCTCCGCAGCTCTTTATTTCCATAAGGCATTTGCCCTCGTCAAGCAGATATTCGCCGTAATCCCCGGCCCCAAGGCTTAAATCATAATCCCTGCTTCTTATATTGCGGTCAAAGGTTATCCTCAGGCCCTTGTCCTCCAGCCCCGCAAAAGCCGTCCGGTCATAAGCCAGATAGATTTTGGCTTCGGGACGATAGAAGCTTACAAAATACTCAATCTCCCTTAAAATCTGATTTTCCTGACGGGGAATTATGCCGTTATCCATATAAGCCTCAGCCTCTTTTAAGGAAAGCGCGCTTCTCCTCTTATACACAACTCCCTTATACTTCTTCTTTATCTCCAAAAAGACCTGATCTTCCTTTGCGGGCACGCCGTAACTGCGCAGCCGGAGTTTCTCTTTATACTTGGGCTTTTCAATAGACTGCCTTATCAAATTATAATCAGGCGTATCATAATAGATATTGCATATGGTATATTCGCCGTAGCTGTCTCCAACAAGAGATTCCTTTGTACGGGAAATAAAAGCGGCGCACTCTTCTTCCGAAAGCAGATATTTTTTCTCCTTCCGTTTGAAAACAAAAGATGTTTCGGGCATTATGCAGCTTATTTCCTTTCTTTTTTATTTTAAACACTATCCCTTTCTTTAGTTTATATTTTATCTCAGCCGCGTGTTTGAAGCTTGAATTAAACATGAAAAATAAATGAAAATTTTACGTGCATTTAACAGAACGCCCAGTATGTCAATAAAGCTATAAATGGCGCCAATAAAGCGCCGTTCAGACTGTCCATAAACCTGAAATTTATTTTTTTGCGATTTTTAGCCGTATTTTTGCCGCCGTCAGGTGCTGCGGGAAAAACTTCTTATAAGCGAATAACCGCTTTATAAGCAGTTCCCCAAGGGCACTGGAGGTATTTGTATAGAGTGCGGTCCGGAAATCTTTGATTTCAGAGCGTCATTCCCGACTAAAAGCATATAAACTTTTTCAACGCGTCCAAAGCTCAAAGGAATTTAGGCTTTTGCGGCAGAAAAAAAGCGCATCGACTTTTTCGGGACGTACAAAGCGCCAATAAGACACACAAAGCGCCAATAAAGCGTCCTGGCCCGTCAATCCCCCTTTGGCTGCTTCAGATACAAAGAATTTATAAATTCCGGCCGGCGCGCGGTCATTTCAGCCCAGGCCGGCTTAAAGCCGCATTTGATAGCGCTCCGCACCGATTTGATATTCGCCCAGGCTGCGCAGTAAAACGGCACTTTGCCCATTCCTGCAATTTCCACCGCCAAACGGCTTATAAGCGCGGAAGCAACCCCCTGATGCCTAAACTCAGGCAATACATCTATGCCTATCTGGTACATTTCCGCGCAGTCCGCCGAAGCGCCGGCCAGACCTATGAGCCGGCCGTCTTTATACGCGCCTACCGCCAGAACGTCTCTCTCCTTCCGCTCCAGGCAAAGCGCATTGCTCCATTGGCCGTTATATAAATCTTTAAAATCCTGCGGGTAAAGCAGTTTTAACGGCCACGGGCAGGGCAGCGCCTTAAGCCGCTCCATATCAGGCAAAAAGTATTCAGCCATAAAGCAGACCTTAAGATTGTACGGCGCGAGGCGATCATTCAGCACATATATATTGGGCGTTTCAAAACAATGCTCGGCAGGACAGCTGTTTATATAATCAGAAATTTCTTCCATCAGTTCTGCTTTAACCGACGCTACGATATTACTGCCATAGGATACCAAATCGCATTCCAGCGGCTTAGGCAGATAAGCCCGCGCCCTGTTATCCGAACCCGCCAGCACCACCTTGTTTTCTTTTTGCAGAAAATCCTCCGGGCGGCAGCTGCAGTCATACGCAGACTGCTTAAATGCAATCTCCCAAATTTCCTGATTAGTCATATTTTGCATCCCTCTCATTCTTACGGCCACCATTATACGCCTCTTTGCACCAACTGTCATTATATTTCGTCTTTAAACCGTCTGCCGGCAAGCTAATTATTTTAACAATAGGATAATTACGCGCGGCATATGGATAAGGTGAGAAAATGCCCCGCTTGGGGCACCCTCCGTAAGGAAGGTGCCCCAAGCGGCTTTTGTATCTCAATGAAATATTGTTGTGTGAATACGATGTAGCCATTGGCTATGCCGTTTTTGCCTTTAAGAAAGGCTTTTTGCTGATGTGTTCTTGGAAGTATTCTTCCATTTCTTCTGCTGTCGGCTCTCTGACGATACCAACGCCGTTGTAGTAGATTGCAACCTCCTGACAGCGCTTACCGTCTTTGTATTCGGGTGCGGACACCACGATTTTTTCAATAAATTCGTGTACCAGTTCGGGCGTGAGGGTGTTGGGACGGGTAACCTGTTTTGCTTTGTCGATAAACCGCTGCAAGCCTTCAGTTTTGATTTTCACATTTTCAAGCTCATCTTCCAAAGCAGGAATACGGTCTTTCAACTCGCTCTGCTCATTTTCAAGGGACATTGACATCGTAGCAAATCGCTCATCGCTAATTTTACCCATTGGGTTGTCCTCATAGAGCTTTTGGATAACTCCGTCAATCTCTCGAACACGCAGCTTTGCCTTATCAAGCTCCCTGCGCTTTTCAGCAAGCTCTTTCTTTTGCTTCTCGCCAAATTCCGCCAACTGCCTTTGTGCGAATAGCTTTTCGTAGCTCTGCACATACCACAGTACCCTCTGCATACTCTCAAGCACAAGCTGCTCCACGACTTTTTCACGGATATAGTGGGCAGAGCATACATCAGAATTTTTGCGGTAGGCTGAGCAGAAGAAATAGGCTTGCTCCCGCTTGTAGTTATTGGTTACGCTGTAATACAGTTTTTCTCCGCAGTCGGCACAATAGAGCAGTCCCGAAAACATACTGACGATCCCGCTTTTAGCAGGTCTGCAGCGGTGCTGGCGTAGTTCCTGCACCAGTGCAAAGGTTTCCCGGTCAATGATTGCAGGGTGGGTATTCTGAAATATTTTCCATTCGTCTTTCGGTTTATCGAGCTTTTTCTTCATCTTGAAAGACTTGCGGTAAGTTCGAAAGTTGACGGTATCACCGCAGTATTCCTGCTTATCAAGAATGCCCGATACAGTATCTGCAACCCAGCCATACGCAATGGCGGGCGGTTTACTGCACTTTCTTCCGATACTGTTCCAATACTCCGTAGGAGTTAAGACCTTTTCTGCTTTCAGGCGTTTGGCGATCTGCGTCGGCCCGAGTCCCGAAACACACAAGTCAAAGATTTTCCTGACAACCTTTGCGGCAGGCTCGTCCACAATCCATTCGTCTTTGTTATCAGGACTTTTCATATACCCAAAAGGCGGATTTGTAGTCAGCGGTTTGCCCGACATACCCTTGCTTTGCATGACCTTGCGCACCTTATCGCTGGTGTTCTTTGCGTGCCATTCGTTGAATAAATCCTGCATCGGTACAAGATCGCTGATACCCTTTGCCGTGTCGATGTTGTCCATAATGGCGATATATCGGATATCCAAACGGACAAAATCTTCCTCCAAAAGCTGACCGACAACGAGACGGTTTCTGCCAAGCCGGGAATGGTCCTTGACCACGATAGTTCCTATTAAGCCCTGTTCGGCAAGCTCCATAATCTCCATGAACGCCGGTCTTGTAAAGGTTACACCTGAGAATCCATCGTCATAGAAGAAGCGGGGATTCGGCAGCTTATTGTCCTTTGCGAACTTTTCAAGAATGACTTTTTGATTTTGAATACTGCCCGATACTCCTTCTTTCTCATCGTCACGGGAAAGCCTTGCATATAGGGCGGTAATTCGTTTATCTGACTGTTTTGTGTTCATAATTCTCCTTTCCGCAGCCAGATATGATAGGATTTGTAGGTGTACTTATCATATCATATCTGCCGCTGAACTTCAACGCTTTAAAGCGATAATTTTGATTAATACAGCTTGTTTAAGATAATCCTCTGTGCTTTCTCCTGCAAGCTCTCGTTTGCGGCTTTGTTGAAATGGCTGGATACGGAGTAGACCGTATTGCCGATTTCCATATCAAAGTTGATGGGATACGGATACCTGCTTTTGTGAAACCAGTCTATGCGTTCTTCTTTTGTCATGGACATAAGCATTTTTGTCGTTTTGTCAATCGCTTCGTGAATATCTCTGTAATCGTCGCAGGGGTAGCCCTGCTCATCAAGGTAAAGGATATTGTCTGTCATCGTTCCCGTTGCTCCTTTCTCTGTGATTTTCTGTTCTGTTCGGCTTCTTTCGCCTTGTATTCATTGGCATAAAGCAGGTCAGTTTTCTCCTGAATTTTGACCGACCGTTCCTCAATGCCCTTGTTCAGTTTCAGTTGTTTTCGCAGTTCTGTTATCCTCTCCGTAACGCCTGACTTTTCCTGCCGCAAGGTTTCTTTTTCGGCTGGTGATGCCCTGCGAATTTTGTTTTGCAGCTTGGTGCGGCAGGCAATCAGCTTATCCATTTCACCTTGTAATCTATCCCTGTCCGCATACAGATCGTCAAAGGTTTCAATGCCGTATTTGCTCATATATCGCACCTGATTGGACAGTTCCTCCAGCTTTTTTAAATCCTCTTTGAGATAGGAACTTGTGGGGCGGTAGGTGGTTTTCTTCGGCAGGACGCCTAACAGATAGTGCAGATACAACCGATAGATATGACTTGTCTTTTGAAAAGGCTGAAACCAGTCCCGCAGGCTCTGCGGCATTTGAGGCGGATAGGTGACCAACGCCCTTCGGTTTCCGAAGGAAGCGTAAGCGCCCATTGTCCTTTGGATATTTTCGGGCGTCCATCTTTCATCCAGCGTATCCAGCCTTGTGAAATGCTCATACTGCGGCAATCGTATCTTCCAATGCCTGCCGGTAAAGTCGGTAATATATCCTTTTCGCCGCAAATACTCCTCCATATAGTAGGGACGGCGGCTGAAATTGATGGCTTCTTTTACATCTTCCCGGTAGACATTGTACCTTGTAGGCTTGCCGCTTTTCTCATCCAGCCATACCTGCCTTGACGGCGCTCTATGGGGATTTTCAATAACCGATAAGCCGTGTTCCCGGCAGATCCGGTCGGATACCTCGCGGAGTTTTCTCTGCTCTGATTTGGAATAGTTGTATTTCTTCCCGTCAAGAAAGGAAACTGAGTTAAAGCAAAAATGATTGTGCAGATGGTCTTTATCAAGGTGGGTAGTGACGATGATCTGAAAGCGATCTCCCCACATTTCCTTTGCCAACTGCAATCCGATTTTATGTGCCTGTTCGGGTGTGACTTCGCCGGGCTTGAAGCTTTGATAACCATGCCAGGCGATATATCCATTCTCTTTGCCGTACTGCTTTTTCGTTAAAATCATCTGCTGCAAGGCAATCTCTTTGAGGCAGTTGACAGCGGAAACATACTCGCCCTGTTCAGTCGCTTCAGGGCGGCTGACATAGGAAAACACATCCCACAACGGCTGTAAGTTCGGGTTCTCTGCTCTTGTCTTTTCGGGATTTTCAACATAGGCAATCAGGTCTTTCAGCCTGCCCTCGATATGCCATAAACTTGTCGTTGCCATTATCCCGCCTCCTGTAAATCGAGTATTAAGCACTCGATTTCTTTACATATTTCAAGTGCAGACGGCTCGTATTTGCTACATTCTTGAAAGCTGTTGTGAACATCATAGAGGGCATTTAACAGTTCCCAAAACTCTTTTTTAGGCTGTGGTTTGGGCGCTTTGCCTTTGCAAAGCTGACGGATCAATGCCGATTGAGACAGCCCGCACGCTGCTGCACAGCGTTTCAGTTTTTCGTGTTCTTCTTCGGATAAGCGTACCTTGATACGCACTTTTCGATTGCTTTCTTTATTCAAAAATATCATCTCCATTCTTGTGTTTTAGCTTAGTAAGGGGGTATTCAGGGGATTTCCCCTGAGTCAATCCGCATCCCTTTAGGGTTCGGATTGGGATTGTGGGGGTCACAATCCGATGCTCGCTATCCCTGTGGACATCGTCGTCACAAGCTGCATATCATTCGTTTCCGTGCAGGCACGAAAACTCATTCATTCCGCTGCTCCTCCTCTCCCCAAAAAGGCTTGCGACTTTTCGGGGCTCCCGAAAATTTTGTTTTTCGCCGGTCTGTCTGAATGTCGTTTTTCTATCCCTGCCCCGGAGTCTCACCGCAGCGTTGCTGTGCTCGCTCCCATCAAAGGGAGATCATCGCACGGTCATATTCCATTCAGCCGGTCATTCAGTTTTAACCGGCTTTCGGGCAACAAAAATAGCCGGCACACAAATGCGTACCGACTTCCCGCAAAAGGATAGACTTGTCCCTTGCGGTGGTGGCTTTACATTCATGTAACCGGCTTTGAAATTCAAAGTCGAAACTGTCCTTTACACTTTTCTGACTGCCGACAGTCCAAAGCAGTTTCAGAAGCGGCGGCATTTTCTCTTAGCATACCGCAGGCGTTGTCCGGCTCTCAGCCGTCATTCCTAAATCTGTGAAGAATGCTATTCAGTTGTCACTCTCTTGAGAATATTTTATTATACTTGATAGAACAACTGTTTGTCAATGCTTACTGAATAAGTTTTTGAATATTTTTCAGAGAGTTGGGAATACTATTTTATTTGTGCGGATTGAAAAAATGTATGCCAGCTCCTTAATACCAATCGTGCTTTTCGTGCTTCTCTAATGCGGCAATCTGCTCCTTTTCTTCCCTTGACAGTTCAAAGTCAAAAATGGAAATGTTTTCTCTGATATGTTCCGGGTTGCTGGAACCGGGAATGACTGCCACGCCTCTTTGTAAATCCCAGCGGAGAATCACCTGGGCCACGGATTTTCCGTGGTTTTCTGCAATCTCCCGCAGTACGGGATTATTCAGTATTGCCCCGGTGTAACCCCGCCCGCCCAGCGGGTACCAGCCCTGAACAACAATCCCCTTGTTCTGAATATGCTCCACCACCGGGCTGTCCTGATAGTACGGGTGAATTTCATTCTGAATCAGAGCCGGTTTTACGGAAACCTTCGGCAGAAAAGAATCCGTCTCACGAATGTAGTAGCAGGAGATACCGGCAGTGCGCACTTTGCCATCCTGTATGGCTTTTTCGATGGCTTTGTATGCCGCCACATCGTTTGAGGCCGGATGGTGCAGGAGCATCATGTCAATGTAGCCGATGTCCAGCTTCTTCAGCGCTTCGTCAATGGCTTTGGCTGCATGGATATACTGGTTCGGATACAGCTTGGTCTGCACAAAGATTTCTTCCCGCTCCACACCGGATTGGCGGACGCCTTCGCCCACCTCCCGCTCATTTCCATAGAAAAGACGCAGTGCCAATCAGGCGGTATCCACTTTTTATGGCTGAAATCACTGCGTTTGTGCAGGTATTCCCATGCAAGGCATAGGTGCCAAGACCTACCACCGGCAGATTGTATCCGCTGTTTAATCGTATCACAGGGGCAGAACCGTTCTTTCCATTTTTCAAGTCAATACCACTCATGCTTTTCACCTCTTTCCAGTTCTGCGATCTGAGCCATTTCCTCGTCGGTCAACTCAAAACCAAAAACATCTAAGTTTTCCCGAATGTGATCTGGATTGCTGGAACCCGGATTTACGAGCACACCCCGCTGTAAATTCCACCGAAGGATCACCTGCGCCGAAGTCACGCCATGATCTGCTGCGATGGCGGAAATAACCTCGTCTGCAAACAGCTCGCTGGTGTGCCCTCTGCCACCAAAGGGAGACTAGCCGTTTACCACGATACCCAAGTCTTGAATATAGGGAACTACCTCCTGCTCCTGATAGTAGGGGTGAATCTCATTCTGCACCACAGCAGGCGTGATATTAACTTGGGGCAGAAATTCCTCTAATTCCTCAATGTACCAGTTGGACAGCCCGATGGAGCGGATTTTCCCATCTGCCACTGCCTGTTCCATCGCATGGTATGCCTCCACATCTCCTGAACCGGGGTGATGCAGGAGCATCAGGTCAATATATCCGATGTCAAGGCGTTCTAAGCAGCCCTCAATGGCCGCTTCCGGGTCGTCAAATTCTGTGGGATAAAGTTTTGTAGTGACGAAGATTTCTTCCCTCGGTACATCGCTGTCCCGGATGGCCCGGCCAACGGCTTCCTCGTTGCCATAGTAAGATGCGGTGTCAATGAGCCGCCCGCCGGCTTCCAACAAAGCGGTGACAGAGTTATAACATTCTTCGTCGGAAAGGGCATAAGTGCCAAGACCTGCGATGGGCATTTCATATCCGCTGTTCAGCATGACCGTCCTGCTTTCAAAGTCAAAGACAGGGGCGGATGTTTCTTAGCCGGAGTTTTCATTTTCCGAAGATGAGGTATCCGTTGTTGTTGAAGATGGGGAGTTGCCTTCCGTTCCAGAAGAAGTGACATCGCCGTTATTACATCCGGTCAAACTGCCAATAAGCAAAAGTCCGGAAATCAAAATCGAAACCCATTTCTGTTTCATTGATTGTTACCTCCTCGCTGTTTCATCTCCTGTACCTGTCTTACCAGCTTTGCACCTAAATCATAGGCAGCCTGACAATCCAGCGGGAACTGTTCTTCTCTCTGCTTTCTTTTTTCCGATTCGGAAAAGATGGAGGATTCATATTTGGAATAATCGCTAAACTGCCATGTGTTGTATGCATACAGCAGCTCCGGCCTGCACCCCAGCACTTCCGTAATAGAACGCTGGTATTTTTCCAAATTGGAATACAGATGCACCTTTTGCGCTTGCTCCCGGGTGATGTTCATGTCATATATGAAGCCGGTGGGCAATACTTTGGGGAATACAGTCGGAATTTCCTCGCTGTAAATATAATTGGAGAATAGAAACCTCTCCAAAAAAGCTGCCATGCCGGAAGTGATGTTGTCATAGTAAATGGGCGAGCCTAAAAGCAGGATGTCCGTTTCCTTGAGTTCTGCAAGAACCGAAGTTAGCTCATCCTTCACAGCGCATATCCCATGAGATTTATCCTTGCGTTTGCAATAAAAACAGCTGATACAGCCTTTATAGTTCAGAGAATAGAGGTCTATCCGGCGAGTTTCGGCTCCTTGGCTCTTTGCACCATCCATCGCCTGTTTTAACAACGCCGCGGTATTACCGTTTTTTTCTGGGACTGCCGTTGACTGCAATTACGTTCAATTTTAGCCCTCCTCTCGCTTAATTTTTACTAAAAGCCAAATCATATTTTCGGCAAGGCTGTCCATAGTGGCAAGACCTTCCCCGTCGTTTAACACATCACCCGACATCTGACCATAAATCATATTCCAATAGGTACTTCCCACAACAAACATTTCGTGGTTTAAAAAGAAGTGGTTCATGGCATCCACAGCGTTCAGTGCGCCGCCTCTGCGCGCTGTTACAAAACAGGTGCCTACTTTGTGTTTCAAAAGCCCGGGATTCATATCGCACACAACCGCCGCCCGCTCCAAGAAGGCCTGCATATTGGCCGATATGTTCGCTGAATATACGGGAGAGCCCAGAAGGATTCCGTCTGCCGCTTTCATTTTTTCAAATACGGCATGGAAATCGTCTTGTTTATGAACGCAGTTTTCTTTGCCGCCGCAGGCAAAACACGCCCTGCAGGGCTGGATTGTATTCCCCGCGAACTGCACTGCTTCCGTTTCAATGCCGGCAGCATGTAGTTTTTCAAATATACGGCCGATCAGAATATCCGTGTTTCCGTTTTTTCTTGCACTGCCATTAATGGCTAAAACCTTCATCGCAGTTCATCTCCTTTCGATTAAAAAAGTACAGGCGTTTCCAAGAAGGCGCTACCCCCTTGAAAACGCCTGCCGCATATTCGGGGGGGCGGGTTCGTTTGGCTTAGCGATACGCTTTTTCAAAAATACCTGCGCACTCTTCATCGGATATCGGGCAGGGATTCGCTAAGAACAATCCGCCCATAGTTTCGCGGGCATTGACAGCCAGCGTCATACACTCGTCGGTGGTAATGCCATAATCGCTCATCTTCAGATCATCCACACCGCAGTCTTTCTGGAGTTGTACCAGAGCTGTAATAAAATCCTCCGGCTTGTCGGCAGTTGGTATTCCCATGACTCTTGCCATTTTGATAAACTGCTCGTCACAGGCATGACGCTCGATGAAGTAGCGGGCAAATTCTACGGAAATCATGATCAGTCCTGCACCGTGAGGCAGGTTGTGGTGATAGGCGCTCATGGCATGTTCCATAGAGTGCTGCGCAGTGGTACTGGTCAGCTGCATAGTGATGCCTGCCATGGTGCTGCCATAGGCGATGTGCTCTCTTGCTTCTAAGTCGTTTCCGTCCTTCACGGCACGGGGCAGGTATTTGGCAATGTTCTCAATGGCGGACAGCGCAATGGTTTCGCTCAGGATATTGACTCCATTTGACATCATTACTTCCGTGTTGTGGAACAAGGCGTCAAAGCCCTGATAGGCTGTGTATTTCGCAGGGACGGTTTTCATCAGCTCCGGATCGACAACAGCGAGGACGGGAGTCAGCTCTGGGTAGCCAAAACCGATTTTTTCTTTGGTTTCCAGATTGGAAATCACGCCCCAGCAGTTGACTTCGGAGCCAGTACCGGCAGTGAGGGTAATAGAAACAATCGGCAGGCCGGGATTTGCGAGTGGCTACCCCTTTCCGGTGCCACCGTTCACATAGTCCCAAAGATCACCGGGGTTGGTTGCCATCGCTGCAACAGCAACGGCGGAATCCAGCACAGCGCCTCCGCCCAGCGTCACGATGAAGTCACAGCCGTTCTCTTTGGCAAAGGCAGCGCCCTCCATCACCATTTCCTTGACAGGGTTTTCCATCACCTTAGCAAATTCCGCCACTTCCACACCCGCTTTGTGAAGTTGCTCCAGCGTGCGGTCATAGGCGCCGCTCACCTTTGCGGATTTGCCGCCGGACATCAGCAGCAGCGCCTTTTTCCGGGCATAGGCTGGTTACCGAGTTCATTCAGCTTTCCGCTGCCGAACAGGATTCTTGTGGGGTTGTTGAAATCAAAATGCATATTCATAATAAATGCCTCCTAAAATTATTTTACTTTTCTTCATTTTTCATGCTGTAGACCAAATAATCCAGACAGTCGATCATATTCTGACTGACATGAACCCGATCTAAAAGAGATGCTCTGTGCAAAGAAAGAAGCCTGAATTGCTCCTGCCGTTTGCCTTCCTTTTGCAGTTGCAGATACTTTTGAATCATGGCTTCATCAAAGCCGGCGTCTTTCAAATTACGCAGAAGCCTCGTCTGCGCCGGTATTTCGCCCATTTGACTACCTCCTTTACAGTTCATATTATAATGCCGGAAACTTGAAATAGCAAATACCTAAATTAAAAGTTGTCATTTGCTTTACAGGCATATCACAAAGTGTTATAATCACTGCGGGAGGTAAAACATTATGGAAATCAGAGTGCTTCGATATTTTTTAGCGATTGCCAGAGAAGGCAGCATTACAAATGCGGCTAATTTTCTGCATGTAACGCAACCGACGCTTTCCCGGCAAATTCGAGATTTGGAAGAAGAACTTGGACAAAAGCTATTCACCCGCGGCAGCCACAATATGACTTTAACCGCAGAGGGAATGATTTTGCGGAAGCGTGCCGAAGAAATCATCTCTATGGTTGATAAAACGGAAGCAGAATTTAATTCCATGGAAAATGTGATCGGGGGCGATATTTATATCGGAGGGGGTGAAACAGAAGCCATCCGCTTAGTGGCAGAGATTGCGCAGGATATTAGAAAAGACTATCCCGGCATCCATTATCATCTTTACAGCGGAAATTCTGAGGATGTAACAGAGAGGTTGGACAAGGGACTTTTGGATTTTGGAATCCTGATTCAGCCTGCGGATATATCCAAATACGACTATCTGAATATTCCTGCGAAAGACATATGGGGAGTTCTTATGAGAAAAGACTGCCCTTTAGCAAAAAAAGAGGTTATCCTTAAAGAGGATTTGCTTTCAGTTCCGCTGATCTGCTCCCGGCAGGCTATATTGAAAGAACAGCCTGAAAACGAGTTTGCCCGGTGGTTCGGAGATGATTTTGATAAATTAGATATCGTGACAACTTTCAATCTCGTTTACAATGCGGCGATCATGGTAGAGGCAGGTATCGGTTATGCAATTACCATTGATAAAATCGCCAATACATCCGAAAACAGCAATCTTTGCTTCCGTCCGCTGGAACCACGGCTGGATTCAGGCTTAAATATCATTTGGAAAAAATATCAGGTATTTTCCTCTGCGGCTGAACTGTTTTTGGAACGGCTAAGAGAAAAATTTGTCTGATCTATGTAAAGAAATCGTATTTTTTAATAAGGTGTTATCCAAAGATCGTTGTGCATAGAATAATAAAAAATACAGCGTAATAATATTTCATTATTTGGCTTTAAGTCCTCTGCGCTGTTTGATTATACACTTCGTAGCGTAGAAAAATAGAGGTTGAAAAAGCCTGATTTCAAGCCATTTTTTATGATGCAAAATTGAGGGGTAAGGTATTTGTACCTTGCCCCTCAATTTTGCATTCAAAAGCGGTATAGTTTCGATCTTATAGCCTTTATATTGGTTTGGTACTTTACACGAAAATCAATTCCGTATTTACAATCTCCGTTGCTCTGTGCCGAATACTGTTCATTGCTCCAACCCATTCCATCTGATTTTCCGCCTTTAGCCGCTCGGTCACGCCCTCACGCACCGCCATCTGCTTTACCAGCCGAGAAAACATTTCTTTTGCTTGTTCGTTGATGTCGGCAAGATAACTGTTCAGTTTACCGCTTATGAGAAGATTAGCGTATGTAATCCGATGGTATTCTTTCAGATGCCGTAAATGCCGTTGCCCCCATACTCCAATAGGCCTCGTTTCTTTTTCGGTGGGTAAGACGAGATTTGGCAAATAATAATCGCCTTGCAGCGTGTAAGTGATACCTGTTTTTTCATCAATGTAATGCTGTTTCATCTGTAATCCTCCAAATATGATTGCTTTTCCTACAAATCCAATCATTCCGGCTGACTACAAAACCAAAGGGAGACAACTTCCTTACGAAGCGTCTCCCTTACGCGGGTTTTTGCATTCAAATTAAAATAGAAACAGTCAATTCGCATCTCCCTTTAAAATAAAAATCAATTTAATTCACAAATTCCTCTTGATATATTCGTAAAAATGTGTATAATAATCTATGCGAAAGGGGATTATAGCTCAGCAGGCTAGAGCGTTACGTTGACATCGTAAAGGTCGTTGGTTCGAGCCCAATTAATCCCACCAGCATAAGGCTGCTTTGGCCTTTAATTCCTGGAATGTGCGTTGGCTCCTTGTAATAATACCCACAATAACTATTAGGGAGCGTCAAAAAATGCGCCGGAGGAATGTCAGGCCCCCGTTCTTTAAGAATGCCAGGGGAAGACAAACTGTCCGGTCAGCGCTCCCACCTGTCGCGAGACGGGTGTTAGTTCCTGGGGCAGACGGCATTTCGGGATTTTTGCAAAATACGCTTGACAAAATTCAAGCTCTTTGATATTATAACCAATGTTTCAGGCGGCTCTTATGCCGCAGCATATTGCGGAATAGTGTAACGGTAGCACCTACGACTCTGACTCGTATTGTTAAGGTTCGAATCCTTATTCCGCAGCCAATGCCTCCATGGTCTAGTGGCCTAGGACGCCGCCCTCTCACGGCGGTAACAGGGGTTCGAATCCCCTTGGAGGTGCCAGAAATTTAATCCGAGCCCGATTTGCAGCGGTTCGGATTTTTTATTAAAATAAGCTTGTTCCGCAATAGACTTTGCATATTCAACTTACAGTTTAGTATTTTTTCAGTTGATTCAACGGTTAATAGATGGTTTTTTACATAATACGCATTTAACATATAAGCATAAATTCAAGGAGGCTAACATCATGGACTACATCAAGAATCTTAAGAACAACATTGTTGTTAACCGCAAACATCTGGGATGGACCCAGGAAATGCTGGCCGAAAAGCTGGGAATCACCTTTCAGGCAGTAAGCAAATGGGAAAATGGCCTATCCAGCCCGGATATCTCCATGCTGCCCGTCTTAAGCCAGCTTTTCGGCATCAGCATGGACGAGCTTTTTGGTATGTCATCTCCGCATGCGCTCACCTCCGAACCTCTTGAAACATCATGGCCTGACGATAATACCATCAGGATAGCAGTTTTCAGCGGAAAAAAACTGCTTACAGCCACAGAAGAACAGGAAAAAATAACAGTAAAATTAGAAAATGAACCGGAAAATGTGGTCTGCTATTGTAATTTAGAATGTGAAATTATAAACGGAGCAGCCAGCGCCAATGGAAATCTCTCATGCGGGAACTATATAGGCGAAAACGCTTCAGCAGGAGGACATCTTAGCTGCCTAAATATTAACGGCTGCGCATCAGCAGGCGCTGACCTCAAATGCGACTCCATTAACGGTCCTGCCGCAGCAGGCACTACTCTAAAATGCGGCGGTGATATTAACGGCAGTGCATCAGCAGGTGCCACTCTCTGCTGCGGCGGAGATATTAACGGAAATGCTTCGGCAAACAGCAGTCTAACCTGTGATGGAGACATCATCGGAAGCGCAGAAGCCGGCACAGACCTTCAATGCGGAGGCGATATATCGGGAGGCGCTTCGGCAAGCGGAAACCTTACATGCGAGGGAGATATCGACGGCAGCGCACAAGCAGGCACCGACCTTCAATGCGGCGGCGATATATCGGGAGACGCTTCGGCCGGCAAAAGCCTCACATGCGAAGGGGATATCGGCGGCAATGCACAAGCCGGCGCCGACCTCCAATGCGGAGGCGATATATCAGGAGACGCTTCAGCCGACGGAAGCCTTACATGCGAGGGAGATATCGACGGCAATGCAGAAGCAGGCGCTGACCTTCAATGCGGCGGTGATATATCGGGAGATGCTTCGGCCTGCGGAACCCTAACATGCGAGGGAGATATTGAAGGCAATGCACAAGCAGGCGCTGACATCCAATGCGGCGGTGACATTAACGGAGAGGTTTCTTGTCATGGCAATATAACCGAAGAAGGCGACGTTAGCTGAGATTTTGTCCGTACAAAGGAGATATTATATGCAGCGCCGGCTTAAAAATTTTCGGCCGAGGGAATTTATTTCGGGGCGGAAAACGGCCGATACAGGGGGCGGCGCTTCGGCCCTGAAAGGGCCGAAGCGGTAAAAAAGGGGCAAAGAAAGCTTGCTTTCTTTGCCCCTTTTGCCGCTTAATTCGAGCAAGCTCGAATTAAGC
>URYI01000015.1 GCA_900552055.1 uncultured Eubacteriales bacterium | reverse complement strand
CAATACTACGATTTACAACACGGCGCTTTATATGAGATTGAGCCGGGACGATGAACTGCAAGGAGAAAGCGGGAGTATTCAGACACAACGCATGATGCTCCGGCAATATGCCGCCGAGCATGGCCTGAATGTCATAGATGAATATATCGACGATGGATGGTCTGGAACGAACTTTGACAGGCCGGATTTTCAGAGAATGATTGATGACATTGAGGACGGGAAAATCAACTGCGTTGTTACGAAGGATTTATCCCGCTTAGGCAGAAACTACATTCTGACCGGCCAGTACACGGAAATCTACTTTCCCAGCAAAGGCGTCCGCTATATCGCTGTCAATGACAATGTGGACACCATCAACGGAGAGAATGAGCTTGCCCCATTCCTCAACATTCTGAATGAAATGCACGCCCGCCAGACCAGCAAAAAGGTAAAAGCGGCCATGCGGACACGGTTTGCAAATGGCGCACACTATGGAGCCTATGCCCCGCTGGGCTATGTCAAAGACCCGGATAAGAAAGGCCATCTTCTGATTGACCCGGAAACAAGGTGGATTATCGAAAAGATTTTTGACCTTGCCGTTCATGGCCGGGGAGCCGCCAGCATTACACGGATTTTGGTCGAAGAAAAAGTGCCTACTCCCGGCTGGCTGAATTTCCAGAGATACGGCACTTTCGCAAATATCTATGCCGGAGCGCCGGAGGAAAAAGCCTATGCGTGGACGATAGCGCAGGTAAAAAGTATTCTGAAAGAGGAAACCTATATCGGACACAGCGTCCACAATAAGCAGACCAACATTTCATTCAAAAACAAGAAGAAAGTACGCAAGCCAAAAGAGGAATGGTATCGTGTGGAGAACACCCACGAAGCGATTATTTCCGAAGATGTGTTCCGTCAAGTACAGGAGCAGATTTGCAACAGGCGCAGACGGCAGAAGAACGGCACAACACAGATATTTTCCGGGCTGGTAAAATGTGCGGACTGCGGCTGGTCGCTGGCCTATGGTATGAACAGCCAGAACAAAAATCCCTATGCCCACTACCATTGTAGCAAGTACGGGCAAGGATTGCACCAGTGTTCCATGCACTATATCCGCTATGATGTGCTTTACGCCTATGTCCTTTCCCGTCTGCAATACTGGTCTGTGCTGGCACAGCAGGATGGGGACAAACTTCTGAAACGGCTACTTAACGCCAGCGACAAGGAACGCAATACTGCAAGGAAGCGGCAGACAGCCGAACTGAAAAAGGCGGAAAAGCGCAAAGCAGAAGTAGACACCCTGTTTGCAAAAATGTATGAGGACTGGTCTGCCGGACGCATTACAGAATACAATTTCAATATGCTGTCCGAAAAGTATCAGGGCGAACAGCGAGAATTGGACGCAAAAATTGAACGGCTTCACGAAGCGATGGAGGCCGCCGCCCAGACAGCGGTTGACGCTGAAAAGTGGATAGGTCTGATGAAACGGTATGTCAATCCCACAGAATTGACGGCTGAACTTCTGAATACGCTGATTGAAAAAATCCTTGTCCATGAAGCGGTCAAAGGTGAGGACGGAAGCCGGGAACAGGAGGTAGAAATCTTCTACCGCTTTATCGGCAAAATCGAATGACACATCTTGAAATATCCAACAATATCTTTAACTAAGGGAAACGGGCGGGGGCTTGCCCGACATTACCCTGCTGCCCTCCATTGCGCTATATTATGCCAAAACAGTTGACCAGCTGCTTGGCTGTGACGAAGCAGCTCAAAACAAAAAAATAGACGAATTTATAAAAAAGTATGACGCCAACCAAACTGCCGGCAAAATAGAGGAAAATATAATTTTGATGCGCAGCGCCCTGACAGAATTTCCTGATAATTTACTGCTTATGTCCCGTTTAGCACACGCCCTTTTTCTCAGCACCAGGGAAGTATATCTGGATGAATGCATTCTGCTCTGCGAAAAAATACTAAGCAAAAGCGTTGACGATAGTCAAAGATATTCCGCGCTTCAAACTCTTATTTATGCGTACAGCCGCAGGAAGGATTATAATAAAGCAAAAGAATATGCTGAAAAACTGCCCGATTTATATTGCACCAAAAACATAGTGCTTGAAAGCGCATTAACAGGCGAAGACCTTTTGAAATTAACCCAATGCAATATTATAACCTTAATAAACCTTATAAACCTTTCTGCCGGATGGATGGTGCGCGCTAAGGAATATTCCTCTGAAGATAAGATTTTTATATATGAAACCATAGATAAGCTGTACAATCTGTTTTTATACGACCAAAATTATGGTTATGAGCACATCCGGCTTAATAATCTCTGGATAAATATTGCAAAGGAATATGCCAGAACCAAGAACCGGGATAAAACAATATACGCGCTGAAAAAGGCATACTTCCATGCGCATAAACTGGATAATTTCAAATCATGCAAATATACCTCAATATTTGCACATTCAATCAGCTGTTCAAAAAATGAAATTGTCAAAAATTTCGAAAAAAGCTATATTGAATTGCTCAAAACAGAAATGGCGGACGAGTGTTTTGATTTTATGCGCAGTACAAAAGAATTTGAGCAGATCATTATATAATAAACAGGACTGCGGCCGCCGTCCATTGACCAAAGCACTTACTCAGCAGCCGCGCCTTTATAAATTAATCCGCATTTTCCAAGCTCCTGACGCTTAAGCAGTTCAGGAAGAGCTTTTGCACTGAGCTTCCAGCGCGGCATATACCTCCCGGCTCTGCCCCTCATCGCAAAGCAGGACTATTACATCCCCTGCCTGAAGCAGCGTGTCCCCATGCGGCACAATCTCATTTTCCTGCCGCTTAACCGAAACTATGAGCGCATTTCCCGGCCATGAAAGCTCTCTGACCTTCTTTGAGCATGCCGCCGAGCCATAACAGACAGGAGATTCAATAAGAAGCTTTTCCCCCGTCTGAACAGGCTTATCTTTCCTTATAAGACGGGACAGGAGCATATCATATACAGGTCGGGAATGCATCAGGTCGGCAACTGCATAAGCAGTAAGGGATACCAGGGATAACGTCAGCAAATGAGAAAAGCTGCCCGTCATTTCGCTTATCAATATTATGCCTGTAACAGGGGCCCTGACTATTGCCGAAAACAGGCCCGCCATGCCCAGGATGACAAAATTCTGAAGATGGGCATCCAAGCCGCACGAATTCATTAAGCCGCTGAAAATACTGCCCGCAGCGGCTCCCAGAACCAGCATTGGAAGAAATATTCCGCCCGGAGCGCCCGAACCGAAGCTGAGCATGGAAAATAGGAATTTCATCAGGAACAGCAGTATTAAAAAATCCAGGGGCTGCGCCTGCGAAACCAGCTCCACCAGATTATGGCCGCCGCCCAGCACTGCCGGATAGACCACAAGCAATATTCCCGCAATCATAAAAGGAATTAAAAGCCTGAGATATTTTGTTTTAATTTTTCCATACAAATCCTGAGATTTCCGCACGCAGAAATTGTACAGCGCTCCTGCCAGACCCAAGAGAACGCCCAGAACCAGAACCGTCCAGTAGCTGCTAAGGGGCATCATCTGAGCGGCAGAAAAGTCAAATACCGGCTTCAGGCCAAAAACGTAGCGGGAAATAAAATCCGCTGTAATAGAGGCAGACATGGAGGATAAAAGCACGTCTACCGAAAAATTTTTATGCAGTTCCTCCAGAGAAAAGAGCACGCCCGCAAAAGGCGCGTTAAAGGCCGCAGCAAGGCCGGCGCTCGCTCCGCAGGTCATAAGCATTTTTTCTTCAGTTCTTCCCCGCCGCGTCAATTTGGACACGCCTTTGCCCGCCATTGCGCCCATCTGTATGGACGGCCCTTCCCGGCCCAGGGACAGCCCCGCGCCTATAGCCAGCACGCCGCCGGTTAATTTGGCCAACAATACCCGCCACCATTTCTGGCAGAGCGCTCCATGCAGCTCCCCTTCCACCTGTGGTATGCCTGAACCGCTTATATACGCGTCCCATTTCAGCAGCATATTTACCAGTGCAGCCAGACCCGCCAGCACAAGCATCCAAATTAACAGCGCCCAGGGATGAAGAGAAATAAAATTTCTGACATACTGCCGCGCAGTCTCGGCGCCCTCTAAAGCTATGCGGAAAAGCACGGCCACCAGCCCGGCGGCTATTCCTACACCTATTCCCTCTATCACCAGAATATATCGAAAACTCCTGAACCGCTTAAGCAGCCTGGCCGTAACGGTCTCTTCCCCCTGCCGCATATTCCGCACCCCGTTCACTTTTTTATGCGTCAAATAATATAGGATCCATTTGCTAGGACCCATTTGCGCGCCAATTATTATAGCACCAACGGCGCCGCATGTCGATGGAAAGAATGCTATTTCCCATATCAAACCTGTTTGTTATCCTGCAAAACGGCACCGCCGGATACCCTTTAGGCGGAGGGAAACCCAGGCCTGCAATCCAACAGAATAGGCCGCTTGCAGCCATGTAAGCCCCAGTTGGCTGATTGTATTCTTTCTGATTTTTCCGCAGCTGCTTTTATGCAGACGGCAGTTAAAATCCCTGTTCCTCATATATGCCGCCGTATCAAATTTCAGTCGCAGCGCCTCTTCTTTTTTGCAGCCCTATATTTCCGGATAAGCTTATTTCTTACAGGAATACCCACACATATAATAAGAATTACCGCTAAAATTGTGAAATCCATATTATGCCTCACATTTCTTTGTTTTTCATAACCCTAATGGAAACCCAGACGGACGCGGCATACATAGCGGCCACCAGCGCAATAACAGGTATTATCAGCAGAACAGGCGAATTTGCCGCCGCATTGATAATAGGATTGTCCGCAGGAATTTCCGGAATAAGAAACAAAGCCACCAAAAATCCAGCAACAGGAATATACATAAATATACGGCCTTTAATAGAACCGAATTTATAATATCCGGGAATTTGAAACACCGTATAAAGCGCAAACATGAACAAACCGGCCATAGCTGCACCGGCTATATCCAGCGTTTCAACCCTCTCCCCCATTAATCGCAGCACGATTGGCTGAATGATAAGAGAAACCGCAAGAGCAATCGCACCCAGCGCAAGAATAAATAGGTACCGGCCTATTACCATTTCGCTTTTCTTTACGGGTAAAATTCCATACAGCCGCTCCATGCCGTTCTTTTCTGTAATAGAAAAGGTGTAGCCTGTCGTCATAGCAATAAAACACATTGCAAAAGCGACTCCCGTCAGCAAAGAACGGTTGATTGCCGCAAATGCAGCAGGAAGGAGCATTGTAAAGCAAATTACTTTGATATAGGGCTTTATAAGAGCAAAATCCAATTTAGCCGCCTTTAATATATTACTCATGATGTTCGCCTTTCTCAGATGTAAACACAACAATCTGGTCAATGGAAGCCGGTTCAATGCTTAAAGCGGAGAATGTCCCAATATCTTCGGTTTTTACCAGCGCTTCAAAGCCTGTAGAAAATGTGCGGATGCCAACAGCTTTAGCATTCAGTTCTGCGGACAGCTCATTGAGCCCGCCTTTGACGATACGGAACATATCGGTAAATTCGTCCTTGCTGCCGCTGAAAAACAGTTTGCCATAGCTGATATAAGTGATATAGTCGGCAGCGCGCTCCAAATCGGCCGTAATATGAGTTGAGAAAAGAACGCTGTGCTCGCCGTCCTCAATATATTCTGAGAGGATAAAGAGCAGTTCATCTCTGGAAACCGGATCCAATCCGCTGGTGGGTTCGTCCAGAATCAGCAGTTTGGCATCGTAAGAAAAAGCGCAGGCCAGCATCAGCTTCATCTGCATCCCTTTTGAAAGTTCTTTCACCTTTTTATCTGGTATAATATCAAATTTTCTCAGCATTTCAGCAAACCGCCGAGAATTCCAGTTTGGATAGAAAGCCGAAACAGCTTTTGCAGCCTGCTTTACTGTCCAATCATCGCTGAAATAATTGTTGTCAAATACAACCCCCAGCTGGGCCTTTGCCTTTTGCTCATCAGCAATGTTATCCAGCCCCATAATTTTAATTTCGCCGCCGCTGCGCTTAAGCATATTCAGAATAAGTTTTATTATAGTTGTCTTGCCAGAGCCATTCGGCCCGATCAGCCCCATTATATAGCCTTTGGGAAGAGTAAAATCAATATCACGGAGCCAAAAACCTTCAAAAGCCTTGGACAAGTTTTTTACCTCTAAATAATTAGCCATCTGCGTTCGCCTCCAATAATATATCTAAAAGCTGATGCAGCTCTTTGCTGGAAAGGTTTGCAATTCCCGCCGCTTTTATAGCCTCTGTCAAATTGGCCTCGACGTTACGGATCAACTGTTCCTTCATTAGTTCAGAATCCAGCACATAGCACCCCCGCCCCTGAACATTCTTAACAAAGCCTTCCTGTTCCAGTTCCGTATAAGCCCTTGCAACCGTCAAGACGCTAATCCTCAAATCCTTAGCCAATGTCCTCAGGGAGGGCAGAGCCTCTTCAGCTTTAAGCTCTCCCGACAGAACAGCCGCTTTTATCTGCTGTTTAATTTGTTCATATATAGGCACTCCCGATACATTTGAAATAATCAGCTTAATCTCGCTCACCCCACTGTTATTACTGTTATATTATTATATATAACAGTATAGCACATGCCGCTTTATTTAGCAACAGAAATAAAAGGAATTTTTAAGCTTTCAGACGCAGATTCTGACTGCTCGGTATTTAACGCAGCATTTCGTGTTGCATTTTAAGCAAAAACAGCTGTTTTTATGAGCAAAACTCTTAAACTCCGATAATACATTGAAACCCAAAAATGCCCGATACAAGGCAAAATAAAAAAACGCCGCGCATGCGGCGTTTTTAGTTTGGTGGGGATAAAGGGGCTCGAACCCCTGACCTCTTCGATGTGAACGAAGCGCTCTAACCAACTGAGCTATATCCCCTTAGGTAGGATATATTATAATGCAACCTGCAATAATTTGCAAGTAATTTTTACAGCGGGAAGTAACTTTTTCAAGCTGGAGCATATAATGATTACGGGAACACTGAAAGCCCATAATAATGTTAAAATCCTTTACTTATAAACGGCTGCTGTCCTGCCGGCGGCGGAACAGTTGAATGCGCATAAAACGCCGCCGGAGAACGGAGCCAAAATGAGAAACAGCTGTAATTGCACGCGGCAGGCCGCCCGCAGTGCGGTCATAAATGACTTTACCGTTACCAACCGCGCAGCAGGAGATATAACCGTGCTGGCTACAAGGATATTTGACGGAGTGCAGCGCCGCATGGATTCAGCGCCGTGCACAGTAAACATACAGAGCGATATTCAGCCCGCAAGCCTTATCAGCGCTTATACCACCGACCAGAGGGCATGGGCGGAAAATACCTACATAAGCGAGTATAACCAGCGCTACCAGCTGGTAGAATGCGACATTGTCTGCCCCGGCCAGGCGATATTTAACGATGCCCAGAGCACTGAGCACAGCGCCTACTGCACCATAACCATACCTTATTCAGCGCTGATGATGTTCCCTGAGGATGCGCTTCTGCCTGCCTTTTTAAGCTGTCTTTGCAGTGCGAGCGTAATTTCGGCAGTCCAGAATACCTCGCGCGCCTCCAGCTTTAACGCATACTTAAGCGGCGCCCTGGCCGTATTTACTTCCTCCTATCTGCCCGTGCAGCTGAGCGGGAACGGCCAGTTCTATCCGGACGATATTTCATGCAGAACCGCTTTTACCACTTCCTCCAATAATACCAGGCCTGTTTTTACCAATTCGCAGATAAACGCGGACGACGGCACCTGTAACTGCCCCAGATAAAAATTTGCTTAATAGGCAATAAATATCCCCCGGCGCAACCGGGGGATTTCATAGACAGATAAAGCCCTCTGCTGCTGGCGGCACGCGCATAACGCGTTGGCGGGGTCTGCCAGCAGCGATTCTGTTGCTTGCCGTCCGCAAACGGGCTTTTCTAGCTTTATATGTTTCCCATTCTCGCCTGCTCCGCCGTCTGCTCTTCATAAAGCTGGCGCTTGATGTACTCTGCAATCCGTTTCGTATCCTTCCTCGCCGTATCTGCGTAGTACCCGCGGCGCCAGAACTCCCGGTTCAGGTATTAGTACTTCTGTTCCTGAAACCTTCCGTATAACATCAAACTGCTTTATGGGAACCTTAAGGGAAGAAGCTCAAAACAGAATATTTCGGGGGTATCTCCAAGAGCATGTGTACATGCTCCGGGCGTTCCTCCGCCACTATGATTTTTATCTTCTTACATTCGCACGCCTTTCTCAGTATTTTTTCCCGCTTCCGCCCTTTTCTCTTTATAAAATGCCTTCCTCCTCTATTTTGACGCATACATGATATGATATTGGCAATTCCATTTCGTATGCGATAAACTGTTGATGTCGTTCATTTTGAATGGCCTCCCTTTCCTTCACACAGCCGCTAGAGCGCGCTCTTATTTTAGCAAAGGAAGTTTCTCCTTGTACATTCCTTAGCATAAGCCTTTTCCGGAAATCTCTTGCCCAGCAAGTAGTTTTATGAATCAATAAAAGAGGACTGAATTTATTTCAGCCCTCTGAGCGTTTAAAAAAAGCCGGCATGCTTTTAGCCGGGAATGAGCCTGGAAATCAAAGATTTCCCGACTGCACTCTATACCCGTTATATACCACCAGCGCCCTTTTAAAACCGCTTATAAAGCGGTTTTTAGCTTATACGGAGTTTTCCCGCAGCACCTGCCGGCAACAAAAATGCGGCTAAACGCCGCAAATAGCCGGGGCAGGCCTCTTCCCCGATGTTTTTCTCTGCTCTGCACAGCCTTTTTTGTTCTCCATCACATCTGCCCCTATTGCTTTTAAGATCACTTTTCTCCGGTACTTTTGAGTAAATCCCGCCCGGTATTTATAGAGGGTTAAATTTATTTCAGCCCTCTAAAAATTCTTCAAGCAGAAATATAAGCTTCTGAGCTGTGATCTCAGCAGGAGCGTCATTTTTAACCGTGATATCCGCATATCCTTTATACAGCCTCTCCCGCTCATGAAACATTTCCAGAACGCGTTCGCGCGATGTAAACAGCGGCCGCACCTGCGCATCGGCACGCAGTATATCCTCTATGTCCCGCTCCAGATATACTATAATCCCCGTTTTCCCTAAAATGGACATATTTACGCGCGAAAGCACAACCCCGCCCCCTGTAGCTATAACGGCGCCGCCTCTCTCCGAAGCAGCGCGGCAGGCCGCCGTTTCCTGAAGGCGGAAATACTTTTCCCCTTTTTGAGCAAATAACCGGCGTATACTGACCCCCTCAGCCTCTTCCACCATTTTATCCGTGTCCAGGAATTTTAGGCCCAGCTTTTTTGCAGTCAGCTCTCCTATTGTGGTCTTGCCGCAGCCCGACATGCCAATAAGCACTATATTGCTTCTATTCATCCTCTCACCGCACTTTTATAATTGCCCAGCACCTCAAAATATTCAGCCTGCTTTTCGGCGCGGGACAGCGCTTTTTTAACGTGCTCTTCATGTATGCTGCCCTCAAAATCAATATAGAAATAGTATTCCCAGCTCTTATTATAGATGGGCCGGGATTCTATCTTGGTCAGATTAATGCCCTCTTCAGAGAAAATATCCAGCATCTGCGCAAGCGCGCCGCTCGTATGGGACAGAGAAAGATAAATGCTCATCTTATCCGCGTCCTCAGCCGCCTCAAAGCGCGAAGATACTACTATAAAGCGGGTGTTATTGTTCTTATTGAAATTAATGCCGCGGGCCAGCACGTCCAGGCCGTACTGCTGGGCCGCGCGCAGGCTGGCTATGGCCGCTTTGGACGGGTCGCCTGTCTCCGCCACATAGCGTGCGCTGACCGCCGTATTATAATAAGGTATCTGCTTCCATAAAGGATGCTCGGCTAAGAAATCCCTGGACTGGCTCAAGCCCTCATTATGCGAATATACCTCTTTGATATCCTGGATGCGGGCGCCCGGCACTCCTAAAAGATTCTGCTCTACCTTAATGATATGCTCGCGCACAATATACGCGCCGTATTTGCGCAAAAGGTCGTATACCTCGCTTATGCCGCCCGTTGAGCTGTTTTCTATGGGCAGCACGCCGTAATCCGCGTCCTTTGTCAGGCTTTTGAGCACCTCTTCAAAGCTTGCGCACTCCTTGGCCTGAGCATTCGGGAAAAGCTCGCTGAACACCTGCTCGCCGTAAGAGCCTTTAACCCCCTGATATGCCACCACTCCCGCCTCATGGGCAGGACTGATATTCTGGAGCAGCTCGTCCATGTAGCTGTTATCCTCGCCCCAAAACAGCCTGCTCTGATATCCGCGGCTTATCTGAAGCAGCTTTGAAAAAAAGGCTGTCAGGTCGCCGGTAAATTCGCCTGCCTGGATTTTAGAAATATCCCTGAGTATTTCCTGCTCCCGCGCTGCGTCCAGAATGGGCAGGTTATTGTCCCGCTTATATTCAGCCACGCCGCGTACCAGCTCCATCCTTTTAAGGAACAGTTTGCTGATCTGATTATCTATGCCGTTAATCTTTTCCCTTAATTCCTTTATATCCATAAAAAATACCTCCCGCCGCAAAGCGGCAACATTTTATTTACATATTTACAGCCGTATTATAAACTGCCGGCGCGCAGCATTAAATCGTACAGCGCTATTGCCGCGGCGCTTTCAATTACCGGAACTGCGCGCACCGCTATGCACGCGTCATGCCTGCCCCGGATGGATAAATATTCCTGAGCCATACTGCTCAAATTGACAGTCTGCTGTTCCGTTGATATGGAGGGAGTGGGCCGCATATTAACGGTAAAAGCTACGGGCATGCCGTTGGTTATGCCCCCGTTAATGCCGCCGCTGTTATTGCTCCGCATTTTTATGCGCCCCTCCTCCAGCATTAATTCATCGTTAAACTGAGAGCCGCGCAGCTCGCCGGCCTCCGCTCCCCGTCCGAAAAACAGCCCTTTTACTCCGGGAACCGAAAACAATATATGCGCCAGGCAGCTTTCCACCGAATCAAAGAAGGGTTCTCCTATTCCAACCGGAAGGCCGGTTATAAAGCATTCTATTCTGCCGCCTACTGAATCCCCCGCCTTGAGCGCCTCGCTTATCTCTTTTTTTATTTCCTCGCCGTCCCCCACGCAGGGGAAATCCTTATGCCAGACCTTCTTGAATTCTTCAGGGCACAAGCTGGGAAAGGAAGCGTCCAGAGCTTTCCCCGCAGCAGCCAGATGCGCGCCTATAAAAATCCCCTTTTCCTCCAGAAAACTGCGGGCCAGACTGCCCGCGGCGGTAAGGGGAGCGGTTATCCTCCCTGAAAAATGCCCGCCTCCTCTGTAATCGTTAAAGCCCTTATATTTTACATGCGCCGGATAATCCGCGTGACCCGGCCTCATCAAATCCTTTAGCTGCTCATAATCCCCGCTGCGCGTGTTTTGATTGCGTATTATAAGGCAAATGGGCGCGCCAGTAGCCCGGCCGTTAAAGACGCCTGACAAAAATTCTGGCGCATCTGCTTCCCGCCGGGGCGTCGTCCCCTTTTGGCCGGGCGCACGCCGCCGCATGTGCATATTTATATAGTCCATTGGGATTTCCTTTCCCGCAGGCACTCCCTCTATTACACAGCCTATAGCCGCGCCGTGCGATTCCCCAAAAATGGATATCTTAAAAAGTTCTCCTATTGTCATGCTCATTTTTTCTGCCTCCCAGCCAATTTATCCTTCCGTCCAGCCGTTCCCTTTATGCTTTCAGGCGTTTTTGCTGCTCCGCCTTCCTTGCCGCCTTACAGACTTTTTAAGCGCTGCGCACGCTGCTGCCGATTTACAGTCTTTTAGCCATGAAAGCCCCTTGCTTATGCCTGAAGGGCATTCCTGCCGCTATACCCGCCGCTGCCGCTCTGAGGCATTTCTGCCGTTATATCTGCCGCTAAGCGTCACCCGGCCTTTTAAACGTCATATTTTTCTATCCGGCCGCCCAGCTTTATATAATGCTCCCAAAATTCAGGATAGCTTTTATTCACGCTCTGCGCGCCCAGAACAGTTACCGGCCCGCGCGATTTAACCGCGGCTATAGCCGCCGACATGGCTATGCGATGGTCCCCGAAGCTGTCGCACACCCCGCCGTCTAAAAATTCCTTTCCCTCTATAATGAGCGCATCCTCTTTTTCTGCTATATTCCCGCCCAGGCCCGATATAAGCATGCTTACCGCGTGCAGCCTGTCGCTCTCCTTAAGCCTCAGTCTCGCGGCGTTATATAAAATGCGCCTTCCGGGGCTTAGAGCGCATAATACGGCCAGAATGGGCACTAAATCCGGGTATTGGGAGACGTCGCATTCTCCGGGCATTGCTTGAATCAAATCGGCTATCGCCCTGTCCGGCTGGAAAGTGCCCGGGTTCAGCCCAATAACCTCTATACCGCAGCCCAGCCTGTCCGCGGCCAGCCAAAAGGCCGCCTGGGAATAGTCCCCTTCGCATTCAAGGGTGGCCGCTTTGTATAATTGATTGCCCCTTACAAAATAGCGCAGGCGTTCTTTTTCCCAGACTACGCCGAATTTACCCTGGATATCCCTGGTCATATCCACATAGCCTGCCGACTGAAGGGGGCTGTTCAGCACTATCTCTGAATCCCCGTCAAGCAGAGGCAGGGCCAGCAATAGGCCGGTAAGATACTGGGAAGAAATATTTCCCGAAAGGCTGAATTTATCCGGAAGCAGCCGCCCGCTCACCTTAAGCATGCCCCGCTCCTTATCCATCTCATAATATATGCCTTGCCTTTTAAATATCCTGAAATAATCCTCCAGCGGGCGGCTCATGAGCCTGCCCCGGCCCATGAAAAGATATTCTCCGCCTAAAGCAAGAGCCACAGGCAGCATAAAGCGCAGAGTAGAGCCTGATTCCCCGCAGTCCAGCACATTTCCCTTTTGGCCCCCTGCTTTAACGGTCAGCGCGTCCCCTTTTGCTTCAAAAATTCTGCCCAAAGCGCTGAGGCAGTTCCTTGTAGCGCTTATATCCTCAGAATTTCCGCAGTTATATATAATGCTCTCTCCGCCTGACAGCGCCCCGCAGATAAGCGCGCGGTGAGCAAAGCTTTTAGAAGGAGGGATTTTTATTTTTCCTAAAAGCCGGCCCGGCTGAATGACAACTTTCACCTTGCAAACTCCCCAATCTATCTTATCAAAGGCTTTCAATAAGCTCCTGAACCGTCATTTTTACTATTTCGCATTCCCCTATGCGCTTTAAGAGCACCAGGTTTATAAGGCCGTACTCCATCTTTTTATCAAAGGCCGCTTCCTCCGCCGCTTCCTTAGCCGGTATGGGCGGCTGGGTGCTTAAGCCGTATTTTTCAAGAGTTTCAATTATTATTTGGCTTTCCCCTTTGCTCAGGCCGCATAAGCGCGAGCTTAAATCCAGCAGGGCGCATATGCCCCAGGCGACCGCCTGTCCGTGGGAGCAGGCATATTTAAGCCTCTTCTCATAGGCATGCCCCAGGGTGTGCCCAAAATTCAAAAGCTTGCGCACGCCCCTGTCATATGGGTCGGCCTCCACCAAAGAGCATTTTATCCGACAGCTTATCTCTATGGCTTTAGCCATATCCGGCCGACTCTCATTTAAAAGCTCTATAAGTTCAGGGCTTTTTATACAGCCGTATTTTATAATCTCGGCCATTCCGCAGGAATATTCCCTTTTGGGCAGAGTAATGGTAAAATCAGGGTCTATAATAATCAGTTCGGGATTATAAAAAGCGCCCGCCCTGTTCTTGCCGCTGGGCAGATCCACGCCCGTCTTGCCGCCTATGGAGCTGTCCGTGCAGGCCAGAAGGGTAGTGGGTATTTGTATTAAACGCACTCCGCGCAGATATGTAGCCGCCGCAAAGCCGCCCACATCTCCAGGCACGCCTCCGCCCAGAGCCGCTACAATATCCGTTCTGGTTATGCCCGAAGCGCTTAAAAAATCATATATCTCTGAAATAGTTCCAAGCGTCTTAGATTCTTCCCCCGGCTCAAAGGCGTATATATACGGTTCAATCCCCGCTCTCTCAAACGCGCCGGCTATATCATGCCCATACAGCCCGGCCACGTTTTTATCGGTAATTATTCCCGCCCGGCGCGCTCCCCGTGCCTCAATAAGCTTATCTAAGTCTAAGCGCGCTCCCGGCTGTATGACTATTTGGGTGCTGTCTGCCGCCGCTGAAAGAGTATAGCTGAATTTCATATGCTTCTGCCCTCCACTTCTGCTAAAGCGCGCAGCTTTTCCATCAACAGCGCAAAGCTCTGGGGCGTCAGGGACTGCTGCCCGTCGCATTTAGCGTGAGGCGGGTCGTTATGCACCTCTATAATCAGTCCGTCCGCCCCCGCGGCTATCGCAGCCTTGGACATAGGCTCAACCAGCCACCACATTCCCGTGCCGTGGCTGGGATCCACTATAACAGGCAGATGGCTCTCCCGCTTAAGCACGGGTACGGCGCTTAAATCCAGCGTATTGCGGGTATAGGTTTCAAAGGTGCGTATGCCCCTCTCGCACAGTATGACGTTCGGGTTTCCCCCGGCCATTATGTATTCGGCGGCCATAAGCAGCTCTTCAATGGTAGCCGAAAGCCCGCGCTTGAGCAGTATGGGCTTAGAGAGCATGCTCAGTTCCTTGAGCAGGACGAAATTCTGCATGTTCCGCGCCCCTACCTGTATAATATCTACTTCATCGGCAAAGATTTTTATATTTTCGGTGGACATTATCTCTGAAACTATGGGCAGCCCCGTCTTGCGGCTTGCTATCTTTAAAAGCTCCAGCCCGTCCAGCCCCAGCCCCTGGAAGGCATAAGGGCTGCTCCTGGGCTTAAAGGCTCCGCCCCTTAAAAGAGACGCTCCCGCCCGTTTAACCTGGCGCGCAATATTAAGCAGCTGCACCTCGCTTTCAACTGAACAGGGACCGGCAATAACCGCTATTTTGTTTCCCCCGATTTGGACACCGCCGGCGTCTATTACCGTATCCTCCCTGTGAAACTTGCGGTTGGCCCGCTTATACGGCTCCTTGACCTTTATTATGCGCTCCACCTCTTCAAAGCGGCTGAGCGCGTCCGGGTCGATATTTGAAGTGTCCCCCGAAAGCCCCAGCATAACCTGGTCGCCGTTAATATATTGGACGTCGGCGCCGTTAGCCTCAATATGCCTGGCCAGCTTTTCTATATCCTCCTGTTTTGTCCCCCTGCGCAGTACCAGCATCATTTTAAAATCCCTCCATGCAATAAAAAAAGGAAGCCTCGCGCCGGGCTTCCTTTAAAAATCTGAATTTTTCCGGCGCAATTTATGTATGGCTAAAAGACAGGTTAAAGTAAAACCCGTCAAAAAACATAAAGAAGCCGTTTGATAAACTGCGAACCGTCATAAAAAATTCTCCTGCTTGAATTTGCTTTATTTTAGCGCTAAAACGCAAATGTGTCAACCACATTTATGCACCCGCGCCGTTTTATAAAAAACTGCCCGCATTTAAAAACTGTTTATTTATGATTGCCCAATTTTACCGGCAAAGACACTGCGCTTTAAGGTACGGCTCTCAGCGGCTGAAGGCCGGGCCGGCGCAGGCGCTGCGCGCCTGCCCGGCGCTTCTCTTGCTCCAGGCAGCCCCACCCGCGCAAAAGCCGCACCCATAAAAAACTGCATTGTTTTCAGAAGTCCTGCCGGCCAAATACCCCGTTTTAAAAGCCCGCTCCTTTTTCACTTGAAAGATTGCGCAAAATAGTATAAACTATATAAGAATATATCTAATAAATAATTATGGAGGTCTTTAAAATATGGCCAAACGGAAAAGCAGCCGCGCGCGCAGAAAATCAAAGAAGGGCTATTCAAAGCTTATAGCATTATGCGCTGTTGCAGTCGTGCTGGTCACAGCCGCGGTACTGCTGACAGTTCTGCCCTCACGTTCAATATCCCCCACCCAGCTGGCCGGGACGCCGTCCCCCACCGCCGGCGCAGTACAGACCCCTTCTCCCAATGCATCAGGAACAGTTCAGGCCAGCCCAACGCCGTATGAAGAGCCTGAAATACTTATCCAGCTTATGGGGGACGTACTTCTGCATGATACTACCACTATCCGGGGCGGACTGCAGTCGGACGGCACCTACGACTTTTCTTCCTATCTGGACATCATCTCCCAGAGCATCAACGGAGATTTAGCCATAGCCAATATAGAAGCCCCCGTAGACGCCAACGGGGACGGTTCGGGCATTTCAGGCTATCCCCGCTTTAATGTGCCCCGCGCCATTGTCACCGCCCTGAAAAACGCCGGAGTCAATCTGGCCCTGACGGCCAACAACCACGCGCTGGACAAAGGCTATACTGGCCTGAAAAACACCATAGCCGCCCTTGAGGCTGAGGGCATGGACCATTACGGCACCTTCACCTCCCAGGAAGAGCACGACGCCTATAAAATAATAGATGTAAAAGGTATCAAAGTGGGCCTTTTGGCCTATACTGACAGCGTAAACGGCCTTATGTCCCTTATTCCGGAGGAAAATCAGGATTACTGCATTAATTTAATCGGCCTTAATTCAAACAGCGACCTCAACCGCATGGAAGAGGATGTAAAAAATATAAGGGAGCAGGGCGCGGAATTTGTAATTGTCTCCCTGCACTGGGGACGGGAATATACCAACGCTCCCACCGAGCGCCAGAGAGCTATTGCCCAGAGCCTGCTGGACAGCGGCGCGGACGTAATTATGGGAAACCATTCCCATTGCGTGCAGCCCATAACCAAGAAGGAAATAGAATTTGAGGGAAAAACTAAAACTGTTGTAGTGGCTTACTCAATGGGCAACTTTTTAGCCGACCAGATGAGTCTTGAAAAGGACGAAAATATGACCCAGCACAGCTTCATCCTCAATCTGAACGTAAAGCGCGCTCAGGACGGCACGGTATACCTGGCCGACGCGACCTATACCCCCACCTTTACTCACAGGGATTCGGTAGGCTCAGATGTATATGCCTATAAGGTGCTGCCCGCGGGCAAATATGCCAACGCCCAGAGCCGCCCCGATATATTTGCCAGCGATGAAAAATGGGCGCTCTGCAAGCAGGCCTGGGAACGCACCCAGCGCATAGTAGGCGATATGATAGAAGCGCGCGAGGAATAGCGCCGTTGAGCGCGTGCAGAACATTGCGGCCATAATGAAAAAGGCGCGCAGGAGTATTGCGCCGCGGAATGCAATATATGTCTGCAAGCCTGCCGCGCACCTTCTCCTTATGCCTGCTGCGGTCTTTTATTAAAGCTCCCTGCGCACAACACGGCCTCCCCTTTTACACAGGCTTATTTCTGCGCCGCCGCCCGTTTATATGCAGCCTCCTGCGCCTCTTTTAACTTTAGCCGTCCATTTATGCATATTGGTAACTGCGCTTTGTTGCGCCATTATGCGCTCTCTTTTGCGGCTGGACGGCTATTTTAGGCGCTTTCCTGCGCGGCTGAACGGCCCGAAAATCTAATTTATATATAAACGCGCCAAAGGCTGCGTTTAAAGCTTTTGAAAGGACGTTTGATTTTGTTTAAGCTTACCCGTTTTCTTAAGGATTATAAAAAGCAGGTTTTTTTAGGGCCTTTTTTCAAGCTGTGCGAAGCAATTCTGGAGCTGCTGCTGCCCTTTCTAATGAAGGAGCTTATAGATAAAGGCATAGCTTCGGGGGACACAGGCTATATAATAAGAATGGGCGTATTAATGCTGTTTACTACCATTCTGGGGCTGGCATGCGCGCTTGTATGCCAGTATTACGCCTCTATCGCCTCCCAGGGCTCAGGCACGGCACTGCGCAACGCCCTTTTTAAAAAGATTCAAAGCTTTTCGGGAAGCGAGATGGATAAATTCGGAAGCGCGTCTCTTTTAAACCGGGTGACTAACGATACAGTGCAGCTTCAATATGCCGTGGCAATGCTCATAAGGCTGGTTATACGCGCGCCCTTTTTATGTATAGGCGGACTGGTTATGGCCATGATAATAAATCTGAAGCTTTCGTTGATAATTCTGGCAGTAATACCTATTTTTATAATTGTATTGTACCTTATAATGAAGGCGTGCGTTCCCCTGTTTAAATTAATGCAGAAAAAGCTGGACGGCCTGGCCGTGCTCTTAAGGGAAAACCTTTCGGGCGTAAGGGTAGTCCGCTCCTTTTCGCGCACTGAGCAGGAACGCCAAAAATATGCGGACGCCTCGGAGAACTGGCAGAAAACCGCTTTAATAACAGGCCGGATCTCCGGCCTTATGAATCCCCTTACAAATTTAATCCTCAATTTTGCCATGCTGGCCGTGGTAGGCTGGGGCGCAAATGAAATTTCAGCGGGCAGCATGACAAAGGGAGATATTGTAGCGTATGTAAACTACCTGACCACCATACTGCTGGCGCTGATAGTGGTGGCTAATCTGGTTGTTACCTTTACTCGCGCCGCCGCAAGCGCGCAGAGAGTAAACGAGATATTTGAAACAGAGCCCCAGGCCGCCGTATGCGCGCATCCCATAACAGAAACAGATAATTCCGAGCCCATAGTAAGCTTTGAAAATGTTACCTTTTATTATCCGGGCAGCTCCTCCCCCGCCCTTAGGGATATAAGCTTCAGCCTCAAAAGGGGGCAAACGCTGGGAATAATAGGAGGCACAGGCTCGGGCAAAAGCACCATTGTCAAGCTGCTGGCCCGATTGTATGAGCCATCCAAGGGCAGAATCCTTTTCAAGGGCGTGGATTTAAATAAGCTGAACCCTGAGATCCTGCACGCGCAAACAGGCTTTGCCTTTCAAAAGGCCCAGCTTTTTTCGGGCACCATAGCGGATAATATAAAACTGGGCCGGGATATAAAGGAAGAGGAGGTCCGCCGTGCCGCACAGGACGCTCAGGCGGAGAAATTTATTCTGGGAAAAGAAAAAGGATATGATTCCCTGCTGGAGCAGGGCGGCAGTAATCTTTCGGGCGGGCAGAAGCAGCGCCTGAATATAGCCAGGGCTATTGCAGGCAGTCCTGAACTGGTAATTTTAGACGATTCCTCCAGCGCCCTTGATTACGCCACCGACCTTAAAATGCGCCGCGCGGTTCTGGGACGCAAGGACAGGGCGGCGATAGTTATTTCCCAGCGCCCCGCGGCCATTAAGGACGCCGCATTGATATTGGTTTTAGATAATGGCCGTATCGCAGGCGCTGGAGAGCACGCCCAGCTTATAGAAACCTGCCGGGTATATGCCGAAATCTGCCAGTCGCAGGGTATCAAGGCTCAAAGCAAGGAGGAACGGTCATGAAAAGAAAGAATATATTATCCAGTCTCTGGCAATATATGAAAAAATCCCGGCTTTCTCTTGCAGGCGCTGTAATTTTTGCGCTGGCTTCAGGCGGCCTCTCCCTGCTCGGCCCGTATTATATAGGCCGGGCCGTGGACGTTATAGACCAGGCTTCATGGGAAAAAATCCTGTATTATCTTATATTCCTGGGAATAATTTATCTGCTGAGCGCAATATTTATGTACCTGATGAATATATGCACTAACGCGCTCGCCTATAAAACCACCGCTCTCTTGCGGAAGGACTGCTTTTTCCACCTGACAGATCTGCCAATAGGCTATATAGATTCGCACAGTCACGGAGACATATACAGCCGGCTCACAAACGATGCCGATACCGCCTGCGAGGGCATGCTGCAATCAATCTCCCAGCTACTTTCGGGAATTATAGTCATTTTAGGCTCTTTCGGCTTCATGCTGGCCCTCTCCCCTTTAATAACCCTTATAGTGCTGTTAATAACTCCCGTATCCTTTTTAATAGCCTATTTTATAACTAAGCGTTCAAGGCGCAGTTTCAGGGAGCAGGCCGCTAAGACGGGCGAGCTTTCGGGTCTGGCCGAAGAAATGCTGACGGGCGCGGCAGTGGTAAGCGCTTTTGGCTATAATAAAAAAGCTATTGCCCGTTTTGAAGAAACAGACCAGCAGCTTTATCAATGCGGCCAGAAGGCGCAATTTTATTCCTCCCTAACCAATCCCACCACCCGGCTGGTCAACAACGCCGCCTATGTAATTGTGGGCGTGCTGGGGGTGTTTATGGCGCTGGACGGACGCATGTCTGTCGGAACTATTCTCAGCTTTTTAACCTACGCAACCCAATTTGCCAAGCCCATCAACGAAATTACAGGGGTTATTTCCCAGCTGCAGTCCGCGCTGGCCGCGCTGGAAAGAATATTCGGCCTTTTAAGCGAGCCCGCCCAGCCTGACGAATCAGCTAAAAAGACAGTTGAACCCGAAAACATCCGCGGAGAAATAGAATTTGTGCACGCCGAGTTTTCTTATGTGCCCGACAAAAAGCTGATAACTGACTTTTCCTTCCACGCCCAGCCCGGCAGCATGAACGCGATAGTAGGCCCTACAGGCGCAGGCAAGACTACGCTGGTCAATCTGCTTATGCGCTTTTATGAGCTTAACGGCGGAAAAATTCTATTAGACGGCATGGATATAAAGGAAATTAACCGGGACAGCCTGAGGGCCTGTTTTGCTATGGTATTGCAGGAAACCTGGCTTTTTAACGGAACCATAAGGGACAATATCGCTTACGGCATGCCCCAGGCGACAGACGAAGAGATTATACGAGCCGCCAAAGCCGCCTATGCGCACGATTTTATCTCCAGGCTGCCCGACGGATATAATTCCATAATCAGCGAGGACGGCGAAAACCTTTCGCAGGGAGAAAAGCAGCTGCTCACCATTGCGCGGGCTATGCTTATGGATCCCCCAATGCTCATTTTGGATGAAGCAACCAGTTCTGTTGATACCCGGACCGAGCAAAAGATCCAGCTTGCATTTAAAGCGGCTATGAAGGGGCGCACCAGCTTTGTTATTGCCCACCGGCTGTCCACCATACAGGATGCGGACGTTATAATAGTTATGAATAAGGGAGATATAGTGGAATACGGCAGCCACGAACAGCTTATGAAGAAAAAAGGATTTTATTTTAACCTGTATAACAGCCAGTTTGCACCAGCTGAAGAAAATTAAAAATCAGCACCGCCTGTGCAGGAAAAGCTGAACCGAACCAGAAAAAGCGGACAATAGACAAATCCCCCTGATGTAGGAAAATAGAAGTACATCAGGGGGATTTGTATTTTATATTAAGCCTAAAATGGGGGCGGGGGCGGCGCAGAATTTTGGCGCCCGGATGGGCGCCAAAATCGCGGCGGGCAAGCAAAGCTTGCCCGCCGCCGGCCCGGCCGAAGGCCGGGCTGCTGAAGCATGCTCTCTTGACAAAATATTTTTATCTGCATTTTTAAATCTCATATGAGGAATACTATCAAAAAAATCAGGAGGCAATAATTATGAAAACAAAAATGAGCAGGAAGGTTAAGGAGATAACAGACGCTTATAAAAGAGAAAAGGGGGATAATATTATAACTGATTCCCTGGGTATGTATACCGGCAGGCCGGTTAAGGACGGGGATGTTCCGGTACAGGATGCTGATGACCTTTAAATTTGATTATAATTTCCCAGATTTTTATTTAAGCGTTCTCACAGCTGAATAAAAGCAATATGCCGGGTAATAATTATTGGCAGAAAGCTCCGGTTCGGGGCGTATATAAAGGGAGAAAACAAAATGAAAAAAAGATTGTTTGTAATACTGCTTGCAGCTTTTTTAATCTGGGGTCTATGGCCTATAGAGAAAAGCGAGGCCGTTACTCCGTATGAGCCTGATCAGATAATAAGGCTGCATATACGCGCTCAGGATGACAGCCAGGAGAATCAGGATAAAAAGCTGCTGGTAAGGGACAGCGTAAACGAGTTTTTGAAAGAGCGCATGCTGGAGTGCAATAACATCGACGAAGCCCGCAGGATTATTAATGAGGCGATTGAGGAAATTGAAATGCTGGCTGAGCAGAGTTCTGGACAAGATGCCTCTGTTTGGCTGGGCAAGGAGTATTTTCCCGACCGGGTGTATGCGGGTGTTGTATATCCTGCAGGAGAGTATGAGGCGCTTATTATAGAGCTTAACGGCGGAGCGGGTCAAAACTGGTGGTGCGTTGCCTATCCGCCTCTGTGCTATACAAGCGTTGAAGCGGACGAAAGCGCTGAAATACTTAGTGTTCAGGAGGAACCCGAAGTGGTATATCATTCCAGGATCCTGGAGTTCTTCCATTGGCTGTGCAGTCTGTTTTAGAAAGGATGAAATAATTGAAAAAAAGTGCATGTATTAAATTGGCCGCTGTCATAAGCATTTTGTTTGTGTGTGCCGTATTTATTCTGCCGACCCAGACTCAAGCCGCGGTATTAAAACGCGGCTCGACTGGCGATAAGGTCAGTCAGATGCAGCAGAAATTAAAAAACTGGGGTTATTATACGGGTGAGGTGGACGGTATATTCGGCAGCAAGACTGAAAGCGCTGTGCGCTATTTTCAGCGTAAGAACGGGCTGGTTGAGGATGGCATTGTTGGGCCGGCTACGGCTAAAAAGCTGGGTATGAGTCTTTCAGAGGGAACTTCTTCAGGCAATTCTTCCAGCAGCAATGACGTTTATCTTTTAGCCAGAGCTGTTTACGGCGAGGCCAGAGGAGAACCGTATGAGGGGCAGGTGGCAGTTGCGGCGGTTATACTCAACCGAGTAGAACATCCCTCTTTCCCCAATACTATTGCGGGAGTAATATATCAGTCCGGAGCGTTTGACGTAGTTAGCGACGGGCAGATAAATCTTTCGCCTGATTCCAACGCTTTAAGGGCGGCGCGTGACGCTATGGCCGGCTGGGATCCTACTAACGGCTGTATTTATTATTACAACCCCCAGACTGCTACTAATCAATGGATTAAATCCAGGCCGATAATGCGCGTTATTGGCAATCATGTTTTTTGTACTTAAGGAGGGATAGTTATTAAGTACAGTAAAGAAGGCTGGCTTAAAAGTTTAGCCGTGTTCAGCGTTTTATTGGTGATTGCGCTTATTGGCGCCATTGCCGGGCTTATTTCGGGGGCCAATGAGCAGGCCAGGCTCAACGACCGAATAAACAGCATGCTGGAAAGCCGGCTTTATAATACAATATACGAATTGGATGATATAGAAACCAATTTATCCAAAGCGGTTGTAGTTACCAATGATAAGAATGCAGCTAAAATATATTCGGAGCTGTGTTCCCTAAGCGGGAGAGCGGAGCAGAATCTTGCAGCAATGCCCATTTCTCATCAAGCGGTAGAAAATTCTTTGAATTTCATAAACAAGCTGGGTGGCTTCTGTGAATATGCGATGCTCAAATCGGTGGATGGTGATTTAAGCGAAGAGGATCGGGAGGGCGTAGAAAAACTCTATGCGGCCTGCAAAAGCCTGAATCAGGAAATGCGGGAGCTTTCGGACCAGCTTTCCACCGGCACGCTGGACCTTGCTGCGGTTTATGTGGATGACCAGGGCGACAGGTCGGGTTTATTGAATGATTACTGGAATTATCTTGCAGAAGCGGATATAGATTATCCCACCCTCATTTATGACGGTCCGTTTTCAGACAGCGAACTGGATACAAAACCAGTTACTGAGCGTAAAGAGATAAGCCGGGAAGAAGCGCGTAATAAAGCAGCCGAGCTTTTAGGAATCAGTGCCTCCGGCTTGAGTGAAGGAACGGATATAGAAGGGGACTTGCCCTGTTATTGCTTTAGTACTGAAAACGGGAGCATAAGCATTTCCAAACAGGGAGGTTTGCTGGAATGGTATACTGATGGACGGGCAATAAACGAGGCTAAACTTACAGTAGACCAGGCCCAGGTAAAAGCAGAAGAATTTCTTAAGAAGCTGGATTATGGAGAAATGGAGCTTGTCTGGGGCTCCGAGTATGATAATGCGGTTGTCTTTAACGCGGCTCCGGTTGTAAATGATGCGGTTATTTATCCAGACTTGGTTAAGATAAAAGTAGCGCTGGATGATGGGAGCATAGTAGGCGTTGAAGGAAGAGGATATATTATTAATTACCGGGAACGCGAATTAGAAGCGCCGCAGCATTCTATTCAAAAGGCTTCGGAAAAGGTTTTTAATGGATTGAAGGTAGAGCGTGAGCAATTATGCGTTATACCTCTTTATGAAGAGGAATTGCTTTGTTATGAGTTCACAGGCATTTACAATGATAACAGGTATATCGTATATGTTGACGCAAACACGCTGGAAGAAGTGAATGTTATGAGAGTTATACAGACGGATATAGGAGATCTCGTATTGTAATCGCGTCTATCTATCATATGGTTAAGCGTTAACAGCGGCGTTTGCGGCCTTTGGCCGCCTGCCGGGCGGATAGCCCGGCAGGAGCAGGCTTATAAGCCTGCCAAACGCCGCTGTATGTGTTCGCTGTTTTTTGCGGGTAAATATTTTTAGAGGGCGGGGCGGCGTGCTGCCCGACCTGCGGTCGGGCAGCATGTCCCCCTGTTTTTCGGAAAGCTTTGCTTTCCGAA
>URYI01000014.1 GCA_900552055.1 uncultured Eubacteriales bacterium | reverse complement strand
GCCCGCCCGGCCCCGGCTGCGCCGGGGCTCCCCGCTGTGCGGGGAAGCGGCCCCGTTTTTTATTTGAGGCTTTGGGCCGGATTGAAAATCCGGCCTTCCAGCCGCCCCCCGCCTTCTGCCGTTTGGCCGGGAGGCTAAAATGCCTGAATCATGCTTTATTCGTTTTTAAGCCTTTCAGCTTCCAATTTTTCAAGCTTCTTGGCAATCTTGGCTTCCTCATCCTTAAATACGCAGTCAAAGTGTCTGGGCAGGAAGGGTGCGTTCCAAGCAACGCCTGTCATCATGGAGTTGTTGCCGATGGTCTCAAGCAACTGGATATCGCTTCCTTCGCCGTTGAAGCCCTTGACTATCTGCTCGACTACGGGCGCGGCTTTGTCAATCGCTTCTTCAAACATTTCAATGATGCCCTTCTGGGAAGTCTTGCGGTTATCCCATGGCAGCATCCATTCGGTGTGCTGTTCGTTCAGATAATCTATAGAGGGATTTGCTTTGCCGTATCGGGCGGAAGAATAGGTTCCTTTATAAATTTCCCGGTTGAACAGCTCATATATGGGAACAGTTAAACTCATAAAACCAGGCTTTATGCGTTTCTTGGCCAGACGGTTCATATCCTGGGCGGCCTTTATTACCTGTTCTCTGGAAATGTCTCGTCCCAGAATGCGCTTGAGGTGCAGGGGATACATGCGGGTGATTTCCAGCAGTTCCTTGTATTCTACCCAGAAAATTTTGTCTATATCCATTTCCTGAGGGGTTTTGTTTTTGTAATGCTTGAGAATTAGTTCGTCCATAGCCGTAACAAATTTGTTGCGGTAAACGGTAAAGCGCTGGGTCAAATCAGCGTTGGGAGTAGCAAAACCCACACGATATGAAATATAGGGGTTAAGAGCGCAGTCTATCATATAATGGACATAGTACCCAAGGAAATAAGGCTTAAGTATTTTAGCGTCTTCAGGAGCCTGGGCTTTTATGTAACGGTAAATAGTTGAAAACCATTCGCCTATGGTACGCTCATGAAGCATCATGTAAATTCTGTTTACGCCGTCATCCGCCTTAAAGGGAACGCCGTAATATCTAAAAAAGTCGGGGCCTTGAAGTCCGAAATCAAATATCCGCCTGTCTTGATTAATAAGTTCAAGGGTATCTTTATCGGTTATCTTTTCCAAGACCTTCTCGCCCGATATAAAGTGAGTAAAAATTCCTGGCATAATAATTTCCCGCCTTTAACGTAATATAACACAATGATTATACTATAAATAAAATAATTTGAACAGTAGGTTTAACAAAAAATTCTGCACAAAAATATTATACAAGTTGACAGCAGTATCTTTTCATAAAGGATTGCTGCTGCTGCCAATAGCATATTTCAATAAGCTTTCCGCCGTTTTTTTCAATTATGCGGGCGCTGGCCTGATTTTCTATATTGCAGGTAATTATTACCTCGTTATAGCCTAATTCGCGCGCCTTTTCCAGCAAAAGCCGGCACATCTGCGTACCAAAGCCCATCCCGCGGTAATCTGGGACTGTTCCGTAGCCTAAATAGCCTTCATAACGTGTTAAACTCTCAGAAGGATAATGCCTTACGTCTCCCTGAGCGTATATAGTGCCCGTTGAATCGCACATAAAATATCTGGTATAGGGTACGCTTCCGCGCGGGAGCCTTTTTCCGCTCTCGTGCGCGCGGCACATGCGCAGAAAGGCCTCATAATCCGCAATGGAAGTCATCCCTAAAAAAGGCGTGCCGTTGCGCACATATGAATTAACCATATCTGCAAATGCAGACTGGCCTATCTCATCGGCAGTTTTAAGAAACAAATCTTTCATAATCCCGGCCTCCATAAAATCTTAATAATTATATTTTAACGGAGTGCAAAAGTCAATATATAATTATAATAGGGCGATTGGCTTATAATGATATTTGTGATAAAATAATTATCAGCCTGGAGCCAAGGACCAAGATTTGCTTTGAGGAGGGCGTGTGGAAGGGCAAAAGCTGCCCGTTAAGGTTCTGGACTGTAAAAATGCTTTTTATGGGGGCGACATAATTGGAACAGACAAACCGTCTGGGGACATTGGGAGTGGGAAAGCTGCTTTTAAAGCTTTCGGTTCCTGCTGTGACTGCCCAGCTGGTCAATATGCTTTATAATATAGTGGACCGTATATACATAGGCAATATGGAAGGTATTGGGGACGCTGCCCTGACGGGAGTAGGAGTAACCTTCCCCGTGCTGATGTTTATTTCGGCGTTTGCTTCGCTTATCGGAATGGGGGGAGCGCCCAGAGCCTCGGTTAAGCTGGGAGAAAAGAATAACGCCGAGGCCGAGCGCATTATGGGTAATTGCATGGCGGCCCTTTTAGTGCTGGCAGTTATTCTTACGGCGGCATTCCTTGCGCTGGGGGAACCTCTGCTGTATCTTTTCGGGGCAAGCGATGAAACCATAGGCTACGCGCTGACATATATGAATATTTATGTATGCGGAAATATATTTGTGCTGCCTGCGCTGGGCATGAACCCATTTATTTCAGCCCAGGGCTTTGCGCGGACGGGCATGCTTACTGTTTTAATAGGCGCGGTTGTGAATATTGTGCTTGACCCGATATTTATTTATGTATTTCACTGGGGAGTGGCCGGAGCTGCCATTGCAACAGTCATTTCTCAGGCAGTTTCAGCAGTATGGGCGCTTGCGTTCCTAAGCGGCAAAAAAACCACTCTGCGTTTAAAAAAATGCCATATAAGACTCAATTTCAAGGTGCTGTGGCCTGTGCTGGCTCTGGGAGTTTCTCCCTTTGTTATGAATGCTACCGAGAGCCTTATAAGCATATGCTTTAATTCCTCTCTGCAAAAATACGGCGGCGATGACGCCGTAGGAGCTATGACCATTCTGGTAAGCATAATGCAGCTTTTGTCCCTGCCCCTTTCGGGCCTGGCGCAGGGAGCGCAGCCCATAACCAGCTATAATTACGGCTGCGGCAAAATGGACAGGGTAAAAAAGTCCTTTTATCTGCTGTTTATTGTGAGTATGATTTATTCTTTAATATTCTGGCTTATAAATATGCTCTTCCCCCAGCTGCTGGTCGGATTATTCTGCAAGGACGGCAGCCTGAAAAGCCTTGCGGCCGGAGCGGCCAGGGTATATTTGGCGGCCGGCTTTGTAATGGGCGCGCAGAGAGCCTGCCAGCAGACTTTTATATCTCTGGAGCAGGCCGGATGTTCTCTTTTTCTGGCTATCCTGCGCAAAATTATACTGCTTATTCCCTTTATTTACATCCTGCCGGCACTGTTCCCAGACCATGAGGTGTATGCGGTTTTTGCAGCCGAGCCGGTAGCTGATGTTCTCGCCGTGAGCTGTACGGTAGCTTATTTCTTTGCTACCTTTAATAAACGGCTCAAAAAACGGGAGCAGCTGCTGAAAGAGGGCGGCGTTATAAACTAAAGGCGCGAATGGGGAAACGTGCCTTTTGGCACGCCGGCATTTTAAGTATAACTAAAAGAACCGCGGGAGAACCGCGGCTTTTTTAAAATCCCCTCTCAACGTGCGAGCGGCCCCACAAAGGGCAGCGGAGAGGGGGAGGATCCTGCTGTTGCTGTAAATTAAAGGAAGCTTGTGCTGCCTGCGCCTCAATATATTTGTGCAGCTGATACACAGGATAGCGGCACAGGCTCTTTCCGCGGCAATAAATATCCCCGGCATTGCCGAAGATATTCATTATGAATCGCGTGAATAATAAATATATTGGGCCAGCAAACCGGTATTTTGAGGACGGGCATTGATTCAGGGCAGGGATATATATGAGGCGTTGGCGTAGCCTTCAAGGCCGTTGTAATTGACAGAATACCAGTTTCCGTTCCTGCCCAGGACATAGATAGTGTCTCCGTTATATGCCCGTCCTATTATCGGTGCGCTGGCTGAGGGGGCGCTGCGGATATTGAGATAGCCGCTGCTGATGCGCACGCGCCCTTCTCTGGCCTGCTGAGGCTCTATAAGCGGAAGCCCGAAATACTGTGTTATGGAAAGGGCAGTGGCACGGGCTATGGAATCTATATTATTTATTATCCATTCGGCGTCCTGGGCGTTGTCGTGATATGCGTATTCAATAAGCACGGCCGGCGCTATTGTTTTGGTTACTTCACTTATGGTGGCCGTGGGCCGGGCCTGCACTTTCTGCGGCTGGGGATATATCTCCTTCAGGTTTTCGGCAAATATTTCTGCGGCTCTGCGTCCGCGGGTGCTTCCGCGTGAATAATATACGTCTGTGCCGGTAAGCTGTCCTGAAAGAGAGGGAGGGGCGGCGTTTGAATGCATGGCTACATATAAATCAAAATTGCCGCGGTTGGCTTCTCTTATAGAGGAGCCTGCGGTCATATTTGGGGTGTTCCGGGAGTATTCTATTCCGCTGGCTGTCAAATACGGCTCTACTGCGTCGGCTATAAGGTTCATATAGTATTCTTCTGTGCCTCCGGTAATATAGGGGTTATATTCCTGGGTGGACGGGCTTAAATATACGCTGGGCATTGTTACCTCCGTTCTGGCGGCATGATTTTTAACGCATGCCGGCTGATAATTCATAATATGCCGGGGAGGGGTAATTGGACAGCGCATAAATTGGCAGGCAAAAGCTTTTGGATGCGTATGCTTTGCGCGTTCCGGACGCATCCCTGCAAAAATTTAATTGACATATCAAAATAGTTATATTAAAATTAGAAAAAATATATGGATAACCTGCCGCCGGGCAGGCAAAAGCGTTGGTTTCGCATCAGTAGGCCGTTAGAAGATGTGAAAGTCAATGCTTTATTTTTTATCAGGCGTTTTTAAGGAGGAGAAAATTATGTTCAGACCAATGCGCAGAAAAAATCAGGCGCTCCCTTTAAAGGAATGCGAAGAAATACTTATGGAGGGCAAATCGGGTGTGCTGGCTTTGTCAGGGGACAATCTTTACCCATACGCCGTACCTTTGAATTATGTGTACCATGATGCAAAAATATATTTCCACTGCGCTAAAAGCGGCCATAAGCTGGACGCAATAAGCAGAAACAACAGGGCGTCTTTCTGTGTTGTTGCGCAGGACGACATAAAGCCGGAGGAATATACCAGCTATTTTAAAAGCGTTATCGCTTTCGGAACAGTCCGGATTATGGACGGGGAAGAAGAAAAGCGGCGGGCGATTGAAATTCTAAGCATAAAATATGCGCCCGGAGACAGCGCGCAGAACAGGGATAGAGCCATAGAGAGGGAATGGGAGGCTCTTTGCATGCTGGAAATGACCATTGAGCATTTAACGGGCAAGGAAGGATTGGAGCTGGCGAGAGCGCGCAGAAAGGGTTTATAAATTTTGTCAATCAGAGCGCTGTCAGCACGGCTGGCGGCCCGCTTTACAGCGAGCCGTTTTAAGGAGGCTAAGGTGGAAAACCGCTTGCTTTTGCAGGCGGTTACTCCCTGCTCATTGGCAGAAGCGATACAGGCAACCGCAAAGGAGTTGCGGACGTCCACCCCGCAGCAGACAAGGTAAACAATTTTAAGCAAACACATCCCTTCAAAATAGTATTTGGGGGAACAGGCAGGGACTGGGCGCTCACTGAAAGATTGCAGCAGTCTGTCTCTCCAAAAATAAGGTTGCAGGGTGCAAAGCCCTGCTCATTGGTGCTTGAAAGAGCGTCCGGCACACATATTTATTCAGTTCAGCGCACGTCTGTACCTGCTAACCTTCATATGCTCTGTTGTGTGTCTGTTTCCTCAAGCATACCTTAAATTGACAAGGGCATATACGGTCAGGGCAGGGCTGTTTGAGTGTCCTGCCGTGCTGCTTTTCGCTCCGCGTACGTCCAGCACACGTTGTCCAAGCGCCTTGCAGGGCACCCAAACGGCCGCTGTCTGACTCTTTGACCTCCAGCAGGTTTGATTCCGGCATTTTCAAGGAAGCGGAATGGGGTGTACTGAACGTACACCCATTGACGATGACGCAGAAAATGCCGAAATCAGACCGCTGGAGGCGTGTATCCCATTGTCAATTTAGGGTAAATTTTCTTCATATTAAGCCATAGAGTCAGGATGCATGAAATTTGCGCCCCGCAAGAAGCTTAAAAAGCGCGTACCGGAGAGTACGCGGAGTAAAAGCAACGCGGCAGGGTGCAAATTTTATACATCCTGACCGTGTATTCCCTTGTAAGCCGAGGAAATTATACGCTGGAAGCAGGCGGTTAAAAAATATCCTTCCGCCGGCCTTTTAATATATTCATGCCGTTTTATAACTACGCAAATATTAAATCATAACTGTCCGGCCTTATTCAATTAATTCCGCTTTCCCAGCTGCCCTTAACTGTTTTCTTAAACTCCGAAGGAGTCATGCCTGTCTGTGCCGCAAATGTCTTATAAAAATTAGAATAGTCAGAAAAACCGCATAACAAGCATGCATCCGAGGCAGAAAAGCCCTGCCGGATCAAGCTGCGCGCCCGGCTTATCCGCTTTGAAAGTATGTATTCATGAACGGTAGAATTGGTATATTGTTTAAACTTTCTCAGCATATGATATTTACTTATATAAAATTTAGCGCACAGCATTTCCAATGTGAGCGGCTGGGTGAAATTTTCATTTATATAACCTATAATTTCCTGTATAAGCCCCTGGTTTTGTCCGTTCTTTTCAGGCTCATATGCACATACGCCGTTTACAAATACATTTATCAACCCGCCGGCCGCCGTATCGTCCTTTTCCTCCCAGGCATTTATCAGCCTTATGATAATCTGCCTGAAAAAAATCAATTCTTCCCCGCAAAGACGTATCCTGCACCCGCCTCCTGACAAAAAATCATCAAGCGGGCCGGTTATTTCCCCCTCCTTTCGCTCCAAAGAACGCAGGTACCCGCGGTTTACCCAGAGCACCATACGTTCATAGACCGCGTCTTCTCTTTCAATTACCGGCCTGTGCATGCGTCCCGGCTGAATTAAAAGCAAATCCCCTCTGGACAATTCGTAAACCATATCCTCAACATAATAAGTTACCTGTCCATCCAAAAACAGATAAAACTCATAAAAATCATGAGAATGAAAATCCAGCGATTTAAAATACGGCTCCCTGTAATGATATACCTCAAAGTTATCTGAAATCATCATCTGGGTCTTATTAAAGCTGGAAATACGTTCCCTCATTTTTATCACCAATAAAATTATAAAGCAATTTAAGCAATCTTTCAAGCAAAAATAGCTATTAACTTTGTAAGATAATCAGTTTAATATATCAATATAAACTGCATATTTGGGAGCATTAACAGTGTCCCAAATATAATTAATTAAAAGGCGGCAAGGAAAAATATGAATCAAGCTTTATTTATACATAACAATCCCGGCATTGAACTATATCAGCTTGCGTCCAGCCTGCCCATTATAGACTATCATTCTCATCTCTCGCCCCAGGAAATTTATTTAGACGCCCCATTTGAAAACATTTCCCGGCTCTGGCTGGGGTCTGACCATTATAAATGGCGGCTTATGCGCCAAACCGGCATTGAAGAAGAGCTGATAACAGGGAACGCCAGCGACGAAGAAAAATTCGCCGCATACGTATACTGTGTTTCTCTTGCCGCCGGCAACCCGCTGTACCATTGGAGTAAAATGGAGCTGTCCATGTTTTTTGATATAGACGAACCGCTATGCCCTGAGAATGCGCGAGAAATATTTAAAAAAGCCAACGAGTGCATTAAGCATAAGGCCCTTTCTCCCTCAAGGATAATGCAGCTTTGCCGTGTGGAACGCGCCGCAACTACCGATGACCCAACCAGTTCGCTGGAATATCATCGTCTAATACTCCAGAATAATAAATCTGCCGCTCATATACAGCCCACCTTCAGGACCGACCGGCTAATGCTGATTCGGGAGCCTGATTTTCAGAGTTATATAGCGCAGCTGGAAAAAGCCAGCGGCACAGCAATAAATAATCTTGCTTCTTTTAAAAAAGCAATAATCTATAGACTGGACGCCTTTTGCGCTCTTAACTGCCGCATGTCTGATATAGGCATTCCCTATTTCCCCAATAGCATAGCGTCCCAAGCCGAAAGCGAGCGTATTTTTTCATCCGCCCTCTTGGGCCGCAGTATTTCAGACGAGGAATTTTCAGCATATCTGGGACATATGTCCCTCTTTCTTGCGCGGGAATATAAGGAGCGGGGAATTGTCATGCAGCTCCATCTGGCCGTAAAGCGCAACGCCAACCGCCTCCTTTACAGCTTGCTCGGCCCCGACTGCGGCGGAGACTGCATAAACGAGCCTGTTCCCCTGGAAAACCTGCTTGAGCTTTTTAACGCCATAAACGACAGCTGCGGCATGCCCAAAACCATACTTTATACCCTCAATCCCGCCATGTATCCTACCCTTCTGACTGCCGCAGGCTGTTTTAAAAATATCCTGCCGGGGCCTGCGTGGTGGTTTAACGACCATCTCGCCGGAATAAGCCAGCTTTTGGAAATGACGGCGCAGTACGGACAGCTCGCCCTGTTCCCCGGCATGCTAACCGATTCCCGCAGCTTTCTTTCATATGCCCGTCATGATTATTTCCGCCGAATACTCTGCAATATGCTGGGAGATATGTGCCAAAAGGATGAATTGGATTTTTCAGCGGCCAAGACCCTCGCAAAAAAACTGTGCTATGAAAACAGCCTGGCTCTTATGCAGGAAGTTTTGCAGCAATGAAAGCTTTGCAGTAATGAAAGGATGTAAAAAATGAAGCTGACCTTTAGATGGTACGGCCCAGATGACTACATATCCCTGGAAAAAATCTCGCAGATTCCAGGAATAAGCGGCATAGTTTCGGCTGTATACGACGTGCCTCCCGGAAAACTCTGGCCCTGGCAAAGCATAGAAAAATTAAAAGCTGAAGCCGCCCGGTTCAATTTGGGCTTTGAAGTAGTAGAAAGCGTGCCTGTCCATGAGGAAATAAAGCTGGGCGGCCCCAAGGCAGAAGAATACATAGATATATACTGCCAGAATATACGCATTTTAGGCAAAGCGGGTGTAAAAGTCATATGCTATAACTTTATGCCGGTATTTGATTGGCTGCGCTCGTCCCTTAATAAGCAAAATGAGGACGCCTCCTTCAGTCTGGCCTATATAGATAGGGAAATAGCTGTAATGAATCCCCTGAGCGGCTCCTTGGCCCTGCCCGGCTGGGACCAAAGCTATACTAAGGAACAGCTGGGCGCATTGCTGAAACGATATGAGCAGATAGACCAAAATACTCTCTGGCATAATTACGCGCGCTTCCTGGATAAGGTTGTCCCCGCCGCTGAAGAAAGCGGCGTATGTCTGGCGGTACATCCGGACGACCCTCCCTGGCCGGTTTTCGGACTGCCCAGAATAATAACTGATATAGAAAGCTTTAAAAAACTGCGCTCAATTAATTCCAGCCCGTATAACGGCATAACGCTTTGCACCGGTTCTTTGGGCGCTAATTCCCGGAACGATATTATAAAAATAATAGAAAATTTCAGTGAGCGAATTCACTTTGTCCATCTTAGAAATATAAAGAATCTAGGGGAAAAAGATTTTTGCGAAACCGCCCATCCTTCAGGCTGCGGCTCCCTTGATATGGCGCGCATTGTTTTCTCGCTGGTAAAAAAGAATTTTACCGGCTATGTCCGGCCCGACCACGGCCGCATGATATGGGGCGAAACCGGCCGGCCCGGCTACGGCCTTTACGACCGTGCTCTGGGCGCAAGCTATATAAACGGGCTGTTTGAAGCGGCCGAAAAATTCAGGGATAATTCTTTTATACTGCATTAAAATGCAAAGGAGTAATACAAGATGAACAAAAATATAGTAATTACGGGAGCCGGCGGGGTTCTCTGTTCAGAATTTGCGCGGGCGCTGGCTCAGGACGGCGGCAATATTATAATGCTGGATAAAAATCCCGGCAGCATAGAGGCCCTGGAACGGGAATTAAAACAGGCCGGACTCAGCGCGGCGGCCATACAGGCGGACGTGCTGGATAAATCCAGCCTGATGCACGCAAGAGAGATAATGCTCAATAAATTCGGTCCCTGCGATATCCTTATCAACGGTGCGGGCGGCAACCACCCTGACGGCACCACCGGCGGCGAAACTTTTTTGCCGGAGCCCGCTGCTCCTCTTTCCCCGGATGGCATACAAGCAGATAATACTGCTCAAAAGAACAGGGAAACAGCTGCCCTTTCTCCTGACAAACAGGCCGCTTCGCCCGACGGCCGCCAAGCCGTGCAAACCGCACCAAACGGAAAAACATTTTTTGAACTAGAGCCGGAAGCGGTTGGATTTGTATTCGACCTCAATTTCCTGGGCGTATTTTTAAGCACTCAGGTCTTTGGCGCCGATATGACTAAAGGAGGCGGCTGCATAATTAATATCTCCTCCATGAACGCTTACCGTCCGCTTACCAAAATTCCGGCATACAGCGCAGCTAAAGCCGCCGTGAGCAACTTCACCCAATGGCTGGCCGTGCATTTTGCTCCCTGCGGCATACGCGTCAACGCTATAGCGCCCGGCTTCTTCGCCACTGCTCAGAATAAAAGCCTGCTCTTTGAGCCTAACGGAGAATTAAGCGCACGCAGCAAAAAGATTATAAGCCATACTCCTATGGGCAGATTCGGCACTCCAAAGGATTTGCTCGGCGCCCTGCGCTTTTTAACGGATGAAAATGCATCCGGATTTATAACGGGAATAACCCTTCCCGTAGACGGCGGCTTTTCAGCTTATTCGGGAGTATAAATCAGCTCTCCCGTTTAAGAAATCTGCGCGCCTTTATCCGGCAGGCGCCTGCTCTGTAAAATATAAAGCGGCGCCGCTGCAAAAGAAAGAGATTGTATTATGGAAAAAGAAAAAGTATTGTCCAATATAGAGCATACAGGCGTTATTGCCGTAATAAGAGCCCAATCCGCCGAGCAGGCGCTGAATATGGCTGAAAATTGCCTGAAAGGCGGCATAGATATAATAGAGCTGGCTTTCACAACCCCTTCCCCGCTTGCCGCCCTTGAAACGCTCAAAAAAGAGCTGGGCGGAAAAATAACGCTGGGCGCAGGCACTGTTCTGGACGCGCCCAGTGCCAGCGCGGCAATGCACTGCGGGGCAGATTTTATAGTCTCCCCTCATTTTGACTCCGAAATAATAAAAGCCTGCAATAGGAACAACGTCCTCTCTGTCGCAGGATTTTTCACTCCTACCGAGGGAATAAACGCAATGGCCGCCGGCTGCGATGTTTTAAAGCTTTTTCCCGCCCAGGTGCTGGGTCCGGATTTTTTAAAAGCCATTTTAGCTCCTTTGCCCGGCGCTAAAGTAATCCCAACAGGAGGCATAGACGCGGACAATATTGGGGCATGGCTTCAGGCCGGCGCAATAGCCGCGGGTGTGGGCGGAAAGCTGCTTAAGGGAGATATACAGCAGAACGCGCACCGGTTAACCGCCCAGATTAAAGCGGCAAGAGAGGAAGAGTCAGAAAAATGATTGTTTGCTTTGGAGAAATAATGCTCAGGCTGACACCTTCCGGCCATATGAAAATAGAACAGGCGCAGAATTTTGAATTCTGCTTCGGAGGCGCTGAAGCCAATACGGCCGTTCTGCTCGCCCGGCTGGGACTGAAAAGTGCTTTTGTAACAAAACTGCCTGACAACCCCATAGGCAGGGCATGCCTTAACAAACTGCGTGAAAACCAGGTTGAAACAAAGCACATAATTATGGATAATTCAAATAAAGCCCGGCTGGGGATATATTTTTGCGAACAAGGTACGTCCCAGCGCCCTTCAAGAGTATTTTACGACCGCCGGAATTCCTGTTTTGCCCTTATGGGCGCAGAGGACGCCCCGCATTGGGAAAGCGTTCTTAAGACAGCTTCATGGCTGCATTTTACAGGCATTACTCCCGCTCTGGGCGAAGGCCCGCGCATCAGCCTTAAAGAAGCCTGCCAAACGGCGCGCCGCCTTAAAATTCCCGTTTCATGCGACCTTAATTACCGAGCCTCCCTCTGGGACGGTGTTTCAGCACGCGAAACAATGGAAGAATATATGCCCTTTGTCAGCCTGCTCATAGCCAACTGCGGCAGCGCAAAGGATGTATTTAATATAGGCGGAGGGGTGGACGCTCCGCCTGACGCTCAAAATACCCTCCGAATTGCCCGAACCATTTCGGAAAAATATAATATTCCCCGCGTGGCCATGACCATGCGCACGGTTAAAAGCGCCTCCCGTAATCTCTGGCAGGGCTTTTACCTGGATAACGGCAGACCCTATTTTTCAAGAGAATATGAAATGGAAATCATTGAAAGGGTAGGCGGAGGGGACTGCTTCAGCGCTGGGCTAATCTTCGGTCTGTCAAAAGGCTGGAATGGCGAAAAATGCGTGCAGTTCGCCGCAGCCGCGTCCTGCCTGAAGCATTCGGTGCCCGGCGATTTTCCCATATTGGATATGGAGGAGATAGAGCGTCTGGCCGATTATGAAAATATGCTTATAAACCGGTAGATTATTGAGCTGTATAACTCAGCCCGCTGCAAGCAAACAGAAATGCCTTTGCTTTGGGATGTTTTCAGTATTGAGATTTATAACTCAGCCCGCCGCAAACAGACCAAAAGGCCGGCCTTTTCAGCATTGATAACCATAAAAAAGCGGACTATCCGCCTAAATTCAAGAATTTACAATCAGCTGAAATAACAGGCTTTCTCAGGTTAATGCTCATAAGCAGATAAAAAAACATATCAGGAGGAACAAACAATGATAATAGGAGCGCAGGGATACACCATAAGAAATTTTGTCCGCAATGAAGAAGAAATAAAAAATTCCTTTAAAAAACTAAAAGAAATAGGATATAATTGTCTGCAGGTATCCGCCTTCGGCCCCGTCGCCCCGCATATACTGAAGGAAATATGCGGGCAGAACGGTCTGGAAATAATTGTAACGCACGTTAACCCGGACAGAATTTTAAAGGATACTGATAAAGTAATAGAAGAGCATAAAATCCTAGGCTGCAAGCATATAGGCATAAGCTGCATGCCCGAACGGTATATAGGCTCACTTTCAGGCCTCCGGCAATTTATAAAGGATTATAATCCAGTCGCTGTTAAACTGAATGAACATGGCCTGAAACTGCAATATCACAACCATTTCTTTGAATATATGCGCCAGGACGGCAAAGCGTTTATGGACATACTGGCTGAAGAGACTTCCCCCGAACTTTGGGGATTCATCCTGGATGTATTCTGGACTCAGTTCAGCGGACGCTGTCCCGCGCAGCAGATAAGAATGCTTAAAGGGCGCATAGATGTCTGCCACCTTAAGGATATATCCCTTAACGGGCGCGAACAGCGCACGGCGGCCGTCATGGAAGGAAACTTGTGCTGGGATGAGATTTTTGCCGCCTGCTGGGAAACAGGCGTCAAATACGCTATGGTAGAGCAGGACGATACCTACGGCAAAGACCCATTTGACGAGCTGGCGCTCAGCCTGAATAATTTGAAGAACGCCGGCTTTATACAATAACGGCAAACATAATAGCTGGCAGTATCTATCTCTCCGGCGTATTTCGGACGGCAAGCTTATCATAAAAGGAGGTAATATAAATATGCCTGATTTTCTTCTCTCCGCTTTCAGCGATGAAAGCGCTCCCGACCTGGAAGGACAAATAGACGCCCTTCACCGCTGCGGCCTAAAATATATGGAACTGCGCAACATAGACGGAAACAGCCCCGTCCAGCTGGACATATCCAAACTAAAGGAAATCTCAAAAAAACTAAAGGACCAGGATATAAAAGTGTCCGCTGTCGGCTCGCCCATAGGCAAAATATTAATAACCCAGCCGTTTGAACCGCATTTTGAGCAGTTTAAAAGGGCAATCCAAGCCGCGGATATACTGGGAAGCAAATTAATACGCATATTCAGCTTCTATATCCCACCAAATCATCCGCCTGAAAAATATTGCGGCGAGGTTCTGGAGCGCTTGGAAAAACTCATTGAATACGCAGGTTCCTGCGGAATTACCTGCTGCCACGAAAATGAAAAAGGGATTTTCGGAGACAGCATACCGCGCTGCATGCTGCTATTGGAAAAGCTGGACGCCCTAACGGGCATAATCGACCCGGCTAATTTTATCCAATGCGGCCAGCTGCCGTTAAATATCCCCTCCTCCATGCTGCCGCGCATAAAATACCTGCATATAAAGGACGCGCTCCCAGACGGCACGGTTGTGCCCTCAGGCCAGGGAGCAGGGCATATCCCCCAGCTTTTAGACGCATTTTATAAAAAGGATGAAGCGCAGTTCCTGTCAGTCGAGCCTCATCTGCATGCTTTTATAGGAGTCTCTTCCCTGCAAAAAGAAAAACTAAAGCATCTAAAAGCTTATTCTTCGCCCCAGGAAGCCTTTGATGCGGCCGTTGCCGCACTTAAAAATATATTAAACGAAAGAGGGTACAGCTATGAATAATGTCAGGATAGGAATAATAGGCATAGGAAATATGGGCAGCGCCCACGCCCGAAGCATTTTTAGCGGGCTCATTCCCCGCATGACTTTAACAGCAGTCTGCGATATCGCTCCTCAGAAGCTTGAATGGGCAAGCGCCAATCTGCCCGGAACGCCTCAATTTACAGATTACCGCCAGCTGCTAAACAGCGGCCTTATTGACGCTGTCATAATCGCCACTCCGCACTATCTGCATCCTCCCATAGCCATAGAGGCCTTTGGACACGGCCTGCATGTCATGACGGAAAAGCCCGCGGGAGTATATACGGCGCAGGTGCAGGAGATGAACCAGGCTGCCAAAGAATCAGGAAAAGTATTTGGGATAATGTATAACCAGCGCACCAATCCGCTGTTCCAGGAAATGCGCCAGATAGTCAAAAACGGACAGCTGGGCGAGTTAAAACGGAGCGTTTGGATAATAACCAACTGGTACCGCACCCAGGCTTATTATAATTCAGGCTCATGGCGGGCCACCTGGGAAGGCGAAGGAGGCGGAGTGCTTTTAAATCAGTGCCCGCACAATTTGGATTTATGGCAATGGATATTCGGAATGCCCTCAAAGATACGCGGCTTCTGCCAATACGGGCGCTGGCACGATATAGAGGTAGAGGATGAAGTGACCGCCTATGCCCAGTACCCTAACGGCGCCACCGGCGTATTTATAACCACTACAGGCGAATTTCCGGGAACAAACCGTCTGGAAATCACCGGCGACAAAGGCAAGCTGGTATGGGAAGAAGGACGTCTTACCTTCTGGGAGCTTTCTCAGCCCGAACGGCAGGTATGCTTTGAGAGCCCCCAGGGCTTTGCAAGCATTCCCTATTCAGTAAAGCAAATAGAAACAGATAAAAAGGAAACCGGACATATAGGCATCCTTACAAACTTTGCCAACTGCATTCTGGACGGCGAAGAGCTGCTTGCACCCGGCTATGAAGGCATAAACGGGCTGAACATATCCAATGCCATACACCTCTCCGACTGGACAAACGACTGGGCGGAGCTGCCTGTTGATTCAGAGCTTTTCCTGAAGCTTTTAAATCAAAAGCGCAAAAACTCCGTTAAAAAGGAAACCGCCTCTTCTGAGATACAGGACATAAGCGGCACCTATAACGACCGCTGGAAAGTGCGCTGATAACGGCTGTATACATTTGCGCTTCAAACAGCGTTAAAACTATAATAAAATACAAAAAAAACGGCCATGGCGCTAAGGGATTAAATCCGCAAAGCTCCTAGGCCGTTTTAGTTTTGCTCTTTCGCGGCGCATGCCCTCTTCCGCAACGTACGCCTTCTTCCGCAGCATACGCCTTCTTCCTCAGCGTACGCCTTCTTCCTCAGCGTACGCCTTCTTCCTCAGCGCACGCCTTCTCCCGCAGCACACGCCTTCTCCCGCAGCGCACTCCCTATTACGCAACGTACGCCTTCTCCCGCGGCGCACTTCCTCTTCCGCAGCGCACTCCCGGAGCATGCGCGCCCTAAAAACGCCCAAACCGCGCTTTTATAGCTTTTTCCGCATAATTTTTACCGCCGCCGTCACGCACGCTCCAGCCAAAACTGCCCCGCAAATGCCCAGAATCATCCCCAGGCTGTTTACAGACTGCTCTTTATTGCTATTTCCGCCCTTTTCAGGGGAATCAGCATTCGTTTCCGGATGGGTTACTCCCTGCCGGTTCATGCCCTTAAGCCGGTAAACCTTAATGCTTTTTACAATTACCTCCCCGCCCGTGCTGAAAAGCCTCATGCCTCTGCTTTGAGATGAGGAAAAAGTAAATCCGTTATGGAACACCAGCCCGTCCATACCGTAAACGTCTATCATGGAGGAATCGGCTATAATGCGCATAGTTACCTGCCCGTCATTAACAGGTGTCCGGCAGTAATAGGAGCCGCTGACATATTGGCTGCTGTCGCTTTTGCTGGTTATAAACATATCCCGCTTAACGTCATAGTAAACAGAGGTGCTTTCCCCCTCCCCTATCTTAAATTCCACTCCGAAGCGTTGGGCGTCTTTAATTTCAAAAACCGCCTCTATTTCAAACAGCTCTTCCTCAATCTGTGCAAGGGGATTTTCGCTCTTGGGGCCTATTATAAGATTTTCCGCCTCAAACACCGTATCTGTCCGCAGAGCTTCCAATTCCTCCACCGGGGTTTTTATAATCCGCGGTTCGCCGTTATATGTAATTAAATTTATCTCCTGCGCTAAGGAAAGCGCGTTATACCATACCTTGCCCGGCGCGCTGACTAAATCGCGCACCCAGCTGACTTCTATTCTGCGCCCCAGCCTGTCATTATAAAAAGTCTGAGCGGCGTACATTTCAGGATATTCGCCTGAACCGGGAAAAAGCTCGCTTATGCCGTTTACATACTGCATTTTTTCCGTCTGCGCAATAAAATCCAGTTTGCCGTCCTCTCTGCGCACCAGCTCGCCTATTATATACCATACTCCGCCGCCGCTGTACACCCATTTCATATTAGCTTCATCCCCGTCTAAAGGCAATGGATAAAGGTCGGGGCATTCCGAATCTAAAGGGGAACCGTCCATACAGCATAATTCCCTGTCCCTGCTCCAGTGTATAAGGTCGCTCGAAGTAAAAAGCTGTGCGCGGCCGCCCGCGGCTACCATAACCCATGTACCCGGCGTGCCGTTCTCCCCCTCCAGCCAGAATACTTTCGGGTCACGGAATCCCGCCTGGTACATATTATTGGTATTGGGGATTATAGGCTCGCTAAAGGGCTTTATAAACGTATATCCTCCGTCAGGAGAATAAGCCAGGCCTATTGAGCAGAGGCCGTTAGTAGGCTTAGTGCCCCCGTAATAGGTATAAAGGGCCACTATCCTAGCTTCAGGCGGCGTATTTTCATCAAAAAGGCCAGAAGTATTGTCCTTATCCACTACGCATGAGCCCGACCATATAGTACCGTTTTCATCAGGCTCTATTACTCTGTCAAACATTTCCCAATTAACCAAATCTCTGCTGACTGCATGTCCCCAGCTTTTACTGTTGCCCTCCACAGCATACTGGGTATGAAAGGGCTCGTCCGACTGAAAATACATATGATATTCCCCTGTCGCGGCGTTATAGACCAGTCCGTTAGGGTCGTTAAGGGAATACTGGTACTGGGTAAAATGGAACTGGGGACGCAGTTCCTCTTTATACAGCAAATTTTCATCCTGCCTGCGCAGCAAAACTACTTTTGTTATTGAGCTTATTCCGTTAGAATTTACCGCTGATATCTCAATATCATTTCTGCCCACAGCCAAATTAACCAGAAAACCTTCCTCCGTCTTAACGCCGCCGCTGCATTTTACCTCGCAGCCTCCAGAAGCCACAGCTGAAATTTTAACGCTGGCCGCGTCATATTCAACCGTTCCCCAATATTCTTTTACTTCAGGGCTAAACGGCGAATCAAGAGTCACTCCCTCTACTGTCAATGAAATAAGTTCAGGCTGATTCTCCATATTCATATCTTTTCCGCTCCTTATTTTTTCCGCCTCTTTTTTTATGTTCGCTTCTCCAGGCTCAGAAGGGATGGACGCGCTGTAATTTAATCCGTTCAGGCAGGAATCCGCGCCAGTCTCAAGATACCCGCAAGCCGCCTGAGCGCTCTGAGCGCAAAAAAGCCCCGCAGCCTGGAAAACAGTTAAAATCACTAAACACAATCCTGCAAACGCCCTTAACATACACACCCCGTCCATTATCCCTTGATGCATTAAATTATAGCATACATTATCCGATTGTAAAGAAATAAAAAAATCCCCCCGCATAAGCGGAGGGAAAAATTTATCGCATGTACGTTATTAATTGCAGCATGTATTGCCCATAAGGCTGTTGTTGTTGCCGCATCCGCAGCAAAGTACAAGGAGCAGAATAATCCATATGATGCCGTCGTCACAGCCGCATCCGCCTTTGTTGCCGCCGCAGCCGCAGCAAAGTATTAATATAAAGATGATCCAGATAAAGCTGTCGTCGCCGCATCCGCAATTATTACCAAACATAGTTTTTAAAACTCCCTTCTGTTTCTGGTACACTACATATTATGTGCCCGGCTGTAGTTTGGTTCTTACCTGTCCAAAATCTCCGTATATAAATATTTTTTATTTTCCAGACTGTCGCGGCGCATTGCTGAGCCGCAAAACCACTTGACAGAAATATAATTTTGGGTATCATAAAATAAACAACTGAACAGGCGCTGAAGCGGAAAAATTCTGCATAATGCTTTAAAAGCGAGCCGGCGGCGGTGGAAGGCCGGCATTGACTTTGCAGAAGGGGCACCGCTGAGCCGTATAAACGAATCTAAAGAGGGCATTTACGCCAATCGGGGTGGAACCGCGGAGCTGTCTGCTTCGTCCCCGGAGCCGTATGCCCTCTTATTTTTATATCAGAAAGGAAATTAATAATCTATGTCAGAGATAACAATGGACAAAATCATAGCTTTATGCAAAAACCGCGGCATAATTTTCGCAGGCTCGGAAATTTACGGCGGCCTGGCCAACACCTGGGATTACGGTCCCTTAGGCGTGGAGCTGAAAAACAACGTCAAAAAAGCCTGGTGGAAAAAATTTGTGCAGGAAAGCCCCTATAACGTAGGCGTAGACTGCGCCATCCTCATGAATCCTGAAGTCTGGGTCGCATCAGGTCACGTCGGCGGCTTTTCCGACCCGCTTATGGACTGCAAGGAATGCAAGGCGCGCTTCAGAGCGGATAAGCTTATAGATGATTATCTGTCCGCCCAGGGAAAAAACGAAAATGCAGACGGCTGGTCAAATGAAAAAATGGAAGGCTTTATAAAGGAGCATTCTTTAGCCTGTCCCGAATGCGGCAAATCCAACTGGACCCCAATAAGAAAATTCAATCTTATGTTCAAAACCTTCCAGGGGGTTACTGAGGACAGCGCTTCAACCGTCTATCTCCGTCCCGAAACCGCTCAGGGAATATTTGTGAATTTCAAAAATGTTCAGCGCACTACCCGCAAGAAGCTGCCCTTTGGCATAGCGCAAATCGGCAAATCCTTCCGAAATGAAATAACGCCGGGCAATTTTACCTTCCGCACCCGTGAATTTGAGCAGATGGAGCTGGAATTTTTCTGCAAACCGGGCGAAGACCTTGAATGGTTCAATTACTGGCGCTCCTTCTGCCGCGACTGGCTGCTGTCTTTAGGAATGGACGAAACCAGGCTGCGCCTGCGCGACCATGAAAAAGAAGAGCTTTCCCATTATTCCAAAGCCACAACCGACTTTGAATTCCTGTTCCCCTTCGGCTGGGGCGAGCTTTGGGGAATCGCCGACAGGACGGATTTTGACCTTAAGAGCCATGCTCAGCATTCGGGCGAAAGCATGGAATATCTTGACCCGGCAACCAATGAAAAATATATACCCTACTGCGTAGAACCCTCTCTGGGAGCAGACAGAGTTACATTGGCCTTCATATGCGGGGCTTATGACGAAGAAACTTTAGAAAACGGGGATGTGCGTTCAGTCCTGCGCCTGCATCCTGCTCTTGCGCCTTTTAAATGCGCCGTACTGCCCTTGCAAAAGAATAAACTGGGCGATAAAGCCAAAGAAATACATGCGCAGCTCTCTAAACGCTTTATGACCGATTACGATGAAACGGGCAGCATAGGCAAGCGCTACCGCCGCCAGGATGAAGCAGGCACCCCCTATTGCGTAACGGTAGATTTTGACACCTTGGAAACCAACGAGGTTACTCTGCGCGACAGGGACACCATGCAGCAGATTAAGCTGCCCATTGATAAAATCGCCGCTTATATAGAAGAAAAAATGGAATTTTAATTTTAACAGGGCTGTTGCGTCACAAAAAACGCACAGCCCTTTTTCTTTATCCTGATAATTTCGTCAAATCCTTGCGCGGTCAGCCGAAGACCTAATAAATTAAACGGCGAGAGCCAAAAGCCAACGCCGCATAAGGAAGTTTAGAAAAACACCCTCCGAAAGAGTTTGCTTCTTCGGAGGGTGTTAATTTGTGTAAGAGTATACTCATTTTGTTTCGTTAATGCCAAATTCTATCAGCAGATCAAGATACCGTTCCATTTCCCGCTGTGCTATGGGAAACGCAGTATTGTACAAACGGTGATCCATGACATCAGCATCTTTCAATAATTCATCATATGGTTCGTGAATGTGTTTTTTATCGCTATGTCTTGAAATAGCGGTAGTAACTATTTTAATTTCATCATCACTGTATAACCTTATTGTTTTTAATATCGTTTCTGCTTGTTCTGCACCCTTTGCAGCATGATTATCGCTGGCGCCACCGGACATATAAAATATATCATGAAGCATTCCGCAAGTTGTAGCAAGTTCAACATTCAAATTCCTTTTCATAGCTAACAATGTACAAAATCGTGCAGCGCCGTACATATGAGAGATATGCATACGGATATGATCTGATTTCTCATTAAAAATAATCTTATCAATTTCATTGCGTAATATTTCAAGCCGATTTTCCATAAATTCCCCTCATATTTTAGAGACACAAAAAAAGAATACAGCGCAACCTTTTACTGAGTTACACCGTACCTTAAAAAACTTCCTTACCAGCGCCCACCCAAAACACGGCTCTGTTTGTAAATTGATAATCTTATGAATTTCTTGCGCGGCTTTGCACAGCGAGCCGAAAAGAATAAAAACGGCGCCATCTCTGCGTGCTCTAAAACAGGCTTTTATGCATTCGCTCCATGCGGGCGGGCCGGGCGGGGGCGGGTTTATATTAACGGGCGCCCGAAAAAAGCACGGAATATATAAAATAAACGGCGAAGAAACAGCAAATAAAGCCCCCCTTTACCCGGCGGCGCCCTCCTTAATATCCCCGGCCTCGGTTTTAGAGGCCGGGGAGGGGGCGGGACGCCCGGCCCTGCGAATTTATGTATAGACTGTTAATTCAAATAGTTAACATTTTTAAACAGCTGAAAATATGATATAATAAATACAGTTTGGCGTACAGGGAATATTCTGCATTATCCAGTGTACACTAACGCTGCAAGCGTGACACCTCTGTGTCACTAACAATATCATTCAGAAGGTGAATAATGAGCAAACAGATTCAATTAAGAAGCAATGGAAAAATGTACACCCTGGGAGAAGAAATTTTCAATTCCATTTCCCACGGCGCGGGTGCTGCTCTGGGCATAGCAGGACTGGTCATAGCTGTAATCAAAGCCGTCTCTGCCGGTCCGCTGGCCGTAGTTTGCGCGGCAGTTTACTGCTCCTCAATAATAATACTTTACCTTATGAGCACTCTGTATCATGCCATTAATCCGCCCAAAGCCAAAAAGGTGTTCCGGATATTTGACCACGCCACTATTTTTCTTCTGATAGCGGGCACCTATACTCCCCTTACCCTTATAACGGTAGGCGGTACGCTGGGTCTGGTTATCTTCTGCGTGCTCTGGGGCCTTACTGTTCTGGGAATAGTGCTCAATGCAATAAGCATAGAAAAATTCAAAGTCTTTTCTATGATATGCTATATAGCAATGGGCTGGTGCGCAGTCATTGCCGTCAGACCGCTGATAAGCAATATGGCCGTGCCTGGACTTATCCTTATACTGCTGGGCGGTATATTTTATACTGCCGGGCTGATATTCTATGCAAAGACCAAAATTAAATTCATGCACTCAATCTGGCATCTTTTTGTTCTGACCGGCAGCATACTCCACTATTTCGCAATACTATTTTATGTCTTATAGCGACGTGCCCTTTACCAGGCTGAATATATAAAATTATTCAAAAGACGGCGGCACAGCATTAAACTGTGCCGCCGTCCTGCATAAACCCTTAAATATCCGCAGCCCGCATTTGCGCCGTTATTATTTTCATACGCAGTTTAATCCCCTATAGGCTCCCCTTTGATTATTTTCTCCAAAAAGGTAATGCCGTCCTGGACATACAATCCAGACTCCCGGCCCTCTTTTTCACTGTAAGAAGGACGGGAATGCTTGGGATTTTTATTAGTGCTGTCATAAAGCACAAAGGGTACCGGATCGTCGCTGTGACTGCCCGTCGTCAGGGGAGTGGGATGGTCGGGAGTAATAAGTATCTTATAATCCTCGCCGCAGTCTTTTAAATAGTCCATAACCGGCTTGAGCGCCAATTTGTCTATATATTCGGCAGCCTTTACCTTGCCCTCTACTTCATGCCTGTGTCCGCATTCGTCAGGCGCCTCAACATGCAGATACACCAGGCCGCAGCCTTCCTTAAACGCTTTTATAGCCGCTTGAGCCTTGCCCGCATAATTGGTATCCAGATTGCCCGTAGCGCCCTCTACCTTATACAGCCTCATACCTGCGCAGTTGGCTATGCCCCGCAATAAATCCACGGCCGTTATAACCCCGCCCTCGATTCCATATTTTTCCTTGAAGGAAGGAAGGGTCATCCTTCTGCCCTGTCCCCAAAGCCAGATTGAATTAGCCGGACGCAGTCCTCTTTCCATGCGGCTTAGGTTTACAGGATGCTCTTTAAGCACCTCATAGCTTCTCTCCATCATAAAAGCAAGCATTTTGGAAAGTGTTCCTTTAGGCAGATATTCGGTTATTTTGCGCCCGGTAATATTATGGGGCGGAGTAAAAGACATGTCTGTATCAGTGTTTTTTATTATAAGGCAGTGCCGGTAACTGAAACCCGTATAGAATTTAACCAGCTCACTGCTAAAGTACTGATTAAGAGTTTTTATAATCTCATCCGCTTCGGGTGTGCTTATCTCGTCCGAGCTGTAATCAATCATTGTCTTTTGAGCGTAAGGCATATCCTCAGAAAGCGTCACTAAATTGCACCGCAGCGCTACATCCGCTTCATCCATATGTATGCCTATAGCCGCCGCTTCAAGAGGAGAGCGGCCGGTAAGGTATTTCCGGGCATCATAGCCCAAAACGCAGAGATTGCCCACTTCGCTTCCGCCTTTGCAGCCCTGGGGAGTAGGATTAAGCATTCCTACTTCACCCGTCTGGGCAAGCGTATCCATGTTAGGCTTATACGCGCATTCTAAAGGAGTTTTCATATCCAGCTCAGGCACGGGCATATCCGCCATGCCGTCACATAAAAGCACAAAGTATTTCATAAAAATATCCTCTTTAAATGAAAATATTGCAGATATTTAAGACTTCGGCTGAAAGGCTTTATATACTGCGGATATATTATATCATATTATCCGATTATTGTAAATTTTAAAGTGGCGGAAAAGGGGATACTAAGTGAGGCTCCCCATATCAATATAAAAGAATACTCTTAAATATACTGTAAGGCAAAAATCCCCAAAATAAACGCTTGACACCATTAATAAAACCATTATATAATATTTGTGAAATCAAAATAATATAGTTTTCTATGCATCATTTTGTACTCTCAGTATAATATGGTTATGTGCATAAAGGCCAATGTTTTCCTGCGGTTTGTCATACCGCCTTGCCGCCTTTTGAAATTTGTTTTCAAAAATGCATTAAATCAGCGTCTAATAAACCTAGAAAATATTGCAGTGTATTGGCGCATATGCATTGATGGCTTTATGCCCAATGAAAACGCGGGCTGCATTTTACCACATCAGGCTGTTTGTTAATCTAAGGCTGGTATTGTTCTCATTAAAATATCAGCAGAACCAAAGCCGATGCATTAGAGAAAACGCTTAAACGCAAACTTTTATGCGTTATAGTTAAACGCGCCGTCAAAGCGCAGAATTATAAACCCTATTTTAAATTTGGAGGTTATTACATGGATATCAACCAGCTTAAATCCATGACTATTATTCAGTTAAGAGTTTTGGCAAAGGAAAAAGGAGTTCATTCCCCTACCACCCTTAATAAAGCGCAGCTTGTAGAAAAGCTCGCTGAAAAACTGAACGCCGAGCAGCCAGCTGAAATTCAATATTCTCCTGCACAGAATGCTGCAAATCAAAACGCAGCCCCTATGCATGAGGATTTTAACGCTCAGCCGCCTGTTGAACAGGAGCCCCGCGTTCCGTCCTACGAATCCGAGGATAATCAAATAAACGGCAGTATTCCGTCTCAGCAACAGTATTCCAGCTACAGCATGCCGCAGCACAGTTACCAGCCCCGCGAGGAAATCCACCAGTCAAACGAAAACGAATCCAATCAATATACTTATGTGCCCGGCCGCCAGCCGTATCGCACCAATTACACAAATTATAAAAATTATAATAACCGGCCCAGAACCTACACCCCCTACAACCGGCCCAGCAACGCCCAAAGGCAGGATAACACCTATTACAATAAACAAGAAAATACTTACTATAATAAGCAGGACAATACCTATTACAACAAAGAATACGGCACTTCCAATCCCGCCGTACCCGAAATGCTTAACAGCGGAGAATGCGGGGACTGCTGCGGAATACTGGACGTGCATAACGACGGCTATGGTTTTCTGCGTGCAACCCAGTTTAAGGTAGACGATTTCACCAACGGCCGGGACGTATACGTCTCCATTGCACAGATACGCCGATTCGGTCTGCGCACCGGCGACTTGGTACGCGGCAAAACCCGTCCTGTCAAAGAGGGCGAAAAAATACTCGCGCTGCTGTATGTTACCGAAATAAACGGGCTGCCCCCTGAAGAAGCCCAGAACCGCACGCCTTTTGAGCACCTGGTTCCCATATATCCTGATGAAAGGCTCAAACTGGAAAACCAAAGCAATAAGCACGACTTGGCTATAAGGCTTATAGACCTTGTTTCACCCATAGGCAAGGGACAGCGCGGCATTATAGTTGCGCCCCCCAAAGCAGGCAAAACTACCCTGCTCAAAAAACTAGCCAATGCGATAAGCACTAATTATCCCGATATCGAGCTTATAGTGCTGCTCATAGATGAACGTCCTGAAGAGGTTACAGATATGCAGCGCTCTATAGACGGCGATGTTCTGTATTCCACCTTTGACGAGCTTCCTGAAAATCATGCCAAAATCTCTGAATTTGCTCTTGAGCGGGCCAAGCGCCTGGTTGAACACGGCAAAGACGTAGTAATACTTTTGGATTCCATCACCCGCCTCACCCGCGCATATAATATAGCCATCCCCCCCACAGGCAGGACTCTTTCGGGCGGCCTTGATCCAGGCGCGCTTCACAAGCCCAAGAAATTTTTCGGCGCTGCGCGCAATATTGAAAACGGAGGCAGCTTGACCATTATTGCCACTGCGCTTGTGGAAACCGGCTCCCGAATGGATGAAGTTATATTTGAAGAATTTAAAGGCACCGGAAACATGGAAATAAAGCTGGACAGAAAATTGCAGGAGAAGCGCGTATTCCCTGCGATAGACATAAGCAAATCGGGCACCAGGCGGGAAGAAATGCTGCTTTCGCCTGAAGAACTGGAGGGCATAAACTCCATCCGCAATCTTCTCTCCTCCAACCCGGATAACGCTACCGAACAACTGATTGCAACTATGTCCCGCACAGAAAACAACGAACAGTTCCTGCAGCGGATTAAGGGCTGGATGGCTCTTATGGAAAAAGAAGGCTATCAAATGACCAAAAGCTGATTTTTCCTGAGTTGCAAGCTGCTTGAGTATTTATCATAATATTTTTTGGGGCTTTCAGAATAATTTTCTGAAAGCCCGTTTTTTATATTAAACAAATACGGCGTTATAAGGGATAATGCCATCTTAAAGCGCTGAATTTTCACTCCTTTTGTTTTGTGTTAGCCTCGTTTTATGGACGGCCGGCAAAAGGCCTCCAGGCATCTTGCAAGGACGCAAATCAGCACGCTTTTAGCTATGCAGCTTCAGTTCTCTGAAATCCGCCTGGTTCCCATGTTATTTTCAAACAGCGTGCCGCCCGCCCCCTCTCTGCTCTGAAAGCAAACAGAGTCCCGGAACCGAAGCCGTATTATCCCTTATGCGCCAGCTCTGAGCATATTTATTATCCGGCCGCGCGGAATATTAAACTGGATAAAGAACCCCCCAAGGGGCGGCGCCGTTTGGC
>URYI01000013.1 GCA_900552055.1 uncultured Eubacteriales bacterium | reverse complement strand
GGCGATTATTGAAAACGGGCAGGCTCAGAAACCCCCCGCCGCTTGCATTTGTACCGAAAAATGCGAAGCCGGAAAGGTCAATACGGATTGCCCGGTGTGCGCGAAAAATTTAAGCGAGTGCGCGGGCAAGGAAGCCGCAGCGGAAAAGCCGGACGCACCGAAAAAGGGAAACGGCAGCTTGGGCGGCATTATTCTGTTTTTTGTAATCGCTCTGCTTGGCGGCGGCGGTGCGCTCTATTACTTTAAGATTATGAAACCGAAGCAGAGCGCAAAGGGAAATAACGGGCTTGCGGACTTTGATTTTGATGAATACGACGAGGACGAGCCGCAAAGCGAGGACGGACAGCCCGAAACAGATGAAAAACAGGAGGATAAAGAATGAGTTATACCCTTGTGATTGCAGAAAAACCGAGTGTGGCGGCGAGTATCGCCGCTGCTCTCGGTGTAAAAAACAAGAAAGACGGATATATCGAGGACACGGGCTATCTCATTTCTTGGTGCGCCGGGCATTTGGCGGGGCTTGCGGAAGCTGCCGCCTATGGCGAGCAATACCGAAAATGGAGCTATGACAGCTTACCGATTTTGCCGCAGGAATGGAAGTACGCCGTTGCAAAGGATAAAGGCAGGCAATTCAAGCTCTTAAAGGAGCTTATGCATCGCGCTGACGTTTCGGAAGTCGTCAACGCTTGCGACGCCGGGCGTGAGGGCGAGTTGATTTTCCGTTTTATCTATGAAATGGCGGGCTGTAAAAAGCCCATGCGCCGCCTTTGGATTTCTTCAATGGAGGACGCGGCGATTAGGGCAGGCTTTTCAAATCTGAAAGACGGAAAGGAATACGAGCCGCTTTTTGCGTCTGCTCTCTGCCGTGCAAAAGCGGACTGGCTGATCGGCATTAACGCGACCCGTCTTTTTTCTGTTTTGTATCATCACACCTTGAACGTGGGGCGCGTTCAGACGCCGACCTTGAAAATGCTGGTAGACAGGGACACGGCAATTACAACATTCAAGAAAGAAAAATACTATCATGTGCGCCTGCATATCGGCGGTGCGGAAGCGGCAAGCGCAAAGATTTCCGAAGCCGACAAAGCAAACAAACTGAAAGCCGCTTGTGAAGCGTCGCGGGCTGTTTGTACTTCCGTCACCCGCGAAAAGAAAACCGTCGCCCCGCCGAGGCTGTTTGACCTTACCAGCTTGCAGCGGGAAGCAAACCGCCTGTTCGGATATACAGCAAAGCAGACCCTTGATTTAGCGCAAGCCTTATATGAAAAACGGCTTTTAACCTATCCGAGAACGGACAGCCGCTTTTTAACCGACGATATGGGCGGTACGGCGACACAGACCGCCGCCATGCTTTGCGGCAAGCTGCCCTTTATGGAGGGCTCCGATTTCACGCCCGACGTTTCCCGTCTGCTCGACAGCAAAAAGGTATCCGACCACCACGCCATTATTCCCACAATGGAGCTTGCAAAAGCCGACCTTGCCGCGCTGCCGGAAAGTGAACGCAATATCTTGACACTTGCAGAGGCGCGCCTTTTGTTTGCCGCCGCCGAGCCGCATATTTTTGAAGTGGTTACGGCGGTTTTTGTATGCGCTGACAATGAATTTACGGCAAAGGGAAAAATCGTGCTTGCTGCCGGGTGGAAAGAGTTAGAACGCCGCTACCGGGCGACGCTGAAAATAAAACCGGACGACGAGGGCGAAGCCGCCGAGCTTGTTTTGGACGCGCTGCCCTTTACCGAGGGACAGAGTTTTGACAAGCCGGGTGCGGCGGTAACGGAACACGACACGACGCCCCCGAAACCACACACCGAAGCGTCTTTACTATCCGCTATGGAACGCGCAGGGAATGAAGATACCGACCCGGACGCAGAACGAAAAGGGCTTGGTACCCCAGCCACCCGTGCCGCTATTATTGAAAAGCTCATAAAGGGCGGCTTTGCAGAGCGCAGGGGCAGGCAGCTTATCCCCACCAAAGACGGAAACAATCTGATTTGCATATTGCCGGAAGTGCTTACTTCTCCGCAGCTTACGGCAGAATGGGAAAACAGGCTGACGCAGATTGCAAAAGGAGCCGCCGCGCCGGAGGACTTCATGCGCGGCATTGAGGATATGACGCGGGAGCTTGTAAAAGCCTATCCTTTTTTAACCGACACCAACACGGAACTTTTCAAAGAGGAAAAACGGGTGATCGGCAAATGTCCCCGCTGCGGCAGCGACGTGTACGAAAGTAAAAAAGGCTATTTTTGTTCCAACAGGGATTGCACCTTTATGATGTGGAAAAACGACCGATTTTTTGAGGAACATAGGATAGCCTTTGCCCCGGCGATTGCCGCTGCACTTCTGAAAAGCGGCAAAGCAAAGGTAAAAAAGTTCTATTCCCCGAAAACGGGTAAAACCTACGGTGGGACGGTGCTTTTAGCTGACACGGGCGGTAAATATGTAAATTACCGTATTGCTGTTCAGAGGGACAGAGAAGTTACGCAGCAAGCATAGGAAGTGGGTACCCACTTCCGTAAAATCCCTGTTTTGACGCTATGCGCAAAATAGGGATTTTTTCCTTTTGGGATAGTCCCAAACCCTTATACAACCGAGAAAGGAGCGAAACAATATTGTCCTATTCAAGTTTTGATTTTGACCGATTAGAAACGGCTCAAAAAATGAAAATTGAGCGCACCATTTATTTTGAAAGTGAAAAAGCGGATATATCCAAGCTGGTTGATTTATCGCTTGCGGAGTTGTTGCGGCTACGACAGGAAAGCGCAGCCGCCGAGCAGACTGTTTTTGAAAATCTGCAAGAGCAAGCCGCCGCATGGGAACAACAGGCGGGAAATACGCTTTTGCTTGACAAAGCGATTGAATATGCAAGAACCCCCGCCGTTCAGCACACCTCTAATGAATGGCAGAAAAGCGAGTATGACCGCCATATCCGCAGCAACCGGGTCTATCAGATGAGCTACTACATTTACGAAAACACCCGGTATGACAGAGAAATGCAGAAATCTATTCCGTATTCGTGGACGCTTACATGGAGTGTGCGCACCAACAGCCCTAACCGAAACGAGCAGGCGAAAATCGCCGGACAGGACAGAAAGGTTTTTTCCGACAAGGCAGCTATGGAAAAATATCTGAATGGACGTATCAAAGCATACGACCATTTATTTACGGAAATTTCCCCGAAAATCCCCAAAGAATATGCTGAATATTTCAAAGTAAACGGTATGCTAATGCCGGATTACACCATTGAGGGCGAAGAACCCCCGCAACAGCCACAGGCGGCAGCTATCCCCGAAACTACCGAACAGCAAAAGGAGCGTGAACACATGAGCGAACAGTTTTCTATTTTGATTGGCAACCGCAGCCGCTTTGCAGCGGGAGACCCAAGCGGTTATTGGCTGGATATGCCCGCCACAAAGGAGCAGCTTCACGAAGCTATGCAGAGCGTCGGCGTTACCGCCGACAACCCGCAGGATTTTTCTATTCGCGGCTATTCCGACGACCCGGAAAAACATATTGCCCTGCCTTATGAAATGGTATGCGCCGCCGACGTGGACGAACTAAATTTTTTAGCGGCGCGGATTGAACAGCTTGACCCTGCCGAGATCGGCAAGCTGAACGCAGCCTTACAACAGAAAAACGGCTTTGAGAATATCGGACAGATTATCGACTTTACCTACAACGTGGACTACTTTGTGCATATCCCCGACGTACACACGCCCCGCGATTTGGGCGACTACTATTTGAATAAATCCGGCATGGTGAATATGCCCGAAGAATGGAAAGGCGGCATTGACCTTGAAGCCTTTGGCAAACACGCCGCCGAGCAGGAAAAGGGCGCGTTTACCGAGTACGGATATATCGTAGAAAGCGGCGACGAGTGGGAGCGTCAGTTTGAGGGGCGCGGTGTGCCGGAGGAATACCGTATTATGAGTTACCCGCAGCCAGAACAGACCGTAGATTTTGACGCTGCTGCCCCGACGCAGACAGCACAGACCGTCGAACAGCTCCGCCCCGTTGTCCCTATTATCCTTACTTCCGAAAATCCCGCCGACAAAATAAAGGAGATTACCGCCCGATTGGAACAGGGCATACAAGCGGTTTTTGACAGCGACCGTTACAAAGAGTTTTTAACCGCCATGTCAAAGTTCCATGATTACAGCTTAAACAACACAATCTTAATTGCCATGCAGGGCGGCAATTTGGTAAAGGGCTATTCACAATGGCAAAAGGAGTTTGAACGCCATGTAAAGAAAGACGAAAAAGGTATTAAAATCTTTGCACCCGCGCCCTACAAGGTGAAAAAACAGGTTGATAAAATCGACCCCGACACCAAAAAGCCCATGCTTGACAGCGAGGGAAAACCGATTAAGGAAGAAACGGAAATTACCGTCCCCGCATTTAAGGTCGTAGCCGTTTTTGATATTTCGCAGACCGAGGGCAAGGAGTTCCCCGAACTCTCCGTTAAACCGCTGCTGGCCGACGTGGAGCAGTACGAGGATTTTTTCGCCGCCCTTGAAAAAGCGTCCCCCGTTCCGATTGGATTTGAAGAAATTACAAACGGCGCAAACGGATATTTCAGTTTAACCGATAAGCGTATTGCTATCAAAGAGGGCGTGAGTGAATTGCAGGCAGTAAAGACCGCCATTCACGAAATCGCTCATGCGAAGCTGCATGATGTGGACTTGAACGCCCCGCCGGAGGAACAAAACCGCGTTGACCGCCGCAGCCGCGAGGTGCAGGCTGAAAGCGTCGCTTATACGGTATGCCAGCATTTCGGGCTTGATACGTCGGACTACTCTTTCGGATATGTGGCAGGTTGGAGCAGCGGAAAGGAAATGACCGAATTAAAGGCGTCCCTTGAAACAATACAGAACACCGCAAATGAACTGATTAACGAGATTGAGGGGCATTTTACCGAGTTGCAGCAGCAGCGGCAAACCGAACAGAAGCAGGAAACAAAAATTGAACTTCCTTTACCCGACCCTACAATCAGCGTTAAGGATATGCGGGATTACGGTTATGCTTGGGACGGTATGCTTCCTTTACGGCAGGAAGCCGCAGAGCAGTTATACACGCAGGAGGATATGGAAATATACCGTATCTATGAGGACAATACCGAGGGCACAGTTACTGACCTTGAAAATTTACGGGAACACGCAGAAAAAGGCGGCTTATTCGGTGTAGAGAAAGAAGCATGGGAAGCCTTACGGGAATACAAAGCTATGCAGCAGAGGCTTCAAGAAGCCGAGCCGACCAAAGAAGCCCTTTTACTTCATGGAAAAGAGGACACATTCGGTATTTATCAGTTAACCCGTTCCGAAGAAACACGGGATTTACAGTTTGAGCCTTACGACCGCTTGCAGGCTGTGGGGCATACCGTAAACCGTGAAAATTACAATCTTATTTATACCGCGCCACTTGCGCCGGATATGACCCTTGACCGTATCTTTGAAACATTCAATATCGACCACCCAGCCGATTTCAAGGGGCATAGTCTTTCCGTTTCGGATGTTGTGGTGCTTCATCAGAACGGCGGGAACACCGCCCACTATGTAGACAGGACAGGTTTTCAGCAAGTGCCGGAGTTTTTGCAGGAGCAGCAAAAAATTCTTGTGCCGGACGAGCATATGACAGGCGAAGCAATCAGAACGCCGCGGGGTACGTTCTATCTCACCGATATGACCGCGGAACAAATGAAAGCGGCAGGCTATGGTGTTCATCATACGTCGGAGGACGGACAATATCTCATTATGGGAAACGGTACACAGGCGTTTGCCATAGCCAACGAGCAGCCGCAGCGGGATAATCCCTTAAAGCACGTCGAGGACACCGTAGAGCAGAACGACAACCGTTTTGACGGCATAATTAACAACACGCCGCAGACGCCGACCGTCGCGGAACTGGAACAGAAAGCAATGGCGGGTGAGCCGATCTCGCTGCTTGACCTTGCAAATGCCATAAAAACCGAAAAGGAAGCGCAGCCGGAAAAGAAACCGTCTATCCGGGCGCAGCTTAAAGCGGAAAAAGAGAAAAACGCTGCAAAAAAGATGGAAAAATCAAAAAATCACGATTTGGAGGTATAGGCAGATGAACAGATTGACCGTTGAAGAAATTAACCTTTTGAGCATTTACCATGAGGGCAGCAAGCGTGAAGCTATGGAACAGATCAGCGCCGCGCTGCCGTATATGGACACGGATATGCGGGAGCTTGCAAAACGCACTCTTTCCAAAGCAGACGCTTTGACCGAAGAAGAATATGCAGAGCTTTCCGCTTATGCCGCTGACGAGGTATGAGTGAGCGAAAGCGGCTGACGCCGCAGCAAAGCCGCAGGGTGAACAGCCTGATACGGAAATCGTGCTGCAACTGTATTGACGGAAATTGTATTTTGCTTGACGACGGAGAAACGTGCGTCTGTCCGCAGCTTATTTCCTATTCCTTGCTTTGCAAATGGTTTTGTACCGCTGTACTTCCCGCTGACAAATTGCTTTATGCCGAGCTATATCAAAATGAGGACAAGCGGCGGTGTACGGTATGCGGTGCGTTCTTTGCTTCCGGCTCTAACAATGCGAAATACTGCCCGGACTGCCGGAAACGCATTACCCGCAAGCAGGCCGTCGAGCGTATGAGAAAAAAGCGCGGCAAGGTTACGCAGTAGGTGCTGAAAATGCCTTGTGCCATGCGGCTTTTCAGACGCAAACAGCATAAGGCAGGGTATTTATACCTTTTCCCGTAAAAACGGCGTTCTACTCCGTAACATATATTAAGGGGCGCGGCTGCCATTTGTTGGCTGCCGCGCCCCGTCTTTTTTGTTTGTTACTGTTCCATATCGGTTTGAAGTGGGATAACCTTGTTTGCCGTACACAAGCGGTATATCGTCAACGGAAGATACCATACAGCCACAGCAAGCCGCCATATTAAAATGACGCCGCCGATTAAGCCACCCAAAATAAAGTTTAGAGCTACAATGCCTACTGTTCCGGCTATATCGTATCCATGCGGCACAAGCCACACAAACATACGGCGAATACCGAACGGGATACCGCAGCACAGCCATATATATAAGTAATTGGTCTGTCCGTTCTCGGTAAACACATTTTTGAACATGAGGAACAGGCATAAGGCAATCACAACAGGCAGGACGGTTTTCTTAAAAAAATCTTTCCATATTTCCCTATACGACACGGTATCACTCCTTTTATATGAACTATTATATCATACAGATATGAACAATTCTATTACTTATCCTCTGACTTGTCCTCTTTTTCCGCGTCCGCAACGCCCTCGATTATATTCGTTACAACAGTATTTAATTGCGCCGCGTTTTGAGAGGTAATGATAGGACGCCCGGTGTCCGCTTCAATAGATTTCCGCGTTTCTCCTGCATAGCTGCCGCCACGTTTTGCAATTTCTTTGCTTTCTTCAAAGCCTTGCGGCTGATGTACTTTTGATAATTCTGTCGTTGTAGCTTCCGCAAGCATATTCAGTACAATTTCCATTGTACTCATGTTATCCCGCAAGTTTTCTTTTTTAAGACCTTTCAGCTTTTTATACTGCCGCGTTGTCATGCCCGACCATGCGCGGGTGATTTCGTCGGTGAGTATGGCATATTCGACGCCTTTTTGTACGCCTCTGTCCTGCCATTCGTCGGTCAATTCCTTGCGGACTTGGATTGCCTGCAACCGCTGGTTTATCCATTCGCGGGTATATCCCTTTTTCAGATAGGTTTCCAAAGCGCGTTCAATGGTAAGCTCCGGATCTATGGTTTCTTCTATCCGTTCCCGCCCGACTTCGGCAAGCCATAGCTTGAACGGCTCGGCTTTGGGCGACGGGATAGACTGAATAATGCGCAAAAGCTGTTCTGTTGTTGCAACGTCGGTCAATCGTTTTTTACCGTCTGCGGCGGTCATTTTCAAACCGTTACAATTTGTAACGGTTTCATTTCCCTCGTCTTTTAAGCGTTTTTTCAGTACACGCCAGTAAGTTTGAGGGTTAGGACTATCAGTTAAAACCGCAACCACGTCTACAATAGAAAAATACCATTCTTCCGCTTCTTCGTCCCATGCTGTTCTGATTGCTTTATCTTCAAAAAGCTGTAATTTATCGTTTTCCATTTTGGCGCACCTCTTTTCAAACATCTTTATTTTACCATAAAATCGTTCTTTTTTCTATTGTATTTTATTAACGTTCTGCTTGTTTGTCCTGTTCCGGCTCTGTCCCTTTTCGCAAAATACTGTCAATATTTTGTTTGATAACGCCGTATTCCTTAACTTGCTTTTTCAGCTTGCCGTAATCAGCATAAAGAGCTTCTTTTTGTTCTTGCAGTTTTTCATATTCGGCTTGCAGGGCGGCAAGGCTTGGGAGCTTTTCAATCCCTGCCGCTTTTAATGCTTTGGCAGCAGCTTCATAGAGTATTAAGCTGCTTTCATGCCCGGTGCGGTACTGCTCTTTATTTTTTGCCTTGCGGTATGCGTTATAAACAGGCTTGGTTTCTTGATAGACTGAAACATTCTTCATCAGCACAGCCATATCTGCAAGTTTCCTTTCGACGCCTTTTAATGCGTCTGCCGCCTGTTCGCTCGCCGTCGTAATTTCCGATATTTTGGCGATTAAATCCGCGTACTGTTCAATCTTCTTTTCGGTTAGGAAGTTGAGCGTTTTTGCAGCCTGTTTCAAGTTGTGGATTTTCGCCCATTGTGCATAGCCCCGGCTTTCCTGTGCTTTGATACTGTTTTGTATATCAATCAGCAGGCTGACGCCGCGCTTTGCTTTCGGAGCTTTGGCGGTGCGGGTACGCTTGCCGCTGACCCGTTCCTTTAATGCTTCTTCGGTATAGTCTGCGCCGAGTGTTTTCAATCGGGTAAACCGTTCCTGTTCCGGCGCACGGCATGAGATATATTTGCCCGGCTTTATCTCATAGCCCGCAAACTGCAACCGCTGTATCAATTCTTCAAAACTTGATACCTGGGGAACAAGCGTATCAATGGCGATTTTCAATTTGCCTTTCCAGCTTGTACCCGTTTTCTCCGCCTGATACTCGGCATAGCTTTTCCCTTTTCTGCCTCTGCCGGGTACAACAACGGACAGGCCGTTTTCCCGGCACAGCTTATCACTCATGTTCCGTATGCCGTAATAGGTGCGTTTGTTGGAAATGTACTTGCGGTGATCTACGAAGTTGACTGCACAAAAAATAATGTGGTTATGGATATGCCCCTTATCAATATGCGTTGTCAAAACATATTCGTGTTGGCCTTTGGTTACTGCGTCGGCAAGCTGCCGCCCGATTTCATGCGCCTTTTGGTAATCCACTTCGCCCGGCTCAAATGATTGGATTAAGTGGTGTGCAAGGTTGTTTCCTTTTTCAAACGCTTGCGACAGGGTAAATCCGAACTCAATATCTGCCGTTTCCGGCGAGCAACCGAACGAGGACACCAGCATTTTTTCGTCTGTCTTATCTGGATTTTGTATGTAGTCAAGTGCCTTGCTCAACGTGCTTTTAATAGGTTTAATCTTTGTAACCGCCATATTTCCGCTAACGCCCCCTTAATTTCTGCTATGTCCTGCTCATAGACGCTGCCCGTCGCATTAACGCGGCGCGCAATCTGATTGACGTTGACGCCGATTTTCTGTATCTCGGCGGTCATAGCTTTTATGTCGGTATGGTCTAACTGAATAATATATCCGTCAATGGCAATTTTCCGCAGATATGCTCCCATATTCCGGGTAGGTATCAGCTTCATTTTCTGTTCAATCAACGCTCGTTCTTCCTCTGTAACACGGAATTTAATTTGTACCGTCCGTTTCCTGCCGTTCATGCGCTTGTTGCTCCTTTTCTCTTTTTCGAGGGCTTGGGACACTTCCCAAAATTACGGAAGTGGGTACCCACTTCCTATGCTTGCTATTCTACTTATTATCCCGTCAAAAAAGCGGTAATTGTTGCGCATTTCCTTAATTTTGGCGCAAAAAAAGATTGCAGCCGCTGTTGATGTCTTGTATTTTCTACATTTTCATATATTAAACAAAATCTTACATCTAGCTTAATTGTGTTTTGTGTGACTGCAATCGAGTTCTTCCTGACTATCATAAAATAATATGAATTTTTTAAGTTCTATCTTGACAAAGCTAAATAATATGTTATTATTAATATAACGATATTATGAGACCAAGATTTTGTTGCTAGTTATAATTCTAAATGCTTACTCAAATTTTGTTGGTGAGGTAGAATGAAACAACGAATTGGTTTAATCGGAAATAACTCAATTAGGTTATCCACACGAGAGTGATAAAACTCTTGATATTATTGAATATTTATGTAAAACACCAAAAGTAATGTCGGCTCCTAAATGGCTTTATGATAAGTTCCATAATAAATATAGTAATGAAGAAGCAGTAGTTTTATACAGTTCTGGAACAACGGGTAATTCAAAAGGCGTTATTTTATCTCACTACGCCATTAATACTAATGCGGATGCTATCTATAAATATATGGATATTTCTTACCCTGAATCGTTTGCCATTATAAAATCGTTATGTCATGTTTCAACCTTGGTGGGGGAACTTTTAGTTTGTTTAAAATATCATATAAATTTTATATTATTTTCTTCTCAAATGATGTTTCGTGAAATAATTAGTAATATTCAAAAATTTCAGATAAACACTATATGTATTAATCCAACTCTGATGTGGTTTTTGTATAAGTATAATGTACAGAAAGAAGATTTACTTTCTTTAAAAACTATTTATACAAGTGGAGCAATATTAAGTCAAGAGTTACATATGAACATAAAACAGCGGTATCCCGATAAGTATATTCTTAATGTATATGGATTAACAGAAGCTGGACCACGTGTTACCGCGCAAACAAAGGTGTCAAATAATATAGCTGGTTCAGTTGGTAAACCTATTGACGGAGTAGAGGTTAAAATAATTAATCGGAATGGACAAAATGTAGCTGCTAATGAGCCTGGAATTATTATAGTAAAAACAAAAACAAAATATTCTGGTTACGTCGTTAATGAAGGTATTTCATACAATACGCAAGACGTGTGGATAGATACTAAGGATATTGGATATTTAACTACAGAAAATGAACTGTTTATTTTGGGCAGAGCAGACAATATGATAAATATAAACTCACATAATGTGTACCCGGAAACTATTGAGGAAGTTATAATGTCATGTGGTAGAGTGCAAGAATGTTTAATATGCAAAGCCGATGATGAAGAATCTCTTATTTGCTATTACACAACAGACAATGAACGAGAACTAGATGATTCGTCATTATTAGATATTAAATGCGTCTGTAATATGGTTTTAGCTCCGTACGAAATTCCTAAAAAATTTATATTAAAAAAGAATTTGGAAAAAACGTATTCTGGGAAATTAATAAGAAATTATGGAGGTATATTATGAATATTGATTGTATACGAATTTTGCAAAATATAATTTATCAGGATGAACAAAATGGTTTTTATCTAATTCAATCAAAATACGGCGAACAGTTTGTTAATGATCAAGGCATTTTTATAATTGAACAAATAAAACGTGATAATAACATTGATAGGTTAGCTGATAAATTTTCGGTTAAGTATAATTTAACCAAAGAAAAAAGTATGTCTTATATTTATGACTTTTTATCTGAACTTAAATTTTTAGATATAATTGATTTTAATGAAAAGTTTTTTGACAGCTTTGTTGAGCAAAATGAATTTGATGTTGCAGGTGAAAGGACTTACACCATTATTGCTAATGAGATAACTAAAAAATTAGGAAATAAAGATAAAACTATTTATACTATATCACCTAAAACTGTATATTTTAATGAATATTCATTACGTATGAGAGGATTTCATAATCAAGAAAATTATTTTTTTACAAAATCTGGAGATGCCGTTGATTGTATTATAGGAATTCAAAACCTTCATAACCACAGCCAACCACTTAAAATTTGTTTATTGCAAGATGCAGACGGAAACATTGATAGATTAAGTACATTATATCATAATGTGGAAAAAAAGCTTTGTCAACTTAATCAAAATAAAATTAAAATAGTTATTCAGGAAGAAACCCTAGACACAAGGCTTATGGAGTTTATTGAAAAAAATGGGTATTTGTTTGAAGCTAGATTATTAAAAGAAGATAATCTTTACAATTATATTTCTTATTATAAATTAATGGAGGATCAAAATTATGTGTGTTCATGAAAAGCTAATGAAAATTATTCAGGATTCAGTTTCTATATTATATGAAAATGTTCCTATTAAAAATGATACGGATATAATTAACGATTTAGGGTTTGATTCTATCAGCATAATACAATTAATTTTAGAAATTGAATCCGAATTTGATATACAGTTTGATGATAATCTTAAGTATGAAGATATTGCGACGCTTAAAGACCTAGAGAATTATATTAGTGCAAAAATAACCAATAAATAGGAGTTAAGATAATGAAGATAGAAAAAGCTAATAAAATTTTATTACATAAATTTAAAGAATGTCTTGATGAAATTAATTATCATTTAATGTTAACAATATTGCTGGGAGAATCGAATTATTTTACTAATCCTGTACCGGATTATTTTATGGTCAAGAAGGAACTTAAAAAGATTGACACTGACATGCAAGGAATATTGGCTTTCCTTTTATTAGGTGATCCAGTTAAGCGCGAGATAGTTGAAAAATTTATATCACAAGATGTTATTAATCATTTATATGATCTTGAGGTGCTAAATTTTGATGATAACCATTATTGGTTGAATAACTATTTATTGACTTCATATAGTAATTGCTATTTTTTGGTTTCAAATGTTTATTATTATCCTACATGTCAAAATAATGATCAAAAGCCATATATAGGCGTAGATACTTATTGGCTGACTAGAGCTATTATTAATATGGTTCACGGCGATGTATTGGATTTATGCACCGGTAGTGGTATACAAGCTATTATTTCAGCAAAAACTGCTGATAGAGTAATAGCTGTAGATATTGATACAAAATCAAAAGATGTAGCAATTTTTAATACTTATATTAATAATGTAGAAAATAAAGTGGATGTACGCTGTGGCGATTTATATAATGTTATAGACAAAGAGGAGAGATTTGATTTTATTCTCTCCAATCCGCCATTTATACCCATTCCCAAAGATATAGATTTTCCTATCGCAGGAAATGGTGGCGAAGACGGAAAAGATATTATTAAAAACATACTTAACGGTTATACACTATATTTAAAACCTAATGGTCGTGCCTTAATGATAGGACAAGCCATTGGTAATGAATCCAAAGTTTTTTTAGATGATACTTTGGATTCAATGTTGCCTGATATGAGCTATGTAGTTATATATAGTGATAAAACAATTATTAACCAGCAGGCAAATGGATTTGCCGAATTAGCACGTAAAATAAATGGTAATAATAGTATCCATGCTAATCAATGGATGGATATCTACAATAATATAGGGGCCGATTACTTTTATAATTTTACTATAATAGTGACTAATAATAAAAGGCCAAATAGAAAAATGTATTTAAATGACCGATGGAATAAGACGGATATTCCAAATATTGATATTTCAAGCGTTACAAAGCTTTCAGAAACTTACACTATTAAAATTTCAAATAATAACAGTCTAGCTGCTGATGATGAATTAACCGAATTTATTCGTAGAATGGATGGGGTTACTAGCGTACAGGAAATAATTGCTCACATGCCTTTCAAATTCAAAATTAAGTATGGAAAAGAAGGGGAATTAACTTTACTATTAAAGTATCTGTCAATTTGTTCGTCATTAGAGCGCCAGGGCATGATTAAGAAAGCCAACTTTAAATAGTACGATATAATTTAATTATCATTGGAAAGGAGGTGCAATAATGGCATATGATAAGCCTATTCTGGTTGATAACAACGAAAATGATGTTGCAGCAATGGGCACTCCCGGAGTAGCAGTAAATGTTTTGTATTTAGCAAATGCAATTGCGCAGGTTAATCTAAATGTAAGTGCTAATGCAAATGTAAGTTTAAATGTTAATATTATAAGTAAATAATTGTTTTATTCTTAACAACTACTATTTAGGGTTGGCTCAAAAATTAAGGAGCAATTCGTATGGATTTGATGAAAAACTATAATAAAGTAAAATACAATAATAGTATGCAAAGACCACATATGGTTTCATGGGATATTACTAACAAATGTAATATGCGTTGTCGCCATTGCTATAATAGTAGTGGAGATACTTCAAAACATAATTTTAGTAACGAATTAAGTAGAGAAAAAGTCCTTGATATAGCACATCAAATTGCTGATATGCATCCTACTCAGTGCTGTCTTTGTGGTGGTGAAACATTATTAAATGAAAATATATATGATATTATTAAAATAATATCAAATAGTAATGTAGCTGTAAACATTGTATCTAATGGGTTGCTTTTAAATAAAAATGTTGCTAAACGTTTAAAAGATTCTGGGGTATTTAAAGTACAAATAAGTGTTGATGGGTTAGGCTATCAACACGATATATTTCGAAATATGCAAGGTTCATTTAAGAAAGCTATTAATGCTTTAATGTGTTTAATGGAAGAAGATATAGGAACTATGGTATCGTGTTGCCCGAATAAATTAAATTATAAAACTTTTGAAAACTATGTTAAATATATAACAAGTCTTGGATGTAGCACTATAAGAATGATGCCTCTTATCCCTATGGGGAGAGGTAATCAGTTCTGTAATGATTTACTGTTAAGTAATATGGAAACTTTTGATTTCGTGTATCGTCTATCGGCCCTTAAAGAAGAGTATCCAATGGTAAATTTTGAGTGGGGAGATCCTTTAGAGCATTTGTTTATTGTGCTTTTAAGTAAACGTAAATATCCTATAGTAATGAATATTTCATCAATAGGTGATTTAACTATAACTCCATATATACCCATTGTTGTTGGCAATATAGATAATATGCGGTTGATAGATTATTGGAAATTGGGATACAACAGGATATGGGGGAATAAAGATGTGTTAACTACTATTAGGAAAGTAAAAAGTATATACGACTTAAGTGCTTTTGAACAAGATAGTATTAGAATTGAGATGATATAATGAATAATCTAATAAACATTCTCAACTATGCATATAAGAATGTTAATTTTTATAATACACTTTATAATCAATATATTCATAAAGAATATATTGAAAGTACAGATATAGCTATTTTACCTATAATTAAAAAAGATGCTGTAATAAATAACTATGATACTATCATTAGTCATGAGCAAAAAAATAATATGATCATAGTATCGACTTCGGGTACAACTGGTCTACCGCTTAAAGTTAAATGGACAAAAAGCGATTTCACTCAGTCAAATTTTTATACGTGGCTTCTTCGTAAAAAATGGTATGATATTTCGCCTAATGATAAATTTATAACTTTTCATTCTAGTGCTTCCACAGGAGAACAATGCGTTTTATTAGATGTTATTTTGTATAATAATGAAAGGACATTATCTCTGGGGAGATACAAATATGATGAAGCGATTCTAGATAGGTACATAAGTTTGATTTTGGAATTTCAACCCAAGTGGATTTTAGGTCAACCATCAATTATTCTGATATTAGCGAGACATATAAAGAAAAAAAAGGTTGTTATGGATAGCCTTAGATATATTGAGCTAAATGGTGAATTCGTAGAAAATAGAGTATATCAAGAGCTTAAGGGTATTTTTAACATTCCAATAGCCAATCTTTATGGAAGTGTTGAATTTAATGGAATTGCTTTAACTTGTCCATATGGTAATATGCACATATTGGAAAATAATGTTTATGTAGAAGATGAATTATACTCTGGCCAACTAATTGTTACTGGATTAGTAAATAAGGCTATGTCTCTTTTACGTTATGCTATTGGCGATATAGGACACATTGATCGAAAAACAAAATGCAAATGTGGTTGTAATGGCGGCATATTAAAATTACAAAGAGGTAGAGAGAGCGAGGTTATTACTATTAATGATACTCTCAAGTTAGATCCTGCTTTTTTTCTTAATATTATTGACGAGATTAACATAAGTGAACATTATATTATGCAATTTTATGTTGAGGTTAATGGGAAATCAATTAGAATGGTGATACTAACTTGTGGCAATTATGTGAATTATTTAGAAATGCGAAAAAATTACTTTAAGAATAAATTTTTTCAACTAGGCATACCAGATTATAACTTTGATATTGAAATTACTACCCAGGAAAAAGATTTTATGGATAGTAATCGAAAATTTTCGTATATACGATTTATGGGGTAAAAATGAGCGTTTTTTTTAAATCGGTAAAAATATATTGTATTACTCTAGTTACTAGTCTTAAAACTTCTCTTAAGGCTTCTGTTGCTATAACCATTATTCGTATTCTCTTTATGGCAATAAGTGCCTTTATACCCGCAATTAATCTTTTAACAATTAGAAAGATTACTGATGCATTAATAGTCACTGATACAAATAGATGCCTATATTGGTTTTTTTTGTTAGGCATAGTACAGATTTTTAACGCAGTAATATCAAAAATTATAAATTATTTTACTATCATACATTCAGAGCAGATATCTTTCATTATTTCTAATGATATTATTAATAAAATCAACAAGTTGGATATTTCATATTTTGATGATCCTAAACTATATAATGAAACTATTAATGTGACGAGGGATGTTAATTCTATTTCTCAGCTAGTATGGAATCTACTCAGTGTTATACAGATTACAATTCAGTTTTTTACTGCTTTTGTTATATTTTTTAATTATATATGGTGGGCTCCATTCATCATTGTACTCTCGTGTTTACCTAATTTTATATTTGATAGGAACTATGCGCTTAAGTTGTATAACTGGAATAGAGGAACAATCAATGAAGTGAGAAAAATGAATTATACTTATGACACATTGATATCCAAATATTTCAGCAAGGATATAAGAATTAATAGAGTAAAAGATAATTTACATGCGCGATATAAAATGCAATGGTTGAACTGGTTTACAAGTAAAAGAAAAATATTATCTAAACAGTTTACAGCTTCTTTTTTAACTATGTTTTTGCCTAATATTATTACTATATTTTTTGCTGGCTATGTAATATATAATATTTCAAAAGGTGATAATACGGTAGGAGATTTCACTTATTATCTTGGAATTATGGGACAAATAACTACCACTACTTTTGGCATTATTGCAGCTATTTCAGAACTAATCCAGCAACGTATAAAGGTAGAATACTATTATAAGTTTATGGATTGGAAACCACTTGTATATGAAAATCCAGTCCCCATTAATATTAAAGAATTTAAAAGCTTACAATTTAAAAATGTTTCATTTAAATATCCAAATACTGAAGAATACGTTCTTAAAGGGATTTCTTTTACTATTAATAAGGGTGACAAGATTGGCATTGTTGGTAAAAATGGTTGTGGGAAAAGTACTATTGTAAAACTATTACTAAGATTATATGATGTAAAAGAAGGTGAAATATTGTTAAATGGAATTAATATAACTGAATTTGATTTTCAAGATTATTATAATATTTTCTCTACTATGTTACAAGATTATATAAATTATTCATTTAGCTTAAAAGATAATGTAATTCTAGCAGATATTAATAGAGCGGAACATAAAGACGAGGATATTATAAAAGCTTGTGTTCAAAGCGATTCATATTCATTTGTAAAAAATTGGGAGGATGGAATATATAGCTATCTAACTAAAAGTTTTGATGAGCATGGGAAAGAATTATCTGGCGGGCAATGGCAAAAATTGGCATTATCTCGCTTCTTTTATAAAAAAGCTCAATTTTATATATTGGATGAACCATCTGCATCACTAGATATTGAATCAGAGCATATAATATTTCAGAGTGTTTTTGATAAGTTGAATAAAAACACTTTATTGTTAATTTCACATAGATTAAGCAATCTGAAAATGATGGATAAAATTATAGTATTAGATAATGGAATTATTGCAGAAACCGGAAGCCATGAAGAGTTGATAAATAAAAACGGAATTTATCGATATCTGTATAGCATGCAGTATGAAAAATATTGTTAGGAGAGTAAGAATATGCAGAAAGCGACAGCAATTACCGTAATTATTATGATTTTGTTTTTGTTGAATGGGTGCAGCGGCAACCCGAATTTGACAAGTACGCCGAAGCTGGGCAACACGCCAACCGCATTAAGCGTTACGCCGACAAACTTTGCTTCGGATGCAGAGGCCGGGAAAGCTTTTGTTGTAGATTTATTTCAGAACAAAGCGTATGATCGTATGATGAAAACATATCATTATGACCAGACGCTGAAAGATTTTCTAAAACCTTCCGTGCTGCAATATTTTGTTGAACAAATGGAAAGCAAGCGCGGCGCTTTTACGCAGGTTACGGACATAGAAGAACAGGCGCTGGGTGGGTATACTATATGCAATTATACCTGCAGCACCGAGACGGATGCCTTTACCGTCACAATATCTTTTTCGGAGAAGCATGAACTGGTAGGATTTGATTTTTACCCTATCATCGATTGTACTCCAAACGAAAAAGGTACACCTTTAAGCCTGGGAGCAACCGAAAATAAGCTACCCGGCATATTGCTGTCTCCGGAAAAAAATCCTACCAATAGCATCGCTATTTTTTTACATGGTTCGGGACCGCAGGACTATAACTGTTCAACAGGCCTTTTGAAGCCATATCAGGATATGGCCGAGGCTTTGTATGATAAGGGAATCGCGACATACAGATTTTACAAACGCACTTATTATTACATGGATACGATAGACATTAAAACCATAACGCCCTATGAAGAAGTAATCGCGGACGTATTGGCTATCATTGAGTTTTTTAACGGTGATGATGTATATCGGTTTGACAACATTTATTTAATTGGTCACAGCCAATCAGGTTACCTGTTGCCTCGGATATATAAGCTGGCAGTTGAGAAAGGTTTGCCGCTGTCCGGACTGATTTTTATGGGCGCAAGCTATTCGCCTGTGGAAGATTTAATGGTCAAGCAGCAGAAACTATACATGAAAGAGCATAACTCTGAAACAGATCCGTCCATGCAGGTCATGCTGGAAGAATATAAGGCGGCAAGGGACAGAATAAAAAATCTGAATGAAAACTCAAACGAGGGTCCGGAATTGCTTTTGGGTCTTAATAAATATTACTATTTATATTTGAAAAACTATGATCCTGCGACGGAAATGGAACATATAGAAGTTCCTTGCTTGATGCTGTTTGCAGGCAATGATAAAAATGTGGATAGAACAGAAAAGGACTTATGGGAAAAAAAGCTTGTTCAGGACAATGTTGTTATCCGGGAATATGCGGGACTGAATCATTTATTTGTGCCGGGCAGTGGTTGGCTGGCGGAGGATATGCTTAAGCCGGGAAATGTTGATTCAAGGGTTATGGAAGATATATACGGCTGGATTATCGCCGGTAAAATAGGAGGATAATGATGAGAAACCAATATAAGATTTCTTTTGTACTGAGTGGATTAGTATTGGGCGTAATTGGTCTTATATGGCTGTCAACCGTTTCTGTATATCAGATACTATTGATTATCATACCTGTTGCAGTGGGAGTGATATCTATGCTGGTAAAAAGAAATATTTTGGACACGATTTTTTATATAGTATATTTTATTGCATTTTTGCTGTTCTGGTTTTCAAAAGGTATCCAAGACCAGATGGTTATTGATGGTTATAGCGTGGTTGGACCTATATATACTTTGGTGATGACAGGATGGGCAGTCTATGCTCCCAAATCCAAACCGAATTGGTTATTTGGCTTAAGAACGCCTGTCCTTATTGAAAATCCTGTTTTATGGCATAAAGTACACAGTATGTTTTCCTGCATAACGACGTTTTTTATTATGCCCCAGTTTTTGTTGACCTTTTACATTGGAGGTGGACTGCGCTTTTTGTTGAATAACTTGCTATTGCTCGTTCCAATTTTTTTGAGTTTGTTTTATATGAGTTGTGTAGTGAAAAAAGGCAAAAAGCAGAATTATACCTTAGATTGACTGGTACAATTAAGTTAGATATGAGAAGATGAACTACATTTGTCAATCCAATATTTAAAAAAACAGAGAGAGGCTACTTTATAGTCCGAACGGAGGATTTATATGATTTCTTTGCCATTTAATCTAAATCCAATAATTAAAGCTTATCATCCGGAGGCCTATTTATCAGGGATAATTTTTTCTAAAGATTTAAAATATTATCCTTATTTATTGTCTCATTATATTCAGTTAATATATTATGCTAACTGGGAAGAATCGGGAACCAGACTTAATTATAATAATCGTTATGAAAATTGGATGTTTACCAAAGATGGCTTGATAACATTAAATATGTTGGAATTGCCTGGTTTTATGTTTACATCTAAATCTTTTGATATTTGTGATATTGTAATTTCGTCATTAAAGGCAGGTTATTATATGATGGGACTCTATGATGAATATTATATTCCGGATAAAAGCTCATATAATAAGTTTCATTTTGACCATGATTACATTATATACGGCGCAGATACTGAAAATAAGCAGTTTCTATCTGCGGGATACCTAAAAAATGGCTTTTATCAGCCGTATAAAATTAATTTTAATCACTTTATAAAATCTATTATAGTATCAGATGGCCGAATACACATGTGGCCTATAAAATTTAATAACAGTATAGATTTAGATATTAATCTGGCGCTAATCAAGGAAAGTTTATATAAATATATTTTTTCTCAACCCAATAGCAGGATGGAATCGGATTTTTTTGGCATTTGTGCTTGTCATGCTCTCCTAAATCATTGTATAGACACTATTAATCATAAGCTGAATTTAGACATAAGGTCAATCTATGCTTTTGCAGAGCATAAAAAATTTATGCTGGCTAGATTTAAATATCTTAAAGAAAATATACATATATCAATTAATGATAATATTTTGGCGTTTTTGGAATATATTTATGAAAATAGTCAAATAGTATTAAAACTATCTATGAGATTTAACCTTGTTTTTGATGCTACTATTGGAGAAAGAATCATAAATTATATACAAGATAGTATTAGTATGGAAGAAAAAATTCTTCCTGATTTGCTTACTTGCTTTTAAACATCATATGCTTGAGGAGGTATTTAAATGGATAAGGTACTTTTGCCTTTTTCATTGGAAAAAGTCTTAGGATATTATAACCTTGAGATTTTTAGCACGGGGATATTAACGAGCAATAATGCTGACTTTCAAAATTATATTCATTCCAATTTAATACAGCTAGCATTATATGATTACCGTCCGGCTATATGGCTTAATTTTTATTCAAATAATTTTATGTTTACAGCCGATGGATTATTAACCAATGCCGTAGCCTCCCTTCCTGCGTTTATTGTTAAAAACAAACCTATTACAGCAGAGATAGCGGAAGCTTGTATCTTGCATCAGTATTATGTTTACGGGTCTTTTGATGAATATTATATTAGCAATAGCGAAAGATATATGGAATTCCATAACCAAAATGATTATTTGCTCATCGGCGCTGATAAAGGAAAATCTTTCCGAGCTGTTTTATATATAAATGGCTACTATCAGATAATAGATATCGGTCAAAAGGAATTTACAGACAGTTTAATATTAGAAAATAATCATATAAATATATACTATCTCAAAAAAACCGAAAAGGTTATGGGATTTAATTACAGTAAATTTGCCGGTCAATTATACGAATATATTCATTCGGTAAAGAATGATTACACCAAATATACGGGTATTGAGGCCATTATTAAATTTATACAGTATATAAAAGAAGGCTATGTACAGGACAATGACTTAATAGAGCGTTCTTTAAATGTGATAAAGCTGCAAAAGAAAATCCTGTATCAATGTTTAATATATTTGCTCGATGAAAACAACCAATTAATAAATAAGTATAAAACGGCAATGAAAGATATAGATACATATATAAATTCCATGCTTGAAAATTCTCAATCAAGCATAGATGAGCTTAAATATATTTTAAAATGCGAATATGATATCTTAAACGAATTATTTTCCAATTACTTATCGGCACCAGCACTATAGACACAACAAACAAAATAATATGCTTTTATTATTCAAACAGTAAAATGAATTTGTGGTTCGCATGAAACGATTCGTTGTATAGAAAGCCTTAGTTTTTCAGTGCGGATTAAATAAAAGCTGAATCGAATAAAGTCTTAACAATGGACAAAATAATTGTTGCTACGTGATTTATAAACTGCGCTGATTTTATTTAAAATTACTAAGCATTAAAGTTCTTTTTTCATTTGTTATAACCTGTCGAATGAAATACAATGAACAACCCCCATGTTCTGCAGCGGCGTATTCTAGTTGCGAATATGACTGGATAATGCAACTAAATACTGACTGTGCTTTTTTGCGCCCATCTGCGTTTTGCGGACAGGCGCATTTTGTTTTTTATTACTTTTCTTTTTTGTAAAACGCAACAAATAGCTTGTTTCCAATTGGATAATGAACGAAAGGGGCGAAGGTGACAAGTTCTTACACCATTTTCTACTCCACATGGAGGAGGTGAATTCTATGGAATACTCTTCTTCGGACAAGGAAACTATACAACATCAGTATGATGCTTGGGCAAAGAAAACTCTGAAAGGAGCAGCGAAAAATTATCAGATTGAGCTTGCAAAACGTGCTGCCCGCGAAATATCTTTTTCGGATTTAAGCGAAAGTGAACTCGGTCAGCTTTTCACAATAGATGAATATAAAAGCGATTATTTCTGTTTCCAGGTATCCGGCTTTGATGTAAACGTCAAAAATGAATTGCTTGCTGAAGCTCTTAGCGATTTGTCCAAAATGAAACGTGATATTGTTCTGCTGTCTTACTTTTTTGGTATGAGCGATGCGGAAATTGGCAAACTGTTGAATGTTGTACGCAGTACGATTTTTCGTCACAGAAAAAACGCACTTGTGAAAATCAAACAGTATTTGGAGGAAAAAACAGATGACGAATACTATTAGCAAAACTGAAAATTTGTTGCCATTCTCTGTCATTTCCGCAGCGGTAAGCGGCAACGCCCAAGCCATGTGTGTAATCTTAAGACATTATCAGGGCTACATAGCAAAACTTTGTACTCGTATACTAAAAGACAACTCTGGGAACATCTATTCATACATTGATGAGGAAATGCGGAATAGGTTACAGGTACAGTTGATTACACGTACGCTTGCTTTTAACGTAAAATAATTTTTAGCCCATGCGGGGAGCGTGTACCCCTTTCCACGCTTCCCGTTATGGGCTATTTGTCGTTCTGCAAAAGCATATCGGAAACGGTGTGCTTTTGCGGGATAACAAGCCCGACTGCTCCTTGACAAAGAAAGCCCGCAAGATAACGGCGGCGCAGCATAACAGGCAAGCGGATACATTCCGTCTATACAGAGCCATACGGCGGGTGCGCCATGACCTCTAAATGAGCGAGCAATCACCACCGCGCCGGAAAATAAGCGCAGCGGCTTATGGGCGACGACATACAGACGGGACAATGATACTCCCTTATAGCCATAGTCCGAGCGTTCAAAGCGTCGCAGGCATTGGGTAAGGCTGCCTTGAATGAGCAGGGGTGAAACTCCCGTGAGGTTGCGCTATCAACCGTCCGTTTTAAGCCTATTTCATATTAAAAAAGGAAAGGGGAATATTCTTTGAAAGATGTTAATTTAATTAGATACAGTATGCAGCTTGCTTTTTTGAAGCAATTACTTGAAAAGAAACTGATAACGGAAAAAGAGTATTCCCTAATCAAAAATCGCTTAATGAAAGATTATAAGATAAATTCAGACTTAACATCTTGAATTGTTTGCCTTTTTGTTATATAATACACTATGATGAGAATACAAAAATGAGGGCGGCAAAATGAAAGATGTTGAGATTATAAAAGCGCGTAATACTCTGTCGTCGCGAGCAAAGACTAATCTGACAAAAAGATTGCGTGTCGCGGCGTATTGCCGCGTAAGCACAGACAGCGAAGATCAGATTAACAGCTATAAATCGCAAGTACAATATTACACCGACTTAATTAACAACAATTCGGAATGGTCTTTAGCTGACATTTACGCGGACGAAGCAATAACGGGTACGCAAGTAACAAAGCGTGAGGATTTTCAACGCCTGATTAACGATTGCATGAACGGCGACGTTGATTTAATTGTTACAAAATCCATTTCAAGATTTGCAAGAAATACCCTTGATACCTTGAAGTATGTGCGTATGCTCAAAGAAAAAGGGATTGCCGTATTTTTTGAGGAAGAAAATATAAATACGCTGACTATGGACGGTGAATTACTGCTTGTTATTTTGAGTTCTGTTGCACAGCAGGAAGTTGAAAATATTTCCGCTAATGTTAAAAAGGGCTTGAAGATGAAAATGCAGCGCGGTGAATTGGTTGGATTTCAAGGCTGCTTGGGATATGACTATCACCCGGAGGACAAAACCATTACCATAAACGACGAAGAAGCCGAGATAGTACGGTATATTTTTAAGCGTTATATTGAGGGTGCAGGCGGTTCTGTAATAGCACAAGAATTGCAAAATCTCGGTTATAAAACGAAACGCGGCAGTAGCACATGGGCTGAAACAACAGTAATCGGCATTATCAAGAACGAGAAATATAAAGGCGATATTTTGATGGGGAAAACTTTTACCCTTGACCCTATCTCAAAACGCCGTTTAGATAACTTTGGCGAAGAAGATCAATTTTATATTCGCGACCACCATGAAGCTATTATTTCGGAAGAAGTCTTTAATGCAGCACAAGAAATATTAAAACGCCGCGCAAAGCCGCGCCGATTAGGTACGGACGGTAAACGCGAAAAGTTCAGTCGTAAATATGCGTTTAGTTGTTTGCTTGAATGTGGTTTTTGTGGCGGTACTCTCACACGACGAAGTTGGCACAGCGGGACACAATATAATAAAATTATTTGGCAATGTGTAACAGCCACCAAGAAAGGCAAAAAATTTTGTCCCGACAGCAAAGGCATAGCAGAAGAAACGATAGAACAAGCATTTATTGAGTCCTATCGTTTGCTTTGTAAAAATAATGAAGATGTGCTGGGTGAGTTTATTTCTCGAACAGAAGAAGCTTTATCAGCCGGGAACGCTGGGAAACAGTTAGCAAAAGCTGAAAAGGATATTGAGGCTCTTGAAGCAAAACGGGCAAAACTTGTTGATATGCACTTGGAAGGAATTATTGACAAGGCAACCTATGAAGAAAAATATTTTGATTTGACGGAGCAGATCGAGCAGCTAAATAGCACTTGCCGAGATTTGCAGGACGCTTCTGAAACGGAAAGCACTATGAAACGCCGCATTTCTGAATTTAGAAAGACGCTTGAACAAAATGAAGTGCTTGAAACCTTTGACCGCTATGTTTTTGAAAGCGTAGTTGAAAAAGTTATCGTTGGAGGGTATGATGAAGATGGTAACAAAGACCCTGCCATGCTAACCTTTATCTACAAAACAGGCTTTAAGAATAGCGTTGACGGTACAGCTTATAAGCTGCCGAGAAAGAACAGCAAGGCAGCAAAACAAAGCGCCGGTTTGTGTTCCCATACAACCGATGAGGCAAAGTCAACGTGTTCCTATCATAGCAACGACACATATAGAGACGGTGGCGCTTATGCTGAGGGAAAGGAAATAGCGCTTTATTATATCGTCCTAAAATTTTAAGCTGTACTTGTAATTTTGAGATAACGGTATTTTCTTGGGTCTGGAAGCATTCTAAAAGGGCTTTACCGGGCGGGGGGAGATTAATATGGAACTTAAAAAGCTGGAATATAATCTGACTGTCTGCAAAGTAGCTTCCGCTGATGATATTGACCTGAATCAGGATTTTTATTTTATTGGAAAGACGGATGAGGAAGTGTCCCTTGTATGCCGGACGGAGAATACCCCTAAAAATGCTGGCGAGCGCAGTGACGGCTGGAAGGGGTTCCGTATACAGGGTGTTCTGGATTTTTCTTTGATTGGAGTTATCGCAAAGCTGTCGGGTCTGCTGGCAGATAATAAGATAGGAATATTTGCAGTATCTACTTATAATACGGACTATATTCTGGTTAAGCAAGAGAATTTTGAAAGGGCTGCGCAGCTTCTTAAGAAAGCCGGGTACAGTATAGTTTAATTTACTGTCAGCTATTAATTTGCTTTGGGTATGATTATATGGTAGGGAAGTATAAAGTTATTACGCTGTGCGGCAGCACTCGTTTTAAGGACGCCTTTATAGAGGCGCAGAAGAAGCTGACGCTTGAAGGCAACATTGTGATTAGTGTTGGATTGTTTGGCCATTCGGGCGATGATGAGGTTTGGGAAGGCATGCCTGAAGATACTGTGACAGAGACTAAGGCTATGCTGGATGATATGCATAAGCGTAAGATAGATATGGCTGACGAGATATTTGTGCTGAATGTCGGCGGATATATTGGTTCCAGCACGCGGTCGGAGATAGATTATGCAATAAAAGCGGGCAAAGGCGTTAGATATCTGGAACCGGCTAAGGAGCAGAGCTGATCTAAAGGGATGAATTTTGCGGCGCTTGATTTTCACCCTTAAAGGCGGGGCGCGGGGGCGGCGTTTAGCGGCCTGCGGCCGCC
>URYI01000012.1 GCA_900552055.1 uncultured Eubacteriales bacterium | reverse complement strand
GGCGGGCCGGCGGCCCGCCCGGCCCCAGCTTCGCTGGGGCGCCCCCGCGCCTGCGGCGCGGGGGAAGCGGCCGGCCCTTGGCCTTAACTGTCTCAACGGGACAAAACAACGGCGAACCGCTTAAGAATAAGCCGGTTCAGGCTCTGGGCTGCTCTGTGTGCGCGGGCTCCATCCTAAAGGCTAAAATAATGCGCGGGTGCTATCCGAGAATATTATACATAAAAACGTCCCCTGAACTGCTGGAGGATTTATCTTCCCAGACCACAACCCGGCCCTGAGTTTCAGGCAGAATGGAAGCCCGGTCAGCGCTGGAAACCCGTATTAAAGTATTGGCCCTGTAATAATAGGCCCATATCTCTTGGTTGCTGTTTATGACTACAAAATCAGTGCCCAGCGCGTAGGAGGTAACCCCCGTCTGCAATAGGGAAACCTCGCCCGAAGTCAAATCCAGCATATACAGGCTGGAATCAGGCGCCTTGTTTTTATCTATCCATACCACTACCTGGCCGTTGTACATGGGTTCATGCACATACATTCCCGCAGGATAGTAGTATACCTTTAACGTCTCGTTTTCGGCGCTTGAGGGCAGAGGGAGCCACGGTCCTTCGGGCGCCGTGGCAGAGGCAGAGGCAGAGGCAGAGGCTGTGGGGGAGGCTGTAGGGGAGGCGGTTTCTGCCGCAGAAGTGCTTTGGGCCGCAGTCTGTCCGGCTGCGGACGTACTGGGCGCAGCGCTGATGGCAGAGGTCTGCTCTCCTCCCTGCTCCTGTTCTTCAGGGTTGTAGTTATCGTCCATGGTAAAATCTGCGCGGAAAATGGCGCTGTCCCCGCTGCCCGACGGGTCGGCGCCCACCCATATGACGGTGTTTTCATAGATATACGGAGCCGAGAGCGCATAGGCGGTTTCATGGAATTCCTCTATGACGATATCTTCTTCGCTGTTTAATTCAAGCAGGTACAGCCTGTCGCTTTCTTCCGAAACCTGCTCCATCCATGCCAGAAGGTCGCCGTATAAGCTGAGCTTGGGCCTGAGATTGCCTACTTCGCGTACCTTGCTTATCTCGTTTGTCTGCCTGTTCATTTTATATATAATGTTGGTGCCCTTATGGTCGGTATCCAGCCAGATAATCCATTTATCACTTAGAAAATACTCAAAAATTTCCCCGTCCTCAATCTGGGTGGTGGCGATTTTTGTGTATTTCTGGGTGGTAACGTCAAAGAGATACAGAGTGGTCAGCACAGGCTTTTCAATGGAGCCGTTGCCCGCCGAAAAAAGCAGCTCGCTGCCGTAAACGGCCGGGCGGTTGATGCGCTTTTCTTCAACTAAAATCTGCTTTGCGTTCACGCTGTTATCCATTATTATCATGCCCGAAGGCTCGGAAATAAGGGGAGGCCCGGTAGGGGTAGGATTGGCCCAGGCGCCGGGCGGAGTCAGAGTAGACTGCCCTGCAGGCGGGGTGATTTCAGGACTTACATCTGCGGTATTGCTGGAATCCTTTATGGATACTACAAGAATAGCCACAATAACTGCTATGCAGGCTGTAAGGAAAATTAAATTCTCTTTAGCGGATATGGCTTTGGATTTTTTCCTTTTGGGACGTTCCGATCTGCCTGGAGCCATGTCCACCATATCTGATTCGTCGCTCTGCTCACTCTCGGCCTCGTCCTGCCGGGGGAGACCGGAAGCGTTGGACAGCTTGGTTTGGGCCGCGGTGCTGTTATCGGCTGAACCGTCCAGCTCAGCGGCATTTTCAGCAATTCCCCGGTCCGCAGGCTGAACTCTGTCCGTCTGCTGGGAGGGCGCGCTGGACTGAGGCACCTGCGAGGGCAGGTTACTGCTCCTATCCTTAGCCGTGTCCGCGGATAAATCGGTTTTTTTAGGCGGAGCCGCATCCGCTGGCCTGGGCGGGCTGTCAGGCACAAATGGGTTTAATGATGCAGACGGATTTTCTGCTGTATCGGTATTCTGTCCGCTATCATCCATGACCGCATTATCATCCGTCCGCTCAAGCCCGCTTTTATTTTCAGGATTCTCTTTTTGCGTTTCTGCTTGGGTATGCGGATATCTGCCCGTATTTTTACTGCCTTTTTTATTTTTTCTGGAAAAACTGCTGTATTTCATGAATTAATTATCCTTTTTAATGATAAGGGCGCAGGCCGAGGCCGCAATTCCCTCTTTGCGGCCGGTAAATCCCAGATGCTCGGTAGTGGTGGCCTTAATGCCTATCCGCTCAGGTTCAATATTCAGAGCGCGGGCAATATTGAGCTTCATCTCCTCCTTATAGGGGGAGAGCTTGGGCGCCTGGGCGGCCAAAACACTGTCTATATTTATTATGGCAAAGCCTTTTTCGCATAGAAGGCTGTTTACCTGCCTGAGCAGCGCAAGACTGTCCGCGCCTTTAAAATTTGGATCATTATCAGGGAAAAGCTGGCCTATATCAGGCAGCCCTGCCGCGCCCAAAAGAGCGTCCATAACTGCGTGCACGAGCACATCCGCGTCCGAATGGCCTTCCAGTCCGGTTTCATGCTCTATTTTAACCCCGCCTATTATCAGAGGGCGCCCCTTTACTAAACGGTGCACGTCAAAGCCGGAGCCTACACGGGTGTTCATTATATTCATTTCTGGTCCTCCGTTACCGGCTTATACATACCTGCGGCCTCATCCTTGAGCGCGTGCTCGTTAAGGGAGAGCACCATAAAGCTGGAAGAGCGTTCCCCGAAATTCAGAGTTATTATATCGCCAATTTTAAGCGTGCTGCCCGCTTTGGCCGGCCTGCCGTTTATGCTTACCTTTCCGGCGTCGCAGGCTTCGTTTGCTATCGTCCTGCGCTTTATAAGCCGGGATACCTTTAAAAATTTATCCAATCTCATTTTTTTCACCTTTATTATTGGCATTCCGCCGTCAAAAAATTATATTTTTTGCGCAACATTTTACCGCGGTTCAGTTTGCACAGCTTTTTGTTTTTAAAAAACCCGCGCTTAAAAAATAAATTATTATATATTATATCACTTTTTATCCGATTGATAAAGAGGTATAAAAGGGGATAGGGCAGAGTACACATTCTTTTTACATATGCGGCATTAAGCATATATTATATGCAATCGTGGCGGCGGGGAAGGGGCTCCAGGTAAATGCGCATCTTTTCATTGTATTATTTCGCCTGTCTTCTTGGGCGTATAGACAATATAATCAGGGCGCAATGTGTTTTTTCATAGAATGCCCGCCGCGTCCGCTTTGCTGCGCTGTCCTATAATACGCTCGTTATGCTCGCCCGCATGCCGCGCGGATGTCAACGGCATTTATACAAAAATCTCCGGCCGTAGAGAAAAGGGGATTTTCTAGATTTGCAAGTCAGCAGGACGCAGAAATACCGGAGCCTTTCAAGGACGGCAGCGCAGCAGAACATAGCAGTGCGCACCTTTGGCGGCGCATTGCGCTCTGATTGCATTATCTTGCAAAAACGCAGTTATAAGCAATATTTTGCTTGCGAATATAAAAAGAGTATTATAAAATAATAAATAATATAATTATCTGTTTAATTCTGTTGCAGTTCAAAAAATTGCCGGCGGCCGGTTTTAGTGTTAGTGAGCCGCGGGCAGGCTGGGGATAGCGCTGAAACAGGCAAATTTACAGGGCTGACGTACTAACGCTTATATTTTTTTAGTAAAAAGCGCGATTATTTTTAATGCTTTCCGCTTTCACCGCGCGTACAAAGGAGAGTTTATTATGGCAAGAATAGGCATAAACGGTTTTGGCAGAATAGGGCGGCTCGCGCTCAGAGCGGCTTTTATGCGCCGGGACGCCGAAATAACGGCGGTAAACGATCCGTTTGTGGATGTGGATTATATGGCGTATATGCTTAAATATGATTCGGTTCACGGCCGGTTTGAGGGAAATGTGGAAGCCAGGCCGGGCAGGCTGATTGTCAACGGCCGGGAAATAGCGGTTTTTAACTGCATGAATCCGGCTGATATACGCTGGCAGTCGGCGGGCGCGGAATATGTTCTGGAGGCGACGGGCGTTTTTACCAGCATGTCCAAGGCCGCGCCTCATTTTGCAGGCGGCGCGAGAAAAGTTATTATTTCGGCGCCCAGTCCGGACGCGCCCATGTTTGTAATGGGGGTAAATAACGATAAGTACACTCCTGATATGAATATTGTCTCAAACGCCAGCTGCACTACCAACTGCCTGGCCCCTCTTGCAAAGGTGATAAACGAGAATTTCGGCATAGAGGAAGGGCTGATTACCACTGTCCATTCTGTGACAAACAGCCAGAAAACCGTGGACGCGCCCTCCCGGCGGGACTGGCGCGGCGGGCGCGCGTCAGGGGGAAATATCATTCCCAGCACTACCGGCGCGGCCAGGGCTTTAGGCAAGGTGCTGCCCGAACTGAACGGGAAGATAACAGGCATGGCTCTGAGAGTGCCCACCCTGGACGTCTCTGTGCTGGATTTTACCTGCCGGCTCAAAAAAGGCGCCTCCTATGACGAGATATGCAGGGCGGTCCGAGCGGCCAGCGAGGGCAGCCTTAAAGGGATAATGGCGTATACAGACGAGCCTGTGGTTTCGCGGGATTTTACCACCGACCCTCATACCTGTATTTTTGACGCTAAGGCGGGCATTTCCCTGAATCCTCATTTTGTCAAGCTTATAGCCTGGTATGACAACGAATGGGGCTATTCTAATAAGGCTGTGGATCTGATTATGCATATGGCCGGCGTGGACGGCAGATAAGATTGTTCTGCCGGTTCCCTCCGCCTCACTTTAATGCTGTATATGAGTGGATAGGTTAAAATTTCAGATAATGTGCTTAAGTGTGTAATAATTACCGGTTTAGACAATAAAAATAATTTTAAACCTTTTAACCCTGACATGAGTTGTCAGGGTTAAATTTTATACTAAGCTTGCAGCTGCTAAAAGATTGAAACCCAATCAAAAACATTTATTTAAGAAAGGAAAATTAAAAATGAAAACAATTTATGGCGTTAATATTAAAACTCCAATTAACCAACAACTTAAAAACGGTCATACAATATATGACTGGATTGTAAGGAAAAAGTGCTATCCTGCCTTTTGTATGAGGACACTTTGCGGTGAGGGCAAAATTACTGTGGATGAAATAGAATTTTTAAGGGGCAGAGGCTGTAAAATTGGTTTGACAGTAAGGGATTTTACTGAAAAATCAGTTTCAGGTATTAATGGGACAGGGGATGCGATGCGTGCGGTTATCGCGGCAAAGTCTTTAGGGGTTCCGCGTGAAAAGAAATTTGCAATTATAGCTGAAATCAGACCAGAATGGAGCATCAACCACAACTGGATGATTTCATTTGCGCAGCTTATCTCGAATAACGGATATATTCCTGGATTTATAGGAAATACTGATTCTTCTAAGAATTTTAATTTTGATCGTCAGACAAGTCATTATATACAAGCAACAAAAGGTGTCAATGGCTTTGACGCGATATTTGGCGCAACTGAACCTAAAAGAGAAGAAGTTCCCCAAATGTGGACGCCTTTTTGTCCGTCAGAGATGCAGCAGGATGATATAGCTCTTTGGTCTTGCGGCAGTACTTCATTCGATGAAATTAATGCAGATGATGTCTATGCCAGAGACGAAAATGTTCTTGCATATATGTGGTAAAGGAGGTATAATAAAGATGAATAAAAAACAGTATAATAATATTATAATGCATAGTTTGCAGTATAACTGCAAAGATAGCAAGACTTCACTTGATACGGCGAGAATAATATTTGATAATATGGGGGTAGCTTTGCCTGTTGGTACAATAGACGATGTATGCGAGATTTTAAAGACGGATGATTATATGGGCTGGAGGGCCTGTACTATACAGGAAGCACAGGCTGCAGCTGACAGAGGACAGGCGGCGATTGGGATAAGCAACGATAGAATAGTAGTTCTTTCTGCAACGGATGAGGAAGAACCTATCCAGGAAACAGCGGCTGTTATGTTCCTTTCAGAAAATACGCCGGCATATGCTGTATCTGACTTGTCTTTTTATTCGTATAACTATGGAACAACATGTGGCAATGGTGGCAGCACAACAATTTTCCCGCCATATGTTCCAGATCCCGATACTCCAGATCCGGATGTTCCAGATCCTGATACTCCTGAGAATGTTATTTTAGACAAACCTTATGACCCTAATTATCCTTATATTAACATAAGGACGGCAGAACAATATTATACAACTCTAAGTACATATTCATACGAATTGCGTAATGATATTGTTTTTCAATTCACCTATGAAGAGATTCATTCGATGAGTATGTATTTGAATATGCAAACTTATAGGAATTCATCACAGCAGGAGAGAGAAAAACTTGTGGAAGATATTATTTCTTTCGGCTTGACTGCTATATCTGTAGGAGTTAATTTTGTTCCGATTGTAGGTCAATATTTTGATAAGGTTCTTACCGCTTTGGATATTGCAGCTACAATATCTGGGTTAAATCGATCTACGGTGCAATCTAATATAGAAAATGTATGCGCTTGTATAAATGCTATGTCTCATTACATAGTTGAAGGTGAACTAGAAACCACTCCTAAGCCGAATAATGTGACTTATACTGTTTCTCTTCTGAAAACCTCGCCGAATCACGGCAGGGAAATAAAGATTGAAAGTTCTGACGGTATAAAGGACATCTATACGATTGAAAATACAGCATATGATATGTTGCTTGCTACTGCAATTGCTAATGCGCATCAATGTTCAATTTATAAAATTGCACCCCAATATACATATTATTGGGAAGATTTTAATGTAAATATATAACAAGGCAATTTTAATAACAATATTTTGCTGCGTTAATATTTTATAATAAAGGTATAAAAATTGTTTGGGAGGGGCAGCAAAGAGATGAGAGGAGCAAAATTCTATATAAAAATAGCCGCCGCCGTGCTGGCCGTATGCCTGCTGGCGGGCGGAATAGCATATTTAAAATGGGATTATGACAAAAGCCGCTCTGAGCTTATTGAGATAAATAAAGATTTTTTGCAGGCACAGTTAAACCGGCTGCCTCTTCCCAAAGAAAAAACAGAGAGTGAGGATATGGTCAAGCAGGGAGGCTTTAAGGGGATTGTGGCCTATTATATCGGACCTGTTGACCAGGCTGAGGCGGAGGGGCTGATTCGCTATTATCAGGATAGGGAAGAATCCCTTTTGGGCATATATACTCCCTTAGAGGGTGCGCTGACGGGCGTTTTTGTCGGCGAGCATCGTTATACTCCCGTAATTGAGGCATTAGGGTACGGCTGGCTCAGCTATGAGGGGAATTTATATGCCGATTATCACCGTGACTATACAACCAGTTATCTGGGGGGCAGGCAGGAAGCGGAAGGGAAACCCAATTACCGGAACCAGTATACCTTTAATTTTGTCAGAGATAACGCGAAGTACAATATATTTGTGTTCTGCAATCAGAGCGACCCCCAAAAGGCCTTATCCGCCGTGGTAGATTATATTTCTTCCCTGTTAGCTTAAAAATATGCGCTTTCGGCGCAGGAAGAGTTTTTGCTGACGGGTTTAAAAAACAAATTATTCCAACTTATATGAAATACCTTTACCCTAAATTGACAATGGGATACACGCCTCCGGCGGTCTGATTCCGGCATTTTCTGCGTCATCGTCAATGGGCGTATGTTCAGTATGCCTCATTCCGCTTCCTTGAAAACGCTTAAATCAAACCTGCTGTAGGTTAAAGAGCCAGACAGCGGCCGTTTGAGTAACCTGCAAGGCGTTTGAACGATGTGTACCGGACGTACACATAGGGAAAAGCAACACAGCAGAACGCGGAAACAGCCCTGTACTGACCATATATGCCCTTATCAATTTAGGGTATTAACAATATGGCATGCTTGCCGGCTGTGCTTTTATGGTGCAGCCGGTTTTTATTCTAACTGCAAGCCGGGCATGCGGCTAAGGACTTCTGCGGGATAGAAAAAAGAGATTCTGCCCGCGCGGAATGTTTCTCAAATCAGGCGCAATTTGTTCTTTTTACACTTTAAACGGTTCCTGACTGCGCATTCAAACAAAATTAACAAAGTTTTAGTTGGACAAGCAGGCGGGTTTATTGTAAAATTTAATGAAGAAGGAGCGGATGCCGTTTGAAGAGCTTAAAAAAGATAATATGCATTATGCTGATAGCTGTTCTGCTGGGCGGGACGGCCGTGCTTTTTACCTCCTGTGCTGCCGACGGCTTTTCACAGACGGCTCAGTCTTATTTTGACGCTCTCTGCCGGCGGGACTATGAGAGCATGTACGATATGCTCACGCCGCAGTCCTCCGCCCGCCTGAGCCTGGACAGCTTTAAGGAATATCACGATAAGGTTTATAATTTGCTGGGCGTGAACAAGATAAGCATAGAGCAGGGGGAGACGGTTGCTTCTTCTGACCGTATTGTATACAATTATGTGCTTGTGCTGGATACGGATGAATATGGGCAGTTCAGGTATGATTCAACGCTTGAAGTGCTGAAAAAACTTGACGATTTTTACTTAATTGAATGGTCGCCTTCAAATGTCATAACTCCCATGACCTGGGACGACCGTATATATAAAACTACTCTTCGGGCCAAGCGGGGAGAGATATTTGACTGCAACGGCAAAGTGCTTGTAAAAAATGCCTATGCAGTTACCGTATATGCCGATTTAACTAAAGTTGAGGATATTCCTCAGGCCGCGGCCGGAGCGGCTCAGGCGCTTGAGCTGGATGCTCAAAGCCTGGAAAGCAAGATGCAGAGCGCAAAAGATTCAGAGCAGGATACCGCTGTGCTGGCTACATATATCCCCGGTGAGCTGACAGTGGAGGCGGAAGAGGCATTAAACCTGATAGAGGGAATAAAGATAGATCGGGACAGCATGACCCCTATAAGGTATGCCGTATACGGCTCGGCCGCCGCTCATACCATAGGCTATTCCACGCCCGTTACGGCTGAAGACAGGGAGCAGGAGGAATACGCCAGCCTGCTTAACGGCACCCGCGTGGGGCGCACGGGAGTGGAAAGGCAGTATGATTCGGTGCTGCAGGGCACTAACGGCACTGAAATATATCTGCTGTCGGCTGATTCGCGCACCCGGACCTCCCTTTATAAAAAAGAGGCGGTAAACGGCCTGGATATATCCCTTACTATAGACATAGACATCCAGCTTGCCGCTGAAGAGGCTATGGCGGAAAATTACACCGACCGCGCCACAGGCACTACGGTGGTAAACGACCCCAAGACGGGAGAAATAAAGGCCATGGTGAGCTATCCCACATTTGACCTTAATATTTACGCTACAGACAGCCCGCGTTCGGATGCGGCTGATTTGGTAACAGATGAATCCCTGCCTCTTTTCAACCGGCTTACCCAGGGACTGTATGCGCCCGGTTCGGTTTTTAAGACCATGACCGCCATAATGGGATTGGAAACGGGCACAGTGACGCTGGATACTGCTTTTCCATATGAAGATGAGATAATTTCTATGGGCAACGGCACGGACGGATGGAAGCCCAAGGGCAGCTCCTGGGTGACGTATATAATCCGTCAGCATTATGCCAACAGCGCTTCATTGGGCAAATTGAGCATGAAGCGCGCCATAGCCTATTCGGACAATATCTATTTCGGCTGGCTGGGCATGCAGCTGGGGGCGGAGACTTTTCTGGAGTGGGCTGATAAATTGGGCTTTAAGGAGGCCGCGCCCTTTGATCTGCCGCTGCAGTCGGCCAGCATCGCCAATGACGACGATAATCTTAGAAATGACGCAAAGCTTTTGGCCGATACAGCTTTCGGGCAGGGCGAACTGCTGGTTACGCCCGTTCAGCTTGCCGCCGCTTTCAGTATATACGGCAATGAGGGCAGCATAATGGCGCCTTATGTAATAAATTATATAGCGGATACTGATTCTGAGGGCAAGCACCAAATAGTGTCCCAGACCCAGCCTAATACCTGGATAGCCAATGCGGCCAGCACCAGGACTATTAATGATATGCTGGAAATACTGGAGTTTACCGTTGATTCGGCTACCGGCCGGGGCGGCTATGTGCGCGGAATGCGCATAGCGGGCAAAACGGGTACTGCTCAGACGGGCAATAACGTCACTGAAATAGGCTGGTATGCCGGCTACATAATTGAAGGCGGAGAAAATTATGTGGTCTTGGTTCATACCGACGGCTTTAAAGGGGAGACAAGCGATATCAAGCATGCTACTATTAAAGCGGTTTTCAATTATCTTAAGGATTGAGTTAAGCTTTATAAGACCTGGATGCTGAGGACAAAAATAAAGCAAGTTTTCGATGCGAATTTTGTGCGCAGCCTGATAAAAATAATTAAAGAACGCCGCTGGAATGTGCCTTAATATCATGGGACGTATTCCGCGGCGCTTTTATTTTTAAACAGTATCATAATACGGTGAATTATGCTGAATGCGTATAAAGATGGGCTGTGCGGTTAAGCCTTAAATCTCCTAAGCTTTATTTTCAGAGCCGTTTAAATCGGATTTCAGCCTGCAGTCGAATTTTTCCAGAATATATTCGGGCTTATAGGAGAGCTTGGATTTCCTCAGGCCGGGCAGGTCTAAATCCTCTCCGCGGTTTATAAGAGAGGTATCCTTAAAAAGGCGGGCGGCCGATTCCCGGTTTATAAGCTGGAACAGTCCGTTATACTGGGGCAGGGCCTTTTCAAAGAGTATGAGGGCGGCATTTTCCGAAAGCATGTCTCCTACCGAAAAAGCGGCAATCTGACCTTCAGTCTTAATAACGGCGGCACGCAGGCCCAGCTGCTCGTAATTTTCCAGAGCATGGCGGATAACCGCGGTTTCTTCGTCCTGCGTAAGGTTCTTGCCCAAGAGCCATTGCTCCTGTACGTTCATTAAATCTTCCAGCATGTCTGGGGTGTAATCCAGATATTCAAAGCTGTGCCCGCGCAGGAAGGCGTTGATGTGGTTGCGCTTCTGGTGCAGCTCCCTTCCGGGCAGTTCGGCCAGCATTTGGGTTTTATAGATATATTCGCTGCTGCCCCGGTCCAGGATAAACTGATATTCTCCCGGCCTCTGCGCCTGTATTTCCTTTATTATCTGGGGGCAGACGCATTTCATTAAAAAACGTCCCGTCTCTTTAATTATATAATCCCGGCCCCAGTCCATCAGGGTCCCTATGTTCTGATTGGGGCGCAGAATGGGGGATACTAAATAAGGGGCGCTTTCTCCGTATTGGGCGGTAAAGAGCAGGCCTTCAGGCCGGATGCACATTTTGGTTTTATATACCTTTTGCCAGAGATATCCGTTGGCAAAGGAGAATTTTGAGTTTTCGTTTGGAGGCGAGCAGTTTAAGTAAAGCTCTCTGTCCTCTAAGGTCATGGGCCTGAAAGTATCCATTATAAAAGCATCCTCTTTTGTATGTTAAGTTTCGGCAGGTTATTAATAAGCCGCTAGCTGTTTATTGTCTGCAAAAAACAGCCCTTCCAGCCATTTAAGGCACAGGCTGACCCATTGGGCGCAGACGGGATTTTCATAAAGGGTGGTTCTGTCCGCGTTGGCCAGCCCGTGGATGCCGCAGGGGAATATGTGCATTTCAAAGGGAATCTTATGTTCTGCCAGGGCGGAGGCGTAAAGCAGGGAGTTGTTGACATTTACCCCTTCGTCGTCTGATGTGTGCCAGATAAAGGCGGGCGGGGTGCTGGCGTTTACCCGCAGTTCAAGGGAGAGCGCGGCAAGCTCCTCTTCGGTAGGTTCGCCCAGCAGCCGCTCAAAGGAGAGGGCATGGGGATATTTCATGCCTGAGATTACCGGATAGCATAATATGCTGGCGTCAGGACGCAGAAGGCTGGGGTCAACCTGTATGTGCTTTACAAGCCGAGGGTCGTCGTAAAGATTGGAGGCACAGGCCGCAAGGTGCCCGCCCGCTGAAAAGCCCATAACGGCTATTTTATTAGGAGCGCAGTGCCATTCATGAGCCTTTTCCCTTATCATGCGCACCGCGCTTAATACTTCCAGCTGCGGATAGGGAAAGCTTTTTTCAAAGACCGAATAATACAGGATAAACACATTATATCCTTTAGCCAGGAAATTGAGCGCAACAGGCTCGGCTTCCCGGCGGGAGCAGTACATATACGCGCCTCCGGGACAAAGGACTATGCTGGGGCGCATAACATTTTCGTCTATTTCAGGGGTGACGTTTGGTATGTAAGCGTCTAATAGCCCCTCGCTTTTGTCCAGATAGCCGTAATGCTCCTTCAGATTTATGGTAAAGGTCTGCATACAAAAAACTCCTTTAATTATTTTTCATAGCGCGCTCTATATCTCTGCGGGCGGCTTTTTGGGCGGCGGCTTCTCGCTTGTCGTACAGCTTCTTGCCCTTGGCCAGGGCCAGCTCCACCTTTACCCGTCCGTCCTTAAAATAGAGGCTTATGGGAATCAGCGAATAGCCGTCCTGCTTTACAAGGCCGTAAAGCTTGTCTATTTCCCTTTTATGCATGAGCAGCTTGCGTGTGCGGCGGGGCTCTTTATTAAAGATATTGCCCTGTTCATAGGGAGAAATATGCACGTCGTACAAAAAAAGCTCCCCGCGGTGCACGGCGGCGTGGCTGTCCTTGAGATTGACCCTTCCCAGCCGCAGGGATTTCACTTCCGTGCCGCTCAGGACTATGCCCGCTTCATAGGTTTCTTCTATAAAATAGTCGTGGAACGCCTTTTTATTCTGCGCTATTGTTTTTTTGCCGCTTGATTTCATAAATGCTCCCTGCCCGCCTTGATTTAAGGCATTATTACCCGCAGTTTACAAGGAACTGCACGCCTCAAAGTGATAATTTCTTCATTTTCTGCGTTATCCTCAATCAGCGTACTACCCTATACGCTTTCTTCGTCTGCCTTGAAAATGAAGAAATTCTCTCCGTTTGAGCTCTCCAGAGTCAGAAGGCATAAAATTTGTGCCAGGTAAAGCGTGCAGAAACGGCATGTACCGGGCGTGCATGGGCTCAAAGCAATGCAGCAGGACGCATGTTTTATGCCTTCTGACTGGCTTTCTTATAGGCTAGAGGGTATTATCCGCTGTTAACTGGAACATATATGCTTTAATCGGCATTGCGTCTGTTCAGCATTGCGCCTATGGTGACGCTTATGTGTGTTTTCCGGTTTAAAAAGCTTATCGGTTTGCTGGCAGGCCGCAAGCGCCCTGCGCGTTAAATCCATTCATTTTGCTTATCTATTGGGAGTATTACGCCGGAACGCAAAGATACGGCGTCGGTGCTGTCCGGCCCTTTATAGGATTTATAATGCGGAACGCTTGTATAATAAGATATTTTAAAATTGAAGACAGGAGAATTTTGAAACATGAATTTGCCCAAAACGCTGTTTTTGAACGATGAAAAGTCTGAACTGGTTATACTGGACCAAACTTTGCTGCCGCGCGAAGAAAAATATCTTTCCCTTCATACTGCCGAAGAAACTGCCGAGGCCATACGATTTTTACGGGTGCGCGGAGCTCCGGCCATAGGCGCCGCGGCCGCGTGCGCTTACTATTTGGAGGCTAAACGGTTAAATTGCAGGCATAAAGAGGATTTGATGAGGGAACTCGCCGTCAAAAAGGAGGTGCTGCACTCCAGCCGGCCTACGGCGGTGAATTTATTCTGGGCGCTGTCCAGAATGGAAAGGGCGGCGCTAAACGCTGACGGCACTGCTGAAGAGATTAAAAAAATACTGTTGCGCGAGTGTGCTGGAATTATAGAAGAAGATAAGGAATGCTGCCGGAAAATAGGCGAATACGGCGCGGCCTTTTTGGAGAATGCAAAGGGCGTGCTGACCTACTGCAATGCGGGCGCGCTTGCGACCACGGGCCGGGGGACGGCCACGGCTCCAATTTATACCGCATATGGAGCGGGGAAGCGCTTTAAGGTATTTGCCTCGGAAACCAGGCCCCTTTTGCAGGGCGCGCGGCTGACCTCCTATGAATTGAGCCGCGCAGGCGTAGATGTTACGTTAATATGCGATAATATGATTTCTGCGCTTATGGGTAAGGGGAAAATAGATGCGGTGCTGGTGGGCTGTGACAGGGTGGCCCTTAACGGAGATACGGCTAATAAGATAGGAACGTCGGGCGCGGCGGTTTTGGCGCATTATTACCATATACCTTTTTATGTCTGCTGCCCGGTTTCTACTATTGACTTTAATTGCCCGAACGGTGAGGGGATAGTTATTGAAGAGCGCCCTGCCTATGAAGTGACAGATATGTGGTACACACATCCTATGGCTCCCGAAACAGTTCCGGTCTGGAATCCTGCCTTTGATGTTACGCCCGCCGCCCTAATCACGGCCTTTGTTACTGAAAAAGGGATTTTTATGCCTGGGGAATTGGATAAGCTAAGAATCTTTGCTTGACTCTGTGAAAATAATATGGTTAATGTATAACTGAGTCCGCGGCTTAAGCATTTTCATAGTGCAGTATGGATATAATAATGATTTCCCGGAGAATGGGAGATTGTAATGGGCATGCAAAGCCTTATGTTGCCAGTGCGCGCATTTAATTCGTGCGAGCATGGTCAGCAAGCGGGAGTTCTGCCGCCTGCTGCCGGTAAATGGGCTTTAAAATTCCTTATCGCATGTTTTCTTGCTTTGTCGTTTTCCAACGGACGCCTAATATGCTTCATATTCTTTCCGGCATTTTCCATAAGTGCTTACAAAATATCATATCAATACAAATCCGGGTTTAGGCATCGCTAAGGCGTTTTTTAATATAATCAGACTGCTATTCATATTTTTGTATTTCATAAGCTGGACAAACTGCTGCCCTTGGAGGGATGTATTGCAACATGCGCGCTCTGGCTGTTTTAATTTGTACAATCAGCAGTTTCTTACGATTACGGAGGTTTTCTGGCTAAATCATCACTATTACCCTAAATTGACAAGGGCATATACGGTCAGGGCAGGGCTGTTTCCGTGTCCTGCTGTGTTGCTTTTCGCTCCGTGTGCGTCCGGTACACATCGTTCAGGCGCCTTGCAGGGCACCCAAACGGCTGCCGTCTGACTCTTCGACCTCCGGCAGTTTGATTTCGGCATTTTCTGCGTCATCGTCAATGGGGGTGCGTTCAGCACACCTCGTTCAGCTTCTTTAAAAATGCCGGACTCAGGCCTTCGGAGGCGTGTATCTCCTTGTCAATTTAGGGCAGGCTGCTTTTGCAGCACTCGACCAGAGAGTATTTTATATAAAGAACCCTCTGCATTGTATGGGCAGAGGGTTTTAAAATACTAATTTGCCATTGGGCTGTCGATGTGCGGTTTTACTTGATTTTCCTGTTCATCTGCCGGTTCTTGGCTTTTTTCTTTTTGTCCAGGACATTTATTGTCACAAGCGCCGCTATTGCTATAGCCACCAGAACCAGTATTACCACAAATCCTATTATAAGTATGTCTATGAGGCCCAGACCCTCCTGCGGGGTTTCACCTGAAGCGGATGGGGAAAGGGAGCCGGTAGCGGTAGGTGAAAGAGAAGAGGTAGGCGAGGGGGAAGCTGTGGGGGTAGCGTCAGCGCCGCCGCTTACTTCAACGCTTATCATATTGGATACTATCTCAGACGGTTCGGAATTGCCCTCTACCGGGACATATGCGCAGACAAATATTTCCTCCGAATAGCTAAGCTCCATTGTATGCTCTATAGTTTCGGTTGCATCGCTGAGCAGGCTGGAGATGGTGGTGATAAGCTGGTCACGGCTGTCCATAATCTGAATGTCGTTCAGCTCGAAAGCGTTCCGGTTGGTAATTTCTATAGTGATGGTAACGGTGCCCGGACTGTCTAATTGAACTTTGTCGGCAGAAACCGTCAGGCCAAGCTGTATGTCTGTCGGCTCCAGGGGCACCATGTTCACAGTAACGCTTTCATTGGCGCTTACGCTTTGCCCGTCAGGAGACTGGGCCGAAACCGAGTACCTGTAGCTGCGTGTGCTTGTTACCGTTATGCTCACTTCTCCGCTTATGGAATTGCCCGGCGTAAGAGAAGAGACATTGCGCACCTCTCTGTTGGATTCGTTCAATACTCTTATATTGTTAAGGGTCACGTTTCCCGTATTGGTTACGTTAAAATAAAGTTTGGTGGACGAACCGTAGGTTACGTTGGTGTTTGCGACAGTCAGGGTAAATTCCAGCTGAGGCGCATATTTTGTAACGGTTACGGCGCTCGCCTGGCTTTCCCCGCTGTCGTAAGAACTGTTGTAAAGCAGAACAGGGGATACCCTTATATCTCCGCTCAAATTAGCGGTATGGCCGGTTATCGTAACAGTTTCGTCAGGTTCAAGCGGGTTCTGGGCGGAAATGTCGCCGTGCAGAATTGCCGTATTGGTGGATGAGCCGCCTACGGTCATGTTTTCACTTATGGAAATGGAGGTTATATTTACATTGCCGTTATTGTGAATAGTGTATTCAAAATATACGCTGGCCCCGTCCGGCCCCATTGTTGCGTTGCGCTCGCCGTTTACTACTGCAACGGCGGATATTGTGGCGCTGGTCTGAGACTGAATCTCTTCTACGCGGAAAGTGCCGTTATAGGTATGGGATTCTCCTGCGGTAGTATAATCCACATTAAAAGGAATATCAACTCCAATGTCGCTTGCAGAGATATTCATCCTTACAACTATTTCACCTGTAGCGTCTGAACCGTAAGCGGGTATTTCGGCCAGCGTTCCGTTTGGATCTTCTGCATTCCTTATGAACAACTGTATATCCGTCAGCGGGTTGGGAGTATTGTTTGTTATTACTACCGTTACAATTATCTCTTCGGTTGTACCTGCGGCCGGCGGCAGCATGCCCGAAGGCGTTACGTTTACTTCAAAGGTTATATCGTCCTGCGTTACCGGGTCGGCAAGAGCAATGCCGGTTAATACGAGGGAGAGCATCAATACTCCCAGCAGGGCGGCAAAAAGTTTTTTCATAATTCAGGGATTCCTCCTGTGTTTTTTAATTAAGCATAACTAAAATATATTTTACGGTATAAGCTTTTAAATGTCAAGACAGGCTTATTAAAATGTGGATAACAATAAGCCCTTGACAAATTGGAGAATTTATTTGAAAAACCGTCACGCTTCCGCACGGACAAACGCCTCAGCGGCAAGCAGATATGAATATTTGCCCAGCCCGCATATCTGTCCGCGGCATACGGCGGCAAGCACGCTCCTGTGCCTGAATTCCTCGCGCGCGTGGATATTTGATAAGTGTACTTCAATGGCAGGGATACCGCTTGCGCTGATAGCGTCCCGTATTGCATAGCTGTAATGGGTGTATGCCCCTGCGTTGATTATAACGCCGTTGTATTTGCCCGCCGCGGCGTGCAGTCTGGAGCATATATCTCCTTCGCAGTTGGACTGATAAAAATCCAGCTGGGCTTTTCCGGCCGTTTCCTGCACCAGCCATGCATTTATGTCCTCCAGCGTTTCATTGCCGTATACGCCCGGCTCGCGCATGCCTGTCATATTGAGATTGGGACCGTTTATTATCAGCAGTTTCATAATTGGCTTACCTCTTTCCAAACTTTGTTAAGTACCTGGCTGTCAAAGTGATTTCCCCAAAGCTCCTGGGATTTTATGGCCTGGTGCCAGAGCATAGTGAGACCGTTAAGGCATTGTGCGCCCTTTTCTTCGGCCTGGGCCAGAAAAGGGGTTTTTTTAGGATTATATATGCAGTCAAAGGCATAGAAGCATTTAAAATCTGCCTGAGCAGGAAGGGGAGACTGCCCTTTAAGGGTGCCCATGCCTACGGGCGTGGCGTTGACGATTAGGTACCATTCACCCTCCGGCGAAGATGCCTGCGCCGCGCCGGGGACTAAAAGATTTATCTTTTGGGCCAAATCGGACGCATTGCGCCGCGCGGAAATATGCACTTTCGCGCCTGCCTGCGCAAGCTTATAGGCAATAACGTGCGCCGCGCCGCCTGCGCCTATAACCAGCGCTTTTTCGCCCCTTATATTTTCAGCCCAGCCGCTTATGGCGCGCATGAAGCCCTCGCCGTCGGTATTTTCTCCTACAAGGCGGTTCCCCTGAGGGATTATGGTATTAATTGCGCCTGTAGCCCTGGCGTCTCCCAGCAGCTCGTCCATATGCAGAGCGGCGATATGCTTATAGGGAATTGTAACATTTGCGCCGCTTTCGGTTTTTAACTGCATAAGCTTGCTTTCCAGCATATTGGGAGGAAGCTCGCATAGGCTGTACCGGGCGTTTAAGCCCTGCTCCTGAAAGAGCCGGTTATGTATTATGGCGGAAAAGGAATGTCCCAAATGCTCGCCCAACAGATAATAATTTTTCATATTCCTCCATTAATAAAAAGCAAGACTGCTTTTTCGCAGCTGATTTGTTTACAGATTGCCATAGGACGCAAAAGCCATTCTGTAAGGGGATTATATTATAACTTGAATATTTTGTCCAGCGCCGGCCGCGCGCCGGAAGGGTCCGAGCGTTATGCGCTATGCGTTTTTGCGCGCAATATGGACTTTTTTTGCCTGAAAACAGGCATGAATTTTGAAAACGCTTGACAGCCCTGCGCTGCCACATTATAATAATGCAGAAAATGCGTTATAATTTAATGCAGAGAACGCACCCGTGGCCAATATGTGCCTTGTGCCTTGCGGTTTAAGCATTTATGTCACGGGGAGGAAAAACAAGGAGGAATTTTTTATGTCAGTTGTTTCAATGAAGAGCCTTCTGGAAGCAGGCGTCCATTTCGGACATCAGACCCGCAGATGGAATCCCAAGATGGCCCCTTATATTTTTACCGAGCGCAACGGGATCTATATTATAGATCTTCAGAAAACGGTAAAGAAAATAGAAGAGGCCTATAATTTTGTGCGCGAAGCGGTAAGCGAAGGAGAGAGCGTGCTGTTTGTAGGTACTAAAAAGCAGGCGCAGGAATCCATAGAGCAGGAGGCGCTCCGCTGCGGCATGTTCTATGTAAATCAGCGCTGGGCGGGCGGCATGCTCACCAATTTCAAGACCATCCTTACCCGTATTGCACGCCTTAACGCGCTGGAGGAGATGGAAAACAGCGGCCAGATGGCTCTGCTGCCCAAAAAGGAGCAGGCCAAGCTCAATAAGGAAAAGAAAGAGCTTATCAACAACTTCGGCGGCATACGCAATATGGATAAGTTGCCCGGAGTTATGTTTGTAGTTGATCCCCGCAAGGAGCATAACGCAATATGCGAAGCCAAGAGGCTGGGCATTGCGGTAGTGGCTATTGTGGATACCAACTGCGACCCGGACGACGCTGATTATGTAATCCCTGGAAATGACGACGCTATACGCGCGGTCAAGCTTATCGCCAGCACTATAGCTAACGCCGTGCTGGAAGCCAGACAGGGCGAATCAATGTATGAAGGCGAAGAAGCCCCCGCTGAGGAAAATGCCGCTGAGGAAGAAAAGCCTGAAGTCAGCGCTGAAACTGCCGCTGAAATTGCGGGCGAAACAGCCGAGCCTGTTCAGGAAGGTTAATTTGGCGCAAGCTGGGGGAAGGCTCATTTCTTCCCCCTTTTTAGAATTCAGAATAGAAAAGCATGGATAAAAGGAGAGTAATTAATTATGGTAACTGCACAGGAAGTCAAAGAGCTGCGCGAGAGAACGGGCGTAGGCATGATGGACTGCAAGCGCGCCCTGGTAGAGGCAAACGGGGATATGGACGAGGCTATTAAAATCCTGAGGGAAAAGGGCCTGGCTGCCGCCGCTAAAAAGGCGGGCAGAATAGCCGCAGAGGGCATTGTTGAAGCTTATATACATCTTAACGGCAAGATAGGCGTTATGGTAGAAGTAAACTGCGAAACAGATTTCGTGGCTAAGACCCCTGATTTTAAAGCTTTTGTTCACAGCATCGCCATGCATATTGCCGCCGCCAAGCCGCTTTATGTAAATAAGGAAGAAGTTCCCCAGGCTGAGATAGAAGCTGAAAAGGAAATTATCCGCGCCCAGGCTTTAAACGAAGGCAAGCCGGAAAAAATTGTGGACAAGATAGTGGAAGGACGTATTTCCAAATATTACAAAGAGGTCTGCCTGATGGAGCAGCAGTACATTCTGGATACTGACACCACCATTGCCCAGATGGTAAACGACCAGGTTGTAAAAGTGGGAGAGAAGATCTCCATACGCCGCTTTGTTCGTTATGAGATGGGCGAGGGCCTGGAAAAGCGCCAGGATAACTTTGCTGAAGAAGTAATGGGACAGATTAAATAATTAAAAAATAAAAAGGCCCGGCCGCTTCATACTATTTTAGTGCGGAGGGCCTTTATTTTGTGCGGAGGTAGTCATGCAACCGGCATATAAGCGTGTTGTAATAAAAATAAGCGGTGAGGCTCTGGCGGGCGAAAACGGTTTTGGAATAAGCGGAGAGACTATTTCAAAGGTGGCCGACCAGATAATCTCTGTGGTGAAGCTGGGCGTGGAAGCGGGCATAGTTATAGGCGCCGGCAATATCTGGCGGGGCCGGCAGGGACAGAATATGGACCGTTCTACGGCTGACCACATGGGTATGCTGGCTACGGTTATTAATTCTCTTGCCATGCAGGATGCCCTGGAGCATAAGGGGTATAAAACAAGGGTTATGACGGCTATAGCCATGAATGAGATAGCCGAGCCTTATATCCGGAGAAAGGCCATGAGCCATCTGGATAAAAAGCTGATAGTGATTTTCGCCTGCGGTACGGGCAATCCCTTCTTTTCTACTGATACTACCGCGGCGCTGCGCGCGGCCGAAATAGAAGCGGACGTAGTTTTAATGGCTAAAAATATAGACGGCGTATATGAATCTGACCCGCGCAAGAATCCTGATGCAAAGCGGTATAAGAGCATACGCTATATGGATGTGCTGGAAAAGGGCATACAGGTTATGGACAGCACGGCTACCAGCCTTTGCATGGATAACGACATACCTCTTAAGCTGTTCGCCCTTAAGGGAGAGGACAGCATACTTAAAGCCGTTTGCGGCGAGGGGAACGGTACGACCGTTTCCAATAAGGTAGAGACTGAATTTTATTAAAATGCTGATCGGCCGCGGACGCTTATATTCGCAGGCAGGATTGCTTGCCCCTGCGCACTAGGCGGAGTGCGGCCCTTTGTTTTTCTTTAAGGCTGCGTGCACTTTTGGGCAGAGGAGATTCAAAGCTTCCGCCTGTTTATTTTACTTGAAATATTTAACGGTATTTGTTATTATATAAATTATAAGAGGCATTCTGTCACCGGCGGCGTCAGAAGCCTGATGGTTATTTTTTCCGCCGGAGAAAAGGAGCATATTTATGGCAGTTGAATTTAATCAGCTTGAGGGTTCGGCCAGAGAAAAAATGGATAAGAGCATTTCTGTTTTCAAAAGCGATTTGGCGACTATACGGGCGGGCCGCGCTAATCCGCAGGTATTGGATAAGATAACGGTGGATTATTACGGAGTTTCCACGCCCATTAATCAGATTGGCAGTATAAACGTGCCCGAACCCCGCATGCTTCAAATTTCGGTTTGGGACGCTTCCATGCTCAAAGAAGTGGAAAAGGCCATTCAGAAGTCGGATTTGGGGCTTAATCCCGTTAACGACGGAAAAACTCTGCGCCTGATTTTCCCTGAGCCTACCGAGGAGCGCCGCAAGGAGCTTGTCAAACAGGTAAAGAAAATGACGGAAGACGCCAAAATTGCCATAAGGAATATCCGCCGGGACGCCAATGAGGCGGTTAAGAAATTCAAAAAGGACAGCGCCATAACTGAGGATGAGGCCAAGCGCACCGAGGATAATATTCAAAAGCTTACCGACGGAAAAATTAAGGAACTGGATACGCTGGCGGCTGAAAAGGAAAAGGAGATAATGTCCATCTGATGGCTGAATATGGCGGAATTAATTACCCGGAGGATATGCCCAGCCATGTGGCCGTTATTATGGACGGAAACGGACGGTGGGCTAAAAGACGGGGTATGCCGCGCACCTTCGGCCATAAGGCCGGAGTTGAGGCAGTCCGCAGGCTGGTAAGGCACTGCGGAGATATTGGCCTGCCCATATTGACGGTGTACGCTTTTTCTACTGAAAATTTTAAGCGGCCTCAGGACGAGGTCGGGGCGCTGATGAATCTGCTGTGCGATTTTATGGCGCGGGATGTGGATACGCTGGCAGCTAACGGCGTGCGGCTGCGCATACTGGGCAATTTAAAGGCTTTTCCGCAAAGAGTGGCCGCCCAGATAGACAAGGCCTTGGAGAAAACCTCGCAGGGCAGGAAAATGCTGCTTAATATTGCGCTGGCTTACGGTGCAAGGGACGAAATAATGCAGGCGGTTAGGAAGGTATGCGCCAAAGTGCTTGCCCAGGGAATAAAACCGGAGGAAATAGATTCAGAATTGTTTGAAAGCTGCCTTTATACTGCCGGCATTCCTGATCCCGACCTTATAATACGCACAAGCGGCGAAGAGAGACTTTCTAATTTCCTGCTTTACCAGGCAGCCTATTCGGAGCTTTATTTTACCGATGTTGCCTGGCCGGATTTTACGCCTGAGCATTTTGACGCCGCGCTTGCGGAATATAAAAGCCGCGTGCGCAGATTTGGAGGAATTTGAATTTGGCGGGTAGAGTTAGCAAGGAAAGAATTATTACCGGCGCTCTGCTTATATTGTTTTGCGCCGCGGCCATAATCTTAGGCGGCTGGGTTGCCTTAATCTGCGCATACATATGCCTTTTAGCTACTACGATTGACGCGCTGCGGGCATTTAAAAGCGCGGGCTATAAGGTGCTTTGGCCGATAGTGTTTGCGACTGCCGTTTTAATGCTGCCTGCGTATACCCTTCTTGAATTGACGGGCGTCTGTATTTTAATGGCAGTGAGCGTGGTTTTAACCCTTTGCGCCGCTGTCTTTGTGCGTAAAAGTGACTTTCTGGACGTTATGCTTACGCTGTTTCTGCTTATGTACCCCGTGCTGCCTGCTTCCATGCTTTTGTTTATTGCCTGCGGCAGCAATCAGGATATGGCGCAGGTTTTTTTGGCAATGACGGTTATATTGCCCAGCGCCTGTGACAGCGCGGCGTATTTTATAGGTATAGGGCTGGGAAAGAAAAAGCTTTGTCCTGAGATAAGTCCTAAAAAGACGGTTGCGGGATGCGTAGGGGCTTTTATAGGCGGCACACTTTTCGGGTTGATTATGGGGCTGATAGTTAATAAGTTTTTTTGGCAGGGCATACCTGTGGCGCATTATGTAGTAATTGGGTTTGCAAGCGGGTTCTTTTCACAGGTGGGTGATCTTTCGGCCAGTATGCTGAAGCGTTTCTGCGGCATTAAGGATTTCGGCAGATATCTGCCCGGTCACGGAGGCGCATTGGACAGGCTGGACAGTATAATAATTAACGCTGTGCTCATATTTATTTACAGCAGGATAATGAATTTTCTATAAGGTTGAGATATGATTAACTTAGTTATATTAGGCTCTACGGGCTCTATAGGCACGCAGGCTCTTGCCCTGGCGGACATGCACCCGGAGCTTATTAAAATACGCGGTCTTGCGGCAAATAGCGGCGGCGAGGCTTTTAAACGGCAAATAGCCAAATATAAGCCGGATTACGCGGCTTTAGCCAATAAAGAAGCCGCGGCCGGCTTGAATTTTGAGGGTGTGCATATTTTAAGCGGGCCCGAAGGGATATGCGAACTGGCCAGCCTTGAATGTGCAGATGTAGTATTGGTGGCTGTTGTTGGCATAGCCGGGCTGGACGCCGTGCTTGCGGCGCTGAAGGCGGGCAAGCGGGTAGCTCTGGCCAACAAGGAGGCGCTGGTAGCCGGCGGGGAATGCGTAATGAAGCTGGCGGGAGGAAGAGCGGGCGAGAGGCTGCTGCCCGTGGACAGCGAGCATTCGGCCATATTTCAGTGTCTTAACGGAGAAAATATCGGCTCTTTGGAGCGCTTGATTCTGACAGCTTCGGGTGGTCCGCTGCTTAATTATACAGGCAGCTTAAAGGATGTAACTGTTGAACAGGCCCTTTCTCATCCTAATTGGAGCATGGGCCCTAAGATAAGCGTGGACAGCGCAACCTTAATGAATAAGGGGCTGGAGGTCATAGAAGCGCGCTGGCTGTTTGATGTGCCGGGGGAGAAAATAGAGGTTTCCATACATCCTGAAAGCATAGTGCATTCCATGATTGAATTTCGGGACGGCGCAGTAATGGCCCAGCTGGGATGTCCTGATATGAGAGTGGCCATAATGTATGCTTTGACTTACCCGCAAAGGCAGCCTACGGGCGTAGACAGGCTGGATTTCAGCAGGCTTTTGAATCTAAGCTTTTTGCCGCCCGATACCCAACGCTTTCCGTGTTTAGAGCTTGCTTATCAGGCTTTAAAAATGGGAGGGACAGCGCCGGCGGTGCTTAACGGGGCCAATGAGGAGGCTGTTAAGGCATTTTTAGGTAAAAGAATAGGCTTTGGTGATATTCCGGTGATTATAGAGCATACTATTTCAAGAGTGGGGACAATGCCGGCGGAGGATGTAGACGCAGTGCATGAAGCGGACAGGGCTTCGAGGATTGTCGCAGGGGAAATAATTAAACAATTAGGATTCGGAAGCTGAGGGGTTTGCGGCTGGCCGGACGGGAAGTTGAGGCGTTGTAATGAGTAGTTTATTGTATATACTTATTGCCATTCTTATTTTGGGCGTGCTCATTATCGTGCATGAGCTGGGGCATTATACGGTAGGCAAGCTGTTAAAATTCCGTATAACTGAATTTGGCATAGGCTTTGGGCCCAAGCTGTTTTCCTGGGGCAAGAAGGAGACCAAATATTCGGTGAGGGCCCTTCCGCTTGGCGGATTTGTAGCCTTTGCGGGCGAGGATGAGGATGCCCCGGATGACCCGCGGGCCATGAATAATATGCCGTGGTATAAGCGGCTACCGGTGCTTTTTGCAGGCGCGGGATTTAATATTATATTTGCTCTGCTCACATGCTTCATTGTAATATGCATAATGGGCAAGCAGCTACCTGCGCCTGTTATCTCCAGTGTAGCTGAGGACGCTCCCGTACAGCAGCAGGCTTTGCAGCAGGGCGATATAGTAACGGCGGTAAACGGCGTGTCTGTAGGCAGCTATGACGAGTTTAAGGCCCAGCTTGACAAATGGGCGGAGGAAGGCCAGCTGGATCTAACTCTTACTGTTGACAGAAACGGCCAGAGCGTACAGGTGCCTGCGCTGTTATATGAGAGTACGGATGAAGAGGGAAATACGGCCATTAAGCTGGGCGTGACCATTACTTATAATACAGTTCCGATACCTGTTGGCGAGGCGATAGGAGAAACTTTCAGCACCAGCTGGGAGCTTACTAAAGAGATGTTCAGATTTTTGGGCCGGCTGTTTACGGGCAATGCCAGCATACAGGATGTTAGCGGACCGATAAGCACAATAGGAATCATGTCCGATACTATTTCAGTAGGCGTGGAATCAGCGGGCGCACAGGGAGCGCTGTTGATGATTTTGCAGCTTTGCTGGTTGATAGGACTGAATCTGGCGATATTTAATCTTCTGCCCATTCCCGCGCTGGACGGCGGGCGCATGGTGTTTGTCATTATAGAGGCTATAAGAAGAAAGCCTATTAATAGAGAACTGGAAGCAAAGATACACGCTATAGGCTTTATGGTGCTTATAGGGCTTGTAATAGTCCTGGAGATAGCAAGGGCAATTATTCTTTAACGCGGGGGATATCCATATGGAATTCAAACGCGCCGAAACGCGCGAAGTAAATATAGGCGGGGTAATAGTTGGCGGCCGGAATAAAATTGCAGTTCAGTCTATGACCAATACCGATACGGCGGATGCGGAGAAAACTGCCGCGCAGGTAAAAGCGCTGGCGGACGCTGGATGCGATATTGTGCGGGTGGCTGTGTATAATAAAGCCTGCCTGCCTGCGTTAAAGGCTATAAAGGCGGCTTCGCCTGTTCCTATAGTAGCGGATGTGCATTTTGATTACAGGCTGGCCGTAGGAGCGATAGAAAACGGCGCGGATAAATTAAGGATTAATCCAGGCAATATAAGCAGGCCTGAGCATATAGAGCTTGTGGCTCACTGTGCGAGAATGCATAAAGTACCTATACGGGTGGGCGCAAATTCAGGGAGCCTGGAAAAGGAACTGCTTTCCCGCTACGGTGTTGGGCCCAAGAGTGTATGCGCAAGCGTGGAAAAGAATGTGCGCCTATTAGAAAAGCAGGGTTTTGACAACATTGTGCTTTCAGCTAAATGCTCTGATGTAAGAATGATGACTGCCTGCTATGAAATGCTTTCAAAGCAATTTAATTATCCCTTGCATTTGGGCGTAACCGAAGCAGGAGGATATGAAGCGGGTACTGTTAAGAGCGCTGTGGGAATAGGCGCGCTTCTTTTAAAGGGAATAGGGGATACTATCCGCGTTTCCCTGACGGGGGATCCTATTAAAGAAGTATCCGTAGCCCGCAGTATTCTTATGAGCCTTGGCCTGTTAAAAGAAGGAATAGAAATTATATCCTGTCCAACATGCGGACGTACCAGAGTAAATGTCGAGGGTATGGTAAACGAGGTTATGGAGAGGACAAAGGATATAAAAACTCCTATTACCGTGGCGGTAATGGGCTGCGTGGTAAACGGTCCCGGTGAGGCGCGGGAGGCGGATATAGGCATAGCCGGCGGGGACGGCCGGGGAGCTGTGTTTAAAAAAGGCGAATTGTTATGTACGGCGGAGCAGGATAAACTGGTAGATATATTAGTAGAAGAGATACATAATATTCAAAAGGAAAGGCAGGAAGGGCCTTTTTAAAATTGGGTTTTAATTCCGCGCAGGCGGTTTAATTTAATGCCAGAAAAGCTTATATGCCGGGGGGCGGCGCGCGCGCCGCCCTCCTTGCACAGCGCGACGCGCTTTATGCCGCGCAGAGCGCTATTCCACCACCGCATGGATCAATTCCGGCGGCGTCACCGGCTCCTGGGAAAGCGTGACGGCGCGGCCAAGGATGTTCATGGCGCCCGT
>URYI01000011.1 GCA_900552055.1 uncultured Eubacteriales bacterium | reverse complement strand
AAAAGATGCGGCGTACCACTTCGGCGGCTTCTTCGTCCACAAGCCAGTGTTCCCGCTTTTCGTCCCACAGATAGCCGTAGATAACGGTGCCGGTCAGGTGCTTGCCGCTCATGCCTTTGGATTTGAACACAGAGCGGATTTTCCGGCTGGTGTCGCGGGCGTAAAACTCGTTCATGATATTGCGGAACGGGGTGAAATCGTCGTCGCCTTTCAGACTGTCCACACCATCGTTGATGGCGATCAGCCGGACGCCGCGCTGCCGCAAAATCTCCATAACCTGGCCGACTTTCAGATAGTCACGCCCCAGGCGGCTCATGTCTTTGATAACAATGGCCTCCACCCGTCCGGCCTCGACTTCCTCCATCATCGCCAGAAAGCCGGGACGGTCAAACCGGGTTCCCGATACGCCGTCATCAGTGAAGTGGGTGGGGTTCGGCAGCCCATTCCGGCGGGCAAATTCCTCTAACATCTGCTTTTGATGGCTTATGGAGTTGCTCTCGCCCTGTAACTCATCATCGCGGCTCAAACGCTCATACAGTGGGGTGATTTTCTCGTTTCTCATGGCTGTACCTCCTGAAATGAAAATGCTCTAAGTGACTGCTTCACTAACCATGACAAAAACCATGATTAAGAAGTCACTTAGAGCATACATCTCCTGCCGCCAATTTGTATTTCTTATATTGCTTGACCGCAAAATGTTCCGGGTCAGTTTCTTCCAACCGTTCAAACATGAGGTCAACGGGATTTTGAAAATCCTCGTCGTCCTCGCGGGCTTCGCTTGCGTTTATCATTTCAAGCAGCGTCGTAAAATTCTTTTCCTCGTCGGGCGCTTCGTACCAAATGTAGCCAATTAGGGCGGTATAGTAGAGTTTCTCGGCTTTCACCCAAAAATCCTCGCCGGATTTTTCCCCGTCGCCTTTGGTGTTGGCAATTATGGTATTGACGAGCTTCAAAATGTCTTTTTCGCTGCGGATATACACAAACGGGTTGTAGTGCATGGATTTTTTGAAATTTATCGTGTTCATTACCTTTATCCGGTACCCGCCGTGCTGCAAGAGCTTCCCGCACTCCACAAGGACAGTGCCTTTCGGGTCGGTAACAACGTAGGAGCTGTGCATTTGCATAAGGTTGGGCTTTACAAAAAATCTCGTCTTGCCGCTGCCGGAACCGCCGATTACAAGGATATTTTTGTTTCTCGCGTATTTCGGCTGTTTCGGGCGGCTGTTAATAGTCAGCCGTTCGGTCTGCGTCAAAAGGACGTTGTTTTCAAACACCGGGTCGATATATGGCTTTATGTCCTGCGCGTTGCCCCAGCGGGCGCTGCCGTACTCCATGCCCTTACGGTATTTTTTCGCGTTTCTGCCTTTCAGATAAACGGCAAGCCGGATAACTGCTGCGCCTGCAATGCCGATCAGCAAATCGGCGGGGTGTAAGCTCGGCGCAAAAGAGGAAAAGGCAGCCGTAAAACCGTCCCAAAGGGAAAACAGCTTGCCGGATAAATCCGCGCCCGGTGCAAGCCGCACCGCCTGCCCGATTTTATCAAAGAGATAGACAAAAACAAGATACGGAACATTGAGAAGCAGCATTTTTTTGACTTCCGGCTTCATAGCGTCATCTCCTTGTCCTTGTGTTTTTCCTTTGCCCGCTGTGCATTTCTGTCCTGTGCCGCCTGTTTGAGCTTGGAAAGCAGCTTGCGGACAGACGGTTTTCTATCCTGCGTCAACTTTTTTGCAGAAAATTCTTGAAAAGCTGCGGTCAGCGCGTCCGCGTCCCGGCTCTTGAAAAAGACGAGATAACGGGGCGGGGCTTCGGTATTGTCTTTTTTCAGCGCAAAGTCAATGCCGTATTTCTTCGCCGTGCTTTCAAAGGCTTTGATATTGTCCTGTGTGATTTCAATGTTGGAAACGCCTGCGTTTTGCTTGATAAGCTGTTTTAAGGTTTGCTTTCCGTGTGGGATTTGCCGTTTTCCGCGCTGCTTTTTCATTTGTTCCAGCAGCCGCTTAATCGCCTTTTGAAGCGTCTGTGCGGTCAGCTTGGTTGCCTTTATGGATATGGCAACGGTTTTTTCGTTGATTTCATCCTGCATTTATCGTCCTCCTTTTGCGGCGCTTTTTCTGCGGGTCAGATACGCACGATAAGCCCGTTTAAGTCGTCAGCCCGAACACCGACAAGATACCAGTTGTCCCCGTACTCCATACGGGTGGGCTTCCATTTGCCGCCCGTGAACAGTTCAAGGCAATCCCCGCAATGCAAGCCGCCGTAATAATCGGCAAGGTCAAAACGTATGTCGTAGCGGTCGGTATGTTCGTCAAAAATCAAAGCGCCTGTTTTCTGCTGCATGGCGTGTCCTCCTTAAATTTTTCCCGCCGCCATATCGTGTGCGACAAGGGCGGTGTAGTAGCTGTCAATGGTGGACGGGGCGTTGAACAGCACCGCCCGCAGATATTGCTTGATATTGCGGATTTTTGTTGTGTTTTTCTGCATACAGTCAAGGACAAACTCAATGTGGCTGCTGTTCAGCTTCAAAAATTTGGATTTTACAAGCTCTGCCGGATAATCGTCCCCGGCAATGCGGATTGTCTTTCTCGCGGTGCAGACTGTTTCCAGCATGAGGTCAACGATTTCATTCAAGCGGTCTTTTTCAAGGGGATTGTTCTGCATGAGAAAATCGTACTCGATATTGTCCTTGATAATTTCCCGGTAAACCTCTGCTGCGCTGTTGGTCGTCGTTTCCGTTCCTTTCCGTTCCGGCTCTGCCGTTTTTTCGTCCAAAGGAAAGGGGTTAGGGGAAAGGATAGGAATGGAATGGGTAATTGATACATCAGTATTTAATAAATCCGTATTTAATATATCTTTATTTAATTGCGTTGGATTTTCCAACGTAGGTTTTTCCAACATAGGATTATCCAATGTTGGATTTTCCAATGTAGGATAATCCGAGATAGGCTGCTGCGGCTGCTCGTAGATAATGTATTCGGTACCCCGCAAGCGTCCCTTTTCGTCGCGCTCCCGGCTGCGGACAATATATCCGGCTTTTTCAAGCTCCCGTACTGCTTCACGGATAGCGTCAATCTTTTCCCGGTTGATATAGGACAGCCCTGCAAGGGTATAGTCCCAATCTTCGGGGAGCGAAAGCATTTGCGACAAAAGCCCTTTTGCCTTTAAGGACAGCTCTTTATTGCGTAAATGGTGGTTGCTCATTACGGTATAGCCCGTATTGCGTTCTACACGGAAAACTGCCATAGCGTTTTCAACTCCTTTGCTGTGTGATTTGTTACGCGGTAGGAGCGCGGTTTTGAGGGAAAAGGTATATTTCCCTTACCCACCCAAAACCGCGCCCGCCAAGCCGCATAAATCAAGGCTTTTTAAGGTTCTACTGCGTAACATTCGGACATGAAAAAACGGCGTCCCTTTGGAAAGCAGGAAACGCCGTTTTAACGGGTATTCGATTTTTTGCTGTGTCTGTTTGCAGCGGTCAGCGTGCAAAGACTGCCGAGAGAGAGCGCCGCAAGCGCAAGCCAAAGCCCGGTATGGCTGTTATCGCCTGTCTGCGGGCTGTCGGTCGGCGGCGGTGTGGGTTTCAGCGTATTGTGAAAGGCTGCGCTTACGGTACGGTCATTTTCTACCGCAACCGTAACCGCGTCCGGCAAAATGTATTTTTCCGTTGCTTTATTTGACAATTCGGAAATGGTATATTCGCCCACGCGCAAGCCGTCTATGCGGATTTCGCCCTTTTCGTCGGTAACATATTCTTTGTAAAACTGCCGCCCGGTTATATCCGTACCCTCCACCTTAAACGTAAAGCCTTGCAGCGCGTTATCGTCGGAAGTCTTTTGAATATGCAGGTTTCCCGTTTGTGCGGCGTTTACAAAGCCTTTTCCGGCTTCGGTTTCCACGACAACGGTTTTTCCGTGTTCAGAAATGGAAAAGGCATAGGCGGTTTCATCAAGCCGGAAGCCCTGCGGGGCTTTGGTTTCTTTCAGAAAATAGCTGCCGTAAGCAAGGTCGCTCATTTCATAAACGCCGGGGCTGGTTTCTGCAAGCGTTCCCAACATTTCGTCGGTCAGCTTCCCGTCGCTGTCTGTGTCGCGGTACACGGTAAACTCTGCGCCCGTCAGCGTAGTATCGGGGTAGTCCCTGTCGGTTTTGGTGGTCTGAACGCTGCCGCGTATCTGAACATTAACGATTTCAAGTTCGACTACCGCGCCGTTTTCCTCTATGAAAACGGAATACGCCCGGTCGCAAAGCAGATAGCCCGTAGGGGCTGCAAGCTCCCGCACAAGCCAATTTCCACGCGGAACAGCGTCAAAGGAAAAGCTGCCGTTTTCGTCCGATAAGGCGGTCAAAATGGCGGTATCCTCGTTAAATACGGTTTCATCAGGACGGAACAAACCGATTTTTGCCCCGGCAAGCCCGTTGCCGCTGTCGTCGGTTTTCCTGCCGTTGATTTCACCATAAATCAGAGTGTTGTCAATGGGCTGCCCGTCATTTGCCTTGATTTCTACAAGGGCGGTATCCTGCCCGGCATACTCAAAAACAATCGGATATACAGCGTCGGACAACAGATAATGTCCGTCGGTGGCAAGCTCTTTTAGGTAATAACTTCCAAAAGGTAGGTCGGTTTTTAACTGTGCATAGTCGTTTTCATTTACCGAAACGATTTCCAGCAGCGCGTCGGCGGGGATCTGCGTACCGTCTGCCGCTGTCAGCGTTTGGAACGCGAACAGTCCAAAGGTAACGGCGGTAATCTCCTTGCTGCCGCCAATACGGAAACGGTCGTCCTGCTGCATACTCTTTTCAAGGGTTACAACTGCTTTTTGACGCTCGTTCAGGAAGCTCGCGGCGGTCTGCGTTACCGTAATTTCCTGCCCGGCGTAGGTCAGTTCTGCAAGGCTGCTTTCCTCACAAAGCGTCATACCGTAGGGCGCGGCAACCTCTTTTACCTCGTATTTTCCAAGATAGAGGGGTTTACTCTTTGCAATCCCTGTTTCGTCGGTGGTTATCCTGTCAGCCAGTTCGCCCGCGGCAAGCCGCAGCGTCCCATCCGGTGTGGTAATATCTTCGGCGGCGGTAATCTCATACACCGCGCCGGGCAAGCCCATTACTGAATAAACGGGCTGATAGATATTGTCCGTCTGCACGACGGAAGAAAACACCTCGCCGGATTTTTCAATCTGGATAATGCCCTTTTGTGGCGTGTTTTCCTTTGTTACCTCAATCACGATAAGCCCGTTTTTGTCGTCTGCATTTTCCGGCGTTATATCAAAATACACCGGGTTACTGTCCAGCACATATCCGTAAGGGGCAGCTACTTCCACAAGGGAATAGCCCTTGCCGTATTCCAACCGTTCGGGCGTGTAAAGCATACCGTCGGCGTTGGTGTAAAAGGTATCAATTTCGGTCGGCTCCGGGTAAGTAATGCGCTGCGTAATCAAGCTGCCGTCGGGTCGGTAAATCTGAAAGCCTGCGCCGCTTGCGGGAATGGTTTTGCCTGTTTCCGCGTCAGCCTTTACGATTTTGAGATAGCTGCGAAAACGCGCATTGTTTGCAAGGTAGCGGTAAATCTGCCCGTCCTCGCAAATGAACACATCAAAGTCGGGTAAAAGCTCGCTGCCCGCGGTACCCTTTACCTGATGAACGGTATATACGCCATAGGGCAAAGATTTTGTTTCCGCATACCCGTTTTTATCGCAAATGAGATAGTCGCGCTCGGTATTCATTGCCGCGTCATAGGAGCCGGATTTTTTGAGATACACGGAAAATTCCGCGCCTGCCTCCGGCGTTTCAATTTGCGTATCCCCATTATCCGCGTGTTTAATCAAAGCGATTTTGCCCTTTGCAATAGTTTCCAAAACCGAAAGGGTGGTGGAATTGTATTCAAGCTCATATTGCTTTGCGTCTGCGCCCACCCTGTAAACCGTGTTATCCAAGAGATAGCCCGGCGACGGGGTGATTTCCCGCACCGTCCAATCGCTGCCGCACACATAGTAGTCGGTAGTAAACTGCCCGTTTGCGTCGGTGGTATAGCGGTCTACTAATTGATTGCCCTTGAACACACCGTAAACCGCGCCGGAAAGGTCGGCGTCGCCCTGTGCTGTTCCGGTTTCCCGATCGCTTTTGGTAACGGTGGCGCTCCACTTTTTCAGAATGTTGGTAAAACTCTTTTGGGTAACGGTATTCCATTCCACCGCCGCGCTCTGTTTTTCGGGCATGACGTAGCGGTAGGGGGTATTGACTTCTTCCAGCGTATAGCCGCTGCCGATCAGCACGTTTTCAAAACGGGCTTTGCCGCTGCTGTCGGTTACGGCGTATTCGTCAACGGCAAGCCCTGCAAGCGAAGTGCCGTACAAGTGAAAGGTCATGCCCTCGTTTAGCCCGTCCTCGCTGGTTTTGGTTACGGTAAGGCTGCCGCGCTTCAAGGTGTTATTGAAAGTAACGGTTGCAGTCTGCCCGGCGATAACCGTAACGCGCTGCGCCGCTTGCGGTTTGTAGGGGTCATAGCTCTGCTCGGTTACGGTATATATGCCCGGTGCAAGGTTGTCTATCTGAATTTCACCCCTGCTGTTTGTTTTTACCGTTTTATTGATACCGCTACCCTCAACCGTAAAGGAAACGCCTGCGATTTTTTCGTCCTCGCTGGTTTTTACAATCTTTGCGCTGCCGTAGCTGACTTTTATGCTCATATACCCGGAAACAGGGTCGCTCATATTTTCCCCAAAGGTAACAATATCCTGCCGTTCGCCGTTCGGTCCGATTTTCCCGTCCGACCATGTAATCACGCCGCGCCGCTGTGAATTGCGCCTGCTTGCCGTAATGCCGACGCTTCCGGCGGGCGGTGCGTCGGCGGTGATAACGAGCTTATTCCCGTTTACGGACAAATGGATATTTGCATTTTCTGCGGAAAAAGCATAGTCCGCAAGGACGTTGTTTTTATCTTCAAGGGTGGCGGTGTATTTGTTTCCGTCCCATGCAAGCGCGGTAGTCGGTGCGCTGTCCCTGCTGTCCGAGAGGAAGCTAGGCAGCTTCACATGGTTTTGCACGTTTTGCTCGATATGGTGATAGTACGACATGATTTTATCCCGCAAAGGGTGTGCGCTGCTGATTTGACTTGCTATGCCGCTTTTGCCGCCCGTGCTGACTTTCTGGAAATTCCTGTCGCGTTCCCCGACAATCGTTTCCCAAATAAGGAGCTGGGTGGCAACTGCGTTTGATAAATTTTCCGCGCCCTCGTTTGTGGAGCGCCAAGAGGTAGAAATCGTCCCGGTATATCCGTACTCGAATATCCTGCCAATCATCAGCTTAATCGTTTCCGCTGAAATTGTCTTATTATACGCTGCCGGATATGCCGACCAAAAATCCTCGCTCCATTTTGAAAAAACATAGCCTGTTTTTTGTTCTACTCCCGGCTCAATACAATAACATATGCTACTGTTATACGAGCCAATTGCAAGTACAGATGTATGTTTTGCTTGCCCTACAGACCAGCCGTTCATGTATTCCGCTGCGTCATGCCCCCATGCGCCGCTGTAATTTTCGTCGCCGCTGCGGGGAAAGGCAATCTGATATACCGTGCCTTGTTCTCTTGCAGCGTAAGCGGTTGTGCCAAGTCCGAGCAGGGCGGCACAGCACAACACCGCCGCCATGAACAAGGACAATGCGCGTTTTACTTTCTGCGTCATTTTGAAAACCTCCATTTTTTTAATTTTGGGTATGAAAAAAGCGGCGTCCCTATCTTCCAAATCGGAAATTAGGTAACGCCGCGTTGCGGTACGATTTTAAGCCGAAAACAGCTTGCTCTATCATTTTGGGGAACCATTTTCTTCACTTCCTTTCTCGGCCTGCACGATTTAATCCAATCGCTGCTGCCTGTTTTAGAATATATATAGCCGCAAACCTTAAATGTGGCTTGCGGCTATACAAAAAGAAACAGCACCGTTTATACAATGCTGTTTCTATATGCCTATTTAATTTCTTGTGTTCCCACACTCCATATCAATGACTACCGAAACGGTGATATAGTCCTTTATGCTCTTATTTCTGTATTTGTTACCCTCCACATTGAAAACCACATGGCGTGAAAAGTGCCTAAATCTAAGGATTTCTACAAGGTTTTTCTTTGTAGCAACACTATTGTCTCCACATGCCCCGTCATAGGGAACATATCCACCGTTTCAACGCTCTTAACAGTATATTCTCCGCTTAATGCCGCCATATCACGGGCGAGAGTAGCCGGGTCGCAGGATACATAGACAATCCTGGGAATATCCGATTTGATAATAGCCTCAAGCAAAGAGGCCTCGCAGCCGGCACGCGGCGGATCTAATACAATAACGTCTGGCGGAGCGCCCTGATTAAACATTTCAGGCAGAATTTGAGCGCAGTCCCCGGCCGCAAAGCGAACATTATTAATATTGTTCCTCTGCGCGGCTTTGCGGGCGTCCTTTACAGCGCTCTCAACTATCTCCACTCCTATTGCTTCCAAGGCCTCTTTAGCCAGCAGCATAGTCATTATCCCTATGCCGCAGTAGGCGTCCAGAACGCGCTCTTTACCCGTCAGCCCTGCTTTCTGCACAGCCAATTTATACAGCTTCTCAGCCTGAACAGAATTAACCTGCATAAAGGAAAGGGGCGAAAGGGTAAAATCCAGGCCGCATAAATTTTCTTCCAGATAAGGCTCTCCCCAGGCAGCCTCAATTTCACTGCCCAGAATAATATTGCCCTTTGCCCGGTTAATATTCAGCACTATGCCGGAGCATTCGGGTACCTCTTCCCTAATAATCCTTATCCATTCCTCCTGCCCCTTCAAATGGCCGGCATTTACTACCGGCATTATAACACATTTACCTGTTTTATAGGATACCCGGCTTACAATATGCCTTAATTCACCGGTATGGCTCTCTTCATTATATATGCTTATGCCTGTCTGCGCAATAGCGCGGCGGGCGGCCAAAAGAATGCGGTCGGTGCATTCATGCTGTATAATACATCTGTCTATATTTACAATGTTATGGCTGCGAGGGGCATAAAATCCTATTTTTGCTTCATCCTTGACAGCGCAAACCGGAAACTGCGCTTTATTGCGGTAATGATACGGATTTGACATGCCAATACAGTCTTCCACATTTATGTCAAGGCCCGAAATGCGTCTTAAGGTCTGTTCGGTTTCGCTGCGCTTTATTTCTAATTGAGCTGAATAATCCATATGCATAAAAGAGCAGCCCCCGCACCGCTTAAAATACGGGCACGCCGGCTGCACACGCCTTGAAGAAGGCTCAATTATTTTCAGCAGCCTGCCCACAGCGTACTTTTTGGCCACTTTAATTATCTGCGCTTCTACCTTTTCTCCCGCGAGCGCATAAGGTATAAAAACAGCCATGCCGAAAAGGCGCGCAACGCCAATACCCTGCCTGTCCACGGAATCTATAGTCAATTTATAAATATTATTTTTTACCGGTCTGGACTGCTCCATAAATCCTATATTATTCTCCCCTGAGCAGCCGCTCAAAATTATGCGCTATAATGTCGCCCATTTCTTCGCAGCCCACACTCTTTCCGCCGCCGCAGATATCTTTGGTGCGCGCACCCGAAACAGCCATATTGACCGCCTTTTCCAGCAGCGCGCTCTCATTATCCATATTAAAAGAATATTTAAGCATCATAGCAACTGAAAGCACCATACCTATGGGATTAGCTATATTCTGCCCGGCTATATCGGGGGCCGAACCGTGAATGGGCTCATAAAGACCGGTTTGCCCGCCCAGGCTGGCCGAAGGGAGCATGCCTATGGAACCTGTGAGCATGCTGGCTTCATCCGAGAGAATATCCCCAAACATATTGGAAGTTAAAATCACGTCAAACTGGGCCGGGTCGCGTACAAGCTGCATTGAAGCATTATCCACATACATATGCTCCAATTCTACCTCCGGATAATCCTTAGCCACCTTTTGAACCGTACTCCGCCACAGCCGCGAACTTTCCAGCACATTGGCCTTATCCACGCTGCACACCCGTTTATTACGCTTAAGGGATATGTCAAAAGCCAAACGAGCTATGCGTTCAATCTCCGCTGCGGAATATTTTTCAGTATCATAGGCATACTCCCCGCCCTCTTCTGTTCCGCGGCCCCTTTTGCCGAAATATATGCCGCCCGTCAGCTCGCGCACCACCATTATATCTACTCCGCGCGAAATTATCTCATCCTTAAGAGGGGATATATGCTTTAAATCCTCATAAATAACGGCGGGCCGGAGATTAGCATAAGCCTTAAGCGCGGCGCGCAGGCCTAAAAGACCCGCTTCCGGCCTTTTAGGGCAGGAGTCCCATTTAGGCCCACCTACAGCTCCAAGCAATACCGCATCTGCGCTTAAGGCCGCTTTAAGAGTGCTTTGGGGCAGAGGTTCGCCCGTTTTATCAATAGCGCAGCCCCCGAAATCCTTTTCATCAATATTAAACCCGTCTAAAACAGAAAGGACCTTAACTGCCTGCGCAGCTATTTCAGGGCCTATGCCGTCTCCTTTAAGCAAAACAATATTTTTCATATCTTACCTTCCCTTATACACTGAATAAGGCCGCCCGACTCCATTATATTGCGTATAAAATCAGGCATGGGCTCAAAGGCATATTCTCTGTTAAGCGTTTTATTAATAATAATTCCCTTTTCAAAATCCACATCTATAATATGCCCCGCCTGAGCTTCCTTTGCAGCCTGTCCGCATTCAATTATGGGCAGACCTATATTTATGGCGTTGCGGTAAAAAATCCTGGCAAAGCTGGAAGCAATAATGCAGGCTATGCCGCTTTCCTTCAGCACCATAGGCGCGTGCTCGCGTGAAGAGCCGCAGCCGAAATTTTCGCCCGCCAGCATTATATCTCCCGGTTTAACCTTATTTATAAATTCACCGTCTATATCCTCCATAGCATGAGAAGCTAATTCTTTTTTATCGGCTATATTAAGATACCGCGCAGGAATTATGACGTCAGTATCTACATTGTCGCCGTATTTATGGGCCCTGCCCTCAATATGCATATTCATTTAAACCGCCTCCTTGTTAGAGCATGTCAGGCGTAGAAATATATCCGCGCACAGCGCTGGCCGCAGCCACATACGGGCCTGAAAGATATACCTCGCTCTTTACATGTCCCATTCTTCCGACAAAATTCCGGTTGGTAGTGCTGACAGCGCGTTCCCCTTCAGCCAGGATACCCATATATCCGCCCAGGCAGGGACCGCAGGTGGGCGTACTCACAACGCAGCCCGCTTCTGCAAAAATATCAAATAAACCCTCCTGCGAGCATTGCAGCCATATATTCTGCGTAGCAGGGATTATTATGCAGCGCACGCTGTCATGCACTTTTCTGCCCTTTAGAATCTCGGCAGCCGCCCGCATATCCTCCATGCGGCCGTTGGTGCATGAGCCTATAACCACCTGGTCTATTTTTATATCCGCGCCCTCCTGAGCCGGATGGGTATTTTCAGGCAGGCTGGGATAGGCCACGGTAAGAGGAATTTTATTTAAATCCATTTCTATGACCCGCTCATACTGGGCGTCCTCATCCGCACTGAATATAACCGGTTCTTTAGCGTTATGCTCTTTAAGATATTTAAGGGTCCTTTCATCCACTTCAAAGATGCCGTTTTTGGCTCCCGCCTCTACAGCCATATTGCATATTGCAAAACGGCCGTCCATGCTTATCTCTCCTATATCCCCGCAAAATTCAAGCGATTTATAGAGCGCGCCGTCCACTCCTATCAGGCCTATAAGGCTTAGAATTACGTCCTTTCCAGTAACATATGGAGCCAATTTACCCTTTAGGCGCACCTTAATAGCCTGAGGAACTTTAAACCACGTCTTTCCAACAGCCATTGCGCAAGCCATGTCCGTCGAGCCTACGCCCGTAGAAAACGCTCCCAGCGCGCCGTAAGTGCAGGTATGCGAATCTGCGCCTATCACGCAATCCCCTGCCGTCACCAGTCCTAATTCAGGCAAAAGCGCGTGCTCTATGCCTGCGCGACCCGTCTCAAAATAGTTTTCTATCTCCATTCTGCGCGCAAACTCCCTCATGACCGCCGCCTGCTGAGCACTCTTTATATCCTTATTAGGCACAAAATGATCGGGCACAAGCGCAATTTTATGCTTATTAAATACATCCTGCCTGTTCAGGCGCTCAAATTCACGTATAGCCACAGGCGCCGTTATATCATTGCCCAGAACCATATCCAGATTGCACATAACCAGCTGGCCCGGCCTGACCTCATTTTGGCCGCATTTGGCCGCAAGCAGTTTCTGCGTCATAGTGCTTCCCATATTTATTTTGCCTCCTTTGCTTCCGCTACCGGCTCAATTTCAAAAATCAGCCTGTTTACCGCCGCAATATAGGCAAGAATACTGGATTCGATTATGTCGGTGGATACAGCGCGGCCCCTGTAAACCTCGTTGTCCTTCCTAATTATAACGCTCACTTCGCCTAATGCATCCTTGCCGCTGGTAACAGCCTTAATATCATAGCTCTGAAGGGTTATATTAAGGTCTACTATCTGGTCGATAGCCTTAAAAGCTGCGTCAACCGGACCTGAGCCTGTGGCCTCCGCCACAAGGTTCTGCCCGTCCCTCTCCAGGACCAGATTGGCTATGGCATCTATTCCGTTGCCGCTGTATATCCTAAAGGATTTAACATTATAGATGGAAGGGACCTCGCCCGCTTTAAGGTTGGCTATGGCTATAAGGTCCTTATTAGTCACCTCGCGCTTGCGGTCGGCTATATCTTTAAATTTCCTGAAAGCTTCATCCAGCTGCTGCGCATTTAAATGGAAGCCCAATTCGCCCAAGCGCTCCTCCAGCGCGTGCTTGCCCGAAAGCTTGCCTAATACTATCGCTCCTGACGGAGCCCCTATATCAGCCGGAGACATTATTTCGTAAGTGGAACGGTCGGCCAGTACGCCGTGCTGATGTATGCCCGACTGATGAGTAAAGGCGTTGTCCCCTACTACCGCCTTATTGGCAGGCGTATGGATATTGGTTATATTGCCCACTATTTTGGAAAGACGGTATAATTTATGGGTATCGGCGTCAAAATAGCAATTAAGATAATCCCGGCGCGTATAAAGATTCATCATAACTTCCTCAAGCGCCGCGTTGCCCGCACGCTCCCCTATTCCGTTTATCGTTCCCTCAACAAAGCTGGCGCCCGCCATAACTCCCGAAATTGAATTGGCCACCGCGTTGCCCAGGTCGTCATGGCAGTGTACGCTGATTTCAGCCAGTTTTATATTCTTAACATTCTTTTTTATATCCTGTATAAGCTGAAAATATTCTGCAGGCAGGATATAGCCTACTGTATCGGGAATGTTGACTACGGTTGCTCCCTCCTCTATAACTCCCTCAAGGATTTTATAGAGGAACTGCTTATCTGTGCGGGTGGCGTCCTCACAGCTGAATTCTACAACGGGAGAATATTTTTTAGCCAGGCGGACGGCCGAGAGAGCGGCGTCATAAACCTGCTCAGGAGTCATTCTGAGCTTATTCTTCATATGTATTTCACTGGTGGCGATAAAGGTATGTATAACGGGATGCACAGCCTTTTCAACTGCGCGCGCGGACATTATGATATCCTTTTCCACTGCGCGCGAAAGAGATGCCACAGCCGAATATTTCATTTCCTTAGCTATGGCGGAAACCGCTTCAAAATCTCCCTCTGACGAACCGGCAAAGCCCGCTTCAATAACGTCTATGCGCATATCGTCCAGTTCTCTGGCCAGACGGAGCTTATCCTGAAGGTTAAGATTGACTCCGGGCGTCTGCTCGCCGTCTCTCAAGGTTGTGTCCAAAAATTTGATTTTTCTTTGCTGCATAAATGATACCTCCTATAAAACAATAACAGCCCTTTTCTCATTTAAAGAGACGAAGGGCTGATTCCGCGGTACCACTCTTATTGGGCATAAATATGCCCCACTTTGCCGGATACTAACATATCCGCTCCCTTTTAACGGCGGGCTATTCCGTCCGTACCTACTGAGGCAGGCGCCCTTTCAGCCGGCCGCTCCGCGGTGAGAAATATCAATCCTTTTCCCGTTCCCTCGCACCAAACGGGAACTCTCTGCCTTGGAATCAAACTGATATAAATCCGCATCATCGCATTTGCTTTTTTATATTATATTAAATTCAAGCGGCGCTGTCAACAAATAATTAGAACGTATATTTATAATTTTTATATTTATTTTTCAGCCGCTTTTTTATATGCCAACAAGCGGCGCAGGGGCGCCCCGCCCTTTAAAGGAGGGCGCGCCTACTTTATCGGTTCAAAAACTGAGATTATATTATAAATCTTTCGCCTCTAAAAACATTCTCAACTCCGCGCCCTGGCCCTGCCTGAGGCAGGGCCGTTAATATAACCCCGCCCGCGCCCCTGTACGAGCCGCCGAAGCCTCTAACCCTCCGACCTGCTTAAAGGACGCCGGGCAAGCAGCTTTTAAATAAGCAAACTGCCAAAACAGATTAGTCCTCCCAAAATTCCTCTATCATTTCGGTAACACTTAAATCCTCCTGGGAGGCGTAACGCACATTCCAATGCTCAGGCATCAGTTCGTTATACGGCGGGCGGGCAAACCTCTCATCTATAAGCAGGACTATTCCCCTGTCCTGAGCGGTGCGTATAACCCTTCCGGCCGCCTGAAGCACCCTGTTTAATCCGGGAAAAATATAAGCGTAAGCATATCCATCCATATACTGCTCAGAAAAATACTTTTGAATAAGATTGCGCTCCAAGCAGAGCTGAGGCAGCCCTACGCCCACTATTACCGCACCCAGCAGGCGCTTCCCCGGCAAATCTATGCCTTCCCCAAAATGCCCGCCCAATACCGAAAACCCCAGCACGGGATTTTGAGTATTATCAAAAGCCTTAAGAAAAGCATCTTTGTCTTTTTTAGACATTCCCGGAGTATGCACCAGGGGCTTTTCTTTATATCTGGAAATGTAAAGCTGCAGGACGGCGTCCAAATAAGCGTAAGAAGGAAAAAACACAAGATAATTCCCCGGCTGCACGCTTACCGCATCATGAATAAGCTTGGTAATCTCAGGGCACGTCCTCTGCCGGGCAGAATAAGTCGTAGTTATTCTGTCCTCCGCTATCACCAGCATATTATCCGGGTCAAAGGGCGGCTCCAGCGCAAAATAATAGGTCTTTTCGTCCGCTCCCAGATTATTCAGATAATACTCATGAGGAGTAAGAGTAGCCGAAAATAGCACCGAACCCCGTGCGTAATTCAGGCCCATGCGCACATAAGCCGAAGGCTGCAGACAAAGCAGATTAACCGAAAAATCCTCTTTTGGAGCGCTTTCCCGCTTGGCATAGCAGGTATGGTATTCCTCACTGTAATAGCCGCTGACAGTAGTATAATCCAGAAGCGAAAGCACCAATTCCCCCGTTTCGGGCGGCAGCAGCGGCCTCTCGCTCTCATTAAGGCCGTCTATTATTTCAAGGCAGATCAGACAGGAATTATATAAAGCCTGAGGCGGCGAAAGCAGAAACGCCTGCTCGTTTGACTGAGCAGAAACGGCGTCCAGTGCGGAGATTATCCCCTCAACGCCCTTTTTTACTCTGGGCAGCGTTCCGTTCAGCGCCTGAATTGCCCGCTGCAATTTAGCGCGGGACATGGACGCGCTGAACATATCCCTAGCCCGCTCTACAAGATTATGCGCTTCATCAATTAAAAAGGCGTATTTGCCCTTCTCCTCCCCAAAATACCGTTTCAGCCTGGCTGAAGGATTAAAAACGTAATTATAGTCGCAGATAATAACGTCGCAGTACTCGCTTAAAGTCAAAGACAGTTCAAAAGGACATATATTATACTTCCTGCCCGCCTCTCGCAGGAATTTATAGGTAAAGCTGTTATGCTTGAGCAATTCGGGCATGCTCGCATGCAGCCGGGTAAAATAATCCCGGCAGTATTCGCAGTAAACGGGCGAGCAGTTCCGGCTTTTGAGCAGACACATCTTATCCTTGGCAGTTATAAAAATGCTCTTGAGGGGCAAACCGTTGCCTTTAAGACGTTCAAGGGTATCCTCGGCCACCTTGCCCGTCTGGTTTTTGGCAGTGAGATAAAATATCTTATCACATATACCCCTGCCCATAGCCTTAAGCGCCGGAAAAAGAGTGGCGATGGTTTTGCCCGTGCCCGTGGGCGCTTCAACAAACAAGGTATTGCCCTGCTTAAGCGCAGTATATACCTGGCTCGTAAGCTCTCTCTGGCTGGGCCTGTAGCTGTTAAAGGGAAATTTAAGCTTCTCCAGTTCCCTGTCCCGGCTTATAAGATGAGTCATTATAATATCTGAAATCTTCAGATAATCCTCAATTAATAGATTGAAAAATTTTTCCAGTTCGTTAAATGTCCAAATGCGCTCAAACGCCTTTTCACCCCGCCCCGAATAGGGATGATAGCTTATGCGGGTCTTTATTTGGGGCAGGCCGTTTTGGCGCGCATAGATATAGGCATACACATACAGCTGAGCGTTATATACCTCGTTAAAGCCTTCGTTAATATCCGCCAGAGAGCAGACCGTCGATTTTATCTCGTGCACGCAGGCCAGGCCGTTATCGGTATAAAAACCGTCCGCCCTGCCTCCCAGGCGAAGCATATAGCTTTCTCTTGGAATGTCTATACTCAGGCTCAGCTCACTTTTATAATCCTCATGCTTTTTTAAATAGCGCGCCTGCACTATTTTATGCACGCGCGTACCCTCCCACAAGGCGGAAATGCTCCCGCCTGCGGGCGAAAGGTCGCCTTTTGTAAGACAGTATTCGCACAATTCGCGTACAGACAGCTTTTTAACCGGCTTTTCCGCGCAGCGCTGCTTATTCTCTTTATCAAGAGCACTAACAGTCTCTTTGTTTTCCTGTTTATCCATACAAATATCCACATACCTCAAAGCTTAGCGCTTAAGAACTGCGTCTTTAGCATACAAAAGATAAGGCAATTTCCAGAATCTGAAGTATCCTTGCTGCCGTGCCGCCTGAACTCTATTCAGCTTCTTACACCCCCAGCGCATGCCATCCAGAAGTCTTTAAGGAGCATAAATCATATTACTTTGCCTCTGCGGCCTCGGCCAGTGCCCCCACTGTTTTCAAGGCAGATAAAAATGCACACCTAAGCGCCCTGCTGAATATAACGCAGAAAGCAGGCGGATTTGCAGGGCGCGTTATCCCTTATACACTAACGGTCAGATATAATATAGCACAAAACGCGCAAAAAAGCTATAGGCGCAGCACTGTACAGTTATATATAAAAAGTCCGCAGGAATACCTTTCTTCCCGCGGACCTGAACCGCCGGCTCTGAACCCTGTCCGGCAATTTTGCTTATTTTAACGCAATACATACGCATTTTCCTGCCAACCAGCTTAAGATAAAGCAAAGAAATTGGCTTTAGCGCATTTTGATTAGTTACGCTTAAAAAATTTATTTAGGATAAACTCCAGCAACCAACAAAATATACCTATCGCGCCCAGGCAAACCGCCGCCGGGATAAGCAGTATCCCCAGCAGCAGCGCCGTCAGCCATGCCGCCCCCTTAGAGACCCCTCTGCGCAGAGCGCCTTTAATGCCGGGCGCTTTTAGCTTTCCGCCGGGCGGGCCGCACAGAGGAAGGTTATTATTCATCCCTTTTCCTCCCTGGCGCCGCTCACAATATTATAATAGGCGTTGGAGGTAGCGCGGTATACCAGCGTATAGAACAAGGCAAAAACTACAAAGCTTATAACAGTTGTCAAAGCAAAGAGAGACGCATTGTTTAGATTAAACAGAAGCAGCAGCCTCCTTATGATGGGAAAGGCAAAGGCCAGATGCAGTCCCGCGCCCAGCAGAGGCAGGAAAAATACCGTTAACAGCTGGGAATTTATGCTTTTTCTGATCTCTTTTTTAGTCATGCCCACCTTGCGCATGATATTAAAGCGCGCCTGGTCCTCGTAGCCCTCGGATATCTGCTTATAATAGATAATGAGCACGGCGGCCGAAATAAATACGGCGCTGAGTATTATGCCTAAGTAGAATAAGCTGCCAAACGTGGCGAAAAAGCTGTCTGTCTCAGCCTCGCGGCTGCTGCATGTAAAGCTGTAAAAAGTATCGTTAGTTTCAAATATTTCATTAAGCCTCTCCCTCAGCGCGCCGCGCAGCGCTATCTGGCCGTCCCCTTCGGCGCCGGTATCAAATTCATAATACCAGTTTCTGGAAAGTTCCTGGCCCTTTTGGTTAAGAAACTGCTCTAAACCCGCAAGGCTGGAACTGACGTCAGGCACAACCAGCATAATGCTGGAAATCATATTGACTGCCGCCTCCCCGTTGCCCGAAAAATCCTCAATATGCTCTTTAATCCTGAAAGAGTTCCCGTGATTAAAGGATATGCTGTCATAATTATAATCAATGCGGTTGGTATAAATAAGCGCTTCCCCTGATTCAAGCGTCTTATTCTCCCCCATCATGGAATTATAGTCGTCCAGCGGTATAAAATAAAACTGGACGGCGCTGAACAAAGCCTGCGCGCCAATCTGGTCCGTTATATCAGGGTCCGTTTCAACGCTGTTCCCCTGAAGGATGCCCCCAAAGGAAGTCAGGCGGTAATCGTTTATATTTGAGGGCTGAACATTGTTTTGAAGCGCTACTTCATTTATCTCAGAACGCAGCGCGGAAATATTTTCATCCTCCATCCCGGAAGAATCCACAGCGCGCAGCGTCAGCACAATTTCGCGCGGATACCGGGCATTTAAAGCGTCCTCTGCGCCGAAATAAAGGCTGGCTGTAGAAGAGAGCATGACCAGCACCATAGTAGCCAGAACGCAGATGGAAGCCAGGCCCGCCCCGTTGCGTTTCATGCGGTAAACCATCGAGGAAACCGAAACAAAGTGATTGGGCTTGTAGTAATACTTCTTATTTTTCTGAAGCAGCCGGCAAAAAGTTACCGAGCCCGAAATCATAAGCATGTAAGTCCCGATTATAACCATTATAACCGCTACAAAAAACAGCGCCAGCGCTGTTACTGGATCCTCGGTGGTAACAGCTATATAATACGCTCCGGCTAAAAGTATAAGGCCAAGTAGGCCAAGCAGAAAATTGCCTTTGGGCGGCTTTTCCCCGGTATTTTCACTTCGCATGAGAGAAATGGCCGTAGAAAACCGCACCTGCCTTAAACTGTTAAGGAAGAGCAGAATAAATATGACGCCGAAAACCAGAGCCGTCATGCCAATCGCTTCAAATGACACCGACATATCATAGGTTATATCCGCCTGCATTATATTTACCAGCCCCAATTCGGCCAGCTTGGAAAGTATAATGCCGGCAGCCAGTCCCAGGCCCACTGTGATAATATAAACAGTTACTGTCTCCCAGAATAAAATTCGGCCTATATTTCGCTTGCCCATGCCCAGCATGTTATAAAGTCCAAATTCCTTTTTGCGGCGCCTTATTATAAAGGAATTAGTATAAAAAAGAAATATGCAGGCAAAAATTGCAATTACCCATCCGCCCAGATTCAATGTGGCGCTTATTGTGCCTGAACCGGGCATATAATTAATGGCATCAGTGTACTGAAGAAACATGACGATATAGTACATCATAATTACGCCTATGCATATAAGCACATAGGGCAGATAAAGCCGTTTGTTCTTTTTAATGCCGTCCAGGGCCAGCCTGGGATAAAAACCCGCCTTCATCTTCTCTCACCGCCTGTCACCAGCAGAGTCAGGGTATCGGTTATCCGCTGGTAAAATTGCTCATCATCATCCTGTCCGCGGTAAAGCTGATGAAAAACCTCGCCGTCCTTAATAAACAGCACTCTGCCCGATACGCTCGCGGCCCTGACCGAATGCGTAACCATTAAAATAGTCTGGCCGCTCTTATTGATTTCCCTAAAGAGGCGGAGCAATTCGTCTGTAGCTTTGGAATCCAGCGCACCCGTAGGCTCGTCAGCAAGAATCAGCTTGGGATTGGTAATTATTGCACGGGCCACGGCCGCGCGCTGCTTCTGCCCGCCCGATACCTCGTAAGGATATTTTTTCAGGATTTCAGTTATGCCCAGGGTCTGAGCAATAGGCATCAGCCGCGCATGCATTTCCTTATATGGTTTGCCCGAAAGCACAAGGGGCAGATATATATTATCCTCAATGGTGAAGGTGTCCAGAAGATTAAATTCCTGAAACACAAAGCCCAGATTATCCCGCCTGAAAGCCGAAACCGTGCTCTCCTTTATATCCGCCAGATTCATATCGTCTAATTTAACCCAACCATTTGTCGGCTTGTCCAGCGCCGCCAGGATATTTAAAAGAGTGGTTTTACCTGAGCCCGATTCACCCATTATTGCGACATACTCGCCCTTCTCCACGCTGAAATTCACATTTTTCAGGGCCTCTACCCTGCTGCCGCCCAAACGGGTAGTATATACTTTTTTCAGCCCGTTTACTTCAAGAATACTCATTGCTTTTTTGTCCTCCATGCAATTTTTTCGTATCCTATTATAACAGAAAGGGGAAATGAGCCGTCATACAAAAGGCTAACATTTCCCTCAGAAATACTTACGTTTTTGTAATAATTCTATTCTCTTTTCAGCTGGTACTGAGCCAGGTTAATATGGATAACCGTACCTTTGCCGGGATGGGAGGAGGCCCATATCTCCGCACTCAGATTTTTGCATATCCTCCGGCACAGATACAAACCCAGGCCGCTGGCCCGCTTATCCGTCCGACCATTATAGCCCGTATAGCCTTTTTCAAAAATACGGGGCAGGTCTTCAGGCGCAATGCCTATGCCCGTATCCTCTATGCATAGTATGTCTTTTTCCTCCATATATATGCTGACTCCGCCCTCACGGGTATATTTCAGCGCGTTTGAAAGCACCTGCTCCAGGACGAAACCCAGCCATTTATCATCAGTCACAACGCTGTAATTGACCGGTTTATAGATAAGGCGCAGCTTCCGCGAAATAAATTCCCGCGCAAATTTCTTGACAGCCTGCTTTATAATGTCATCCAGGCTGTGTTCCTTAAATACATAATCGGTACTCACCGAATCCAGCCTGAGAAAAGCCAGCACCATCTCTACATACTGTTCTATTCTGAACAAATCGGAGGAGAGCCGGCGCGCCTGAACCGAATCCTCATTCTGCAGCGTTAAGCGCATGGAAGAAATAGGGGTCTTTATCTGGTGCACCCACATTGTATAATAATCGGTCATCTCGCTGTAGCGCGCGGCCGCAGCCTCTTCCAGGCCCGCAACTTCACTTCTCAGATTTTCTATTACAGCCTGGTAATCTTCCTCAATCAGCCCGTCAGGTACAGGCAGAGAAGTTATAAGGCTGGCAGCCAGTTCCCTCATCCGGCGCAGCTGCCTGTGCCGTTTTAAAACCCGGCTGTAATCCACAGCAATAAACACAGCGCCTATCACGGCGCAGAGAATTGCAGGATACAGCACCGCTTTAAAAGGCAGGCCGTATAAAGCAAAAGTAACTGCAAATACTGCGCTGAACAATATAAATATTATAATGCTCCTGAAATGCTGCTTTAAGTATACCAAAAAAAGCTTCAATTCTTCCTCCCATCGGCCGCACCCAGCTCCGCCCAAAGCTTTCCGCCTCTTAGCCTCCTATTATCCGTCTCCCCGCCGCCTAACTGAAGAAATCAATCTGTATTCTTAATAATATAGCCCACGCCGAAACGAGTGGAGATAAAATCCTCCAGCCCTGCGCCGTCCAGTTTTTTGCGCAGTCGGTTAACATTCACAGTAAGGGTGTTTTCATCCACAAACAAATCAGTTTCCCAGAGCCGTTCCATCAGCGTTTCCCTGCTGACCACCCTGCCCTTGTTCTCCATAAGGCATAATAAGATGCGGTACTCATTCTTAGTAAGGGATATCTTCTTATCCTTATAGCTGAGAGAGCTGTCCAGCGTGTCCAGAAGCGCCCCTCTATGCTCTAAAAATTGGCCCGCGCCGCCTGAAAACGCATAGGAACGGCGAAGCAAGGCGTTGATTTTGGCCATAAGCACCCGCAAATCAAACGGCTTTGCTATAAAATCGTCCCCGCCCATATTCATAGCCATTACTATATTCATATTGTCCGAGGCAGAGGAAATAAAAATTATGGGCGCTTTAGAGATACGGCGTATTTCATTGCACCAGTGATATCCGTCAAAAAAGGGCAGCATTATATCCATGAGCACAATATGAGGCTGGAACTGCTTAAATTCGCCCAGCACGTCGCTGAAATCCTCAACGCACTTAACCTCCAGCCCCCACTTCTGAGCCTGCTCCATGATTCCCCGGCTTATACCCTGATCATCCTCCACTATAAGCAGCTTATACATTTTGCCTCCAGTATTATGATTTTTCCTGCGATATGCCGGCAGAACGCCATTTAATTATTCCATCCAGCTGTTCTGCGCTTACCAGACTGCCGCCGTTTTTGAGCAAATCAATCATCTCCTCTTCGGCCCGCGTCTTTACTGCTTTTGTTTCCGCCTGTTTAATTAAACTGCCCCGCATAATATTCATCATTAGCTTATACGCGCCATGCAGGCGGTTCATATCAAACCCGCCCTTAAGGGGAAAAAGAGGAAACTGTTCCGGCATGCCCGCAGCCTGCTTAATTTGCCCCAGTTGAGAAGCCATATCCATTATGCCTACGCAGCAGACGGCTTTAACGTCAAAATATCCCGCCGCCTTTTTATACCCCTTAATAACGCCCGCCATGAGCCAGCCCATATAAATTACAGGCGCCCCCCTTTTAAGCGCTTTAACCGCATCTTTAAGCAAAAGCGCCCTAAGGCCCGTGCTTTTGCTCAGCATCCGCGCATATTCTTCCGTATAGCCTGTATTGGAAGTATAAACTATTGCTTCTATCATATATTGCTCCCTCTTAAATATTTATAAATTTGCACGGCACCTTTGAGAAGCCGCAAAGCTATATTTAAAAGCTTGGCCGGCCCGAACAAAGCTCTATTGGCGCGGAATTTCACCTAAAGCCGCCTGCTCTGCGATAAGCATCAATTCGCGCTCGTTTTGGGCGTCCCCTTCATAAGGATAATTAGCCGCATATCTTTCAAAATCCATTTTTATCTTTTCCGCCCCTTGATTATCCTGTTCATGCAGCAGCTTAAGCGCATATTGGGTACGCAGTACCGATAAGCTGTTCTTCATGCTGTTCATAAACTTAAGCTGTTCTGCATTCAGCAGCGCATTAAGAACCTCAGGGGATTTATCCCCCAGGCATTCGCAGTAAATCCGGTCGCAGGCCAATAAGCCGCGGTAAATGCCCGCCAAAGGTATCTGACTTGCCCGCAGCTTGTCATTCATTTCACGCGCCCGCGCAAAATCATGCTCATCCATAAGCCTGTTTGCGCAAAATACCGCTATAACAGCGCACATGCTGTTCTTTAAATCCTCCTCCGGCGGAAAAGAGAACCAATCCTTTGGCATATCCTTAAGGCGGGTCCCATTTGCCGTTTCATGCGCCGCCTTAAGCTGCACCCAAAACGCATAAGCCGCCCTTGGGTTTTTATATATTGACAGCAGATTATAGCCGTCGTTAGCCACCATTTTATTGTGCATGGGCACGCCGTTTGCAAACGCATAAGTCAGCCCGATAACCGCGGCGGCAAGCAAAAACAGCGGCAGAAAGGGAATGTTTTCGCAAAGGAAAAAGAGAAGCGCAAAAATCAGAGCAGATAAAGCGTTAAAAAGCACTCCGCCCAGATTATACAGCACAAAGGGAAATTGCCCGTTTTCCATATCAGGCGGCACCATAAGGCATTGCCCCATAGTGCCCGGCATTTTAAAAAGCTTCAGTTTAAATTCCCCCTTATCCCTTATTAAGGCGAACCACCCTGCCCTGAAAGAGGAAAAGCGGTAATGAGTAAGCAGGCCGCACGCCAGATGCCCCAGTTCATGTATAATAACCTGCAAAAAAACAGCCAGATAAATAATAGCCAAAAATATAATGATATCAAGCAAAAAGACGTTCAGCGTCAGTTCTTTTTCCCACTGGGCATAAAAATACGAACCAGCCAGCAGTCCGCAGACCATCCCGGCAATTATAAACAGCGCCGCCATGGCCCAGGCACCAGCGTTCCTCCTTTTGGCCATATACATTCCTCCCTTTTCCCCCGCAGGATTTCAAATAGCTCCCAAATAGCTCCCGCTTTTATTCTCTCCGTCATTTTATATCTGTTTCAGGCGCTGCTGGAGCAATTCCCCTAATGCATAACTTTGTTTTTATTATATCATTAAGCGAAATTAAGCACAAGATAAGACTTTGATTTACTTGGGTAAAAAGAAGATAAAATATTTATTTTATGCAAATATTCCCTTGTAATTTTTGATTGATTATATTATAATATTTACAGATTTATAGATAATATTGTAAACTATTATTTTAATTTCCAAACATACTTATCCAAATATAAACCCTAAGACTAAAACTGCAAATACGGCTGTTTCAATGGGGACGAATATTTTTTATAAAAGGAGGGTGGTTTTTCCCGTTTTGCAGTTTAAGATAAATAAAAAGGAGTAAACGCATGAAAAAATTCTTTCACGGCTTTAAAACTGCTACAGCCATTCTGCTGGCGGTCATTTTCTGCATGATATATCCCATGCAGACTATATCAGATTCAGGCATATTCCAACTCACACAAAATTCAGAGATTATTAATTCAAATCCGGAAGATATCCCGGCGATGCAGGAATTACAGGAAACTCAGGCGGCAGAGCCATATATAATAGGCGAGGATATTTCAAAGCGCCAGGCCTCTTCCAAGCACTTCCTTATGAGCGACGGCAGCTATCAGATTGCCGAATATCCAATAAATGTACATTATCTTAATGAGGACGGGCAATGGGAACAGTATGACAACCGTATTCAGACCGTTCAGCCAAATGCGCGTTCGGTCAGCGCGGATATCCAAACTTTTAAAGCCGCAAAGGCAGATAAGGAGATAATCCTTGCCCAAAAAAGCAGCACCTCTGAGCTGATAAAGCTTGAAACTGGCAGCACCTCCGCTTCATGGAAATACAAAGGCGCCAGCCAAAGCAATCTGGAAATAACGCCTGTTTCGCAAACAAACGACCCTTTGGAGCTGACAGGCATAGTCCAGGAGGTTTTCTATAGAAATATATATCCCAGCGTGGATTTGCAGGTACTGCTCCTGCCCGGCGGAGTTAAGGAAAATCTTATCCTGAAAAACGCGCAGGCACAAAATGTTTTTGAGATAGAATACCAGCTTAACGGCCTATCTGCCGTTAGCCGGGATTCGCGCACCATTTATTTAAAGGACTCTGAAGGCAATATAAAATACATAATTTCCGCGCCCTATATGGAGGACGCCCAAGGTGCGGCCAGTCCCGAATTACAGCTTGAAATAATCAGCCAGACCCAGGAAAAGCTTTATATACGCCTGACGGCGGACAGCGACTGGCTGAAAGATGAAAACAGAAGCTATCCTGTGACTATAGACCCAACCTTCCAGACTCCCCAGGTCAATTCAAATATCCAAAGCACATTTATTTCCCAGGGCTTGCCTAACGACTCCTTCGGATACGGCGGCAATAATTATCAAGGCAGCCTTTATGTAGGCAAATTTACCTCTGCTGCCGCCAATAACGGCGTAACGCGCACATTAATAAAAATGAGCAGCCTGCCGGCTCTTTCTCCGGGAGATGTGGTAATCAACGCCCAGGTATTCCTGCTGCGCAGAAGAGCTGAAGAAAATTATACCCCCATGTACGCCTACAGGATGACATCCAGCTGGGATCAGTCCACGGCAACCTGGAACAACTCAAACAGCAAATACGATTCAACAGCCATTATCGACTATGACAGTGCTCTGACAGAAAGCAACTGGACATACCGCTGCTGGGACATAACAAAATTAATGCGCCAGTGGTACGAGAATCCCTCAAATAATCACGGTATAATGATAAAGTCCAGCAACGAGAGCGCCAGCTCTAAATTCTGGGCATATTCCACACACAATTCAGTAGGCCTGCGCCCCACTTTCCTGATAACCTACCGCAACAACGACGGTCTGGAGCCTTATTGGGAATACGCCTCCCAGAGCATAGGCCACGGTTCCAGCCATGTGAACCTGTTTTCGGGCAATCTTATATACACTCTGCCTTTAACCAGCGGAACAGGCGCGCGCATGCCCATCAGCCTTGAGCTTGCCTACAGCCTGACCTCGGCTTACAGAGACGCGCCGCAGGGCATAAAGGTAGCCTATGGCTGGCACCTGAATATGGCTCGGCGCATTAATACCATAGATGAAATGACCCAATTAAGCAGTTCGGTGCGGGACAGCCTGGAGGAACGCGGTTATGAATACGTTTGGATAGACGGGGACGGCACGGCCCATTACCTAAAAAAAGACGGTTCTGTATATAAAGACGAGGACGGACTGGGTCTGACGCTGACTGTGGGGAGCAGTGGAAATGAAAAATATACCCTTCAAAGCAAGACGGGCGAAAAAGAGACCTATAACACCAACGGCTATCTTTACAGGGCATATAATACCCAGGGGCACCATATTGAATGCAGCTACGACAGTTCAAATATCCTGAACAAAGTAACCGACGGCGCAGGCCGGGAATATATCCTGACTTCCTCCTCCGGCAGGCTGAATAAAATCACCTGCCCCGACGGCAGTGAAATCACGTTTAGTTTATCCGGTCTCTGCCTTGCAGAAGTTACCTATTACGATGGCTCTTCAACTTCTTTTGAGTATTCATATACTACCATAAATACACGGATATACATGCGCCTGATTAAAGCAACCGCTTCGGACGGCCAGTATCTGAGCTACAACTACAAGGCTAATTCAGGTCATTTAGGCGGCAAAGTTTCATCAGTAATCGAATGGAACGGCGAGCCTAACCAGAGCCGCAATTATGTGCGTTTCGAATACAATCGGGACAACACCACCACTGTTTATTACGGCTCCCAGGCATTTGTAACCGCCTCCTTTTATATGTTTGATAAATGGAACGCCGTATATACTTTTGACAGTTTAGGACGAACCACCAGTATCCTCAACAGCGACGGTACTATGTCCAACGGCCAGTATGCCTCAGTCAACCAGGACAGCGCCGAAGAGATGAGCAAGAGCAACAACCGGCTGATCTCTGCTTCAGAGGGGGAAAAATACGTCAACAATATTGTCCCCGACCACAGCTTTGAAAACGGTTCAGGCTGGTGGTACCAGTCCAACTGGTACAACGATACCGGCACTCAGACCCTGGACACTTCTACCTCCTATTTGGGTTACAAATCCTATAAAATAACTCAAAATGACGCGACGCCCGGCAAAATCTCCATGGGCATGGGCAATGTTCCCGTCTCCCCCGGTGAAACATACACTCTTTCAGGCTATTTTAAGGTGCAGTCTGTTTCAGATATGGCCGCTAACGGCGGCGCCGGGCTGTTTATCGCTTTCCACGATTCCAGCGGCGACAACAAAATAGGCGAAGAGGCCGCGCCCTCCATGATAAAGGAATCCACCAACAATGAATGGAAGCGCATAAGCATGACCTTTACCGTTCCCAGCGGCGCTGCTTATCTCCGTATTTACGCCGGGTTATATCTGGCCAACGGCACGGTATGGTTTGACTGTATTCAGCTTGAAGAAAGTAAAACCATGAGCGACTACAACATGCTCCTCAACAGCGCCTTTGAAGAAAACGCCGATAACTGGGTGCTGGGCAGAGACATAGCCGGCAGCGGATGGTCAAACGGCCGCTATATGATTAAAGGGGACCTTGACGGTATTCCCTATATCTACCAGCATGTCAACATCAACCGTCCGCAGATATCCGTCAAGTTCAGCGGCACTGTCCAGGCTGACGCCGTACCCAATACTCCCGGCGGCCGGGATATGTTCATGGAACTGGAGATAAAATACAAGGACGGCTCCTTCCAATGGCACAACATTCATTTCAACTATGATACCTCGGCCAAGCAGTATAAGAGCGACGTCTTTACCACCAATCCGGATAAAGAGGTGGACCGCATCCGCTTCTTCCTGATGTTCTACCGTCAGCCTGACGCCGCATATTTCGATGAGCTGATGATGACCTTCGATGAGACGGGCAGCGCTTACACCTATGACAGCGACGGCAACCTTATCTCTGCTTCGGATAACGCTCAGCGCAATG
>URYI01000010.1 GCA_900552055.1 uncultured Eubacteriales bacterium | reverse complement strand
TAAAGACATTCTTTTTTCTTTCCCCAATCTGTAACACATCATTGACAAACCTACAACTCTGATTGTATTGTCAAGTAAAAACCATTTGCAAATAAAATGCGGACATGTTATAATAATTTGCCGATATTCCTTGCCGCTTGATAAAATACAGGCGGCCATAGACCAAAAGGGAGGTGAAAGCTTAATGAATAAGTACGAGACGCTGTATATCATCAAGCCCACCGTGGAGGAGGAGGCGCGCAAGGCGCTTATTGAAAAGTTCTCCGATATAATCACGGCTCAGGGGGCGGTTGAATCAGTCGAGGAAATGGGAATGCGCAAGCTGGCATATCCTATCAATTACATTTCCGAAGGCTATTACGTTCTTGTAAACTTTGAAGCGCAGCCCGCTCTGCCCGCAGAGCTTGAGCGCAACTTCAAGATTAACGAGAATATCATGCGTTATATCATAGTTAGAAAAGAAAGCTGATTTTGAAAGGAATGAGGGTGTATGAACAAAGCCATTTTAGTGGGTAATCTTACCAGGGACCCTGAGCTTAGAGCGACGGCCTCAGGCATATCGGTATGCACCTTTACCGTTGCGGTAAACAGGCGCGTAAGCCGGGATGCTCAGGCGCAGGGGCAGAGAGACGCCGATTTTATTCCTATTGTTACCTGGCGCGGGCTGGCGGATAACTGTGCAAGATATCTGGCCAAGGGCAGAAAGGTTGCTGTAATAGGCAGCATTCAGACCCGCAGCTATGACGCGCAGGACGGCTCTAAGAGATACGTCACCGAAGTAGTGGCGGACGATGTGGAATTTTTGACCCCGGCCGGAGGAGGCAGCTCGGCGCCCTATATGCCGCCGGAGGCCCATCCTGCCAACAGCTTTGACGCCCCCTCAGGCAGCTATACTGAGGGCATTCAGCCTATTGATGAGGACGAGCTGCCGTTTTAACAGTTTAAAAGGAGGTAAGGAATTATGTCCGAAAAGGATGTTAAAAAGCCCCGCGGGGCGCGTCGGCCCAGAAGAAAGGCCTGCCAGTTCTGCGTGGATAAGGTTGAGAGCATAGATTATAAGGACGTTGCGCGCCTGCGCCGGTTTGTATCTGAGCGCGGCAAGATAATGCCCCGCCGCATGACGGGTACCTGCGCCAAGCACCAGCGCGAGCTGGCCATTGCGGTTAAGCGCGCCCGTCAGGTTGCTCTGCTGCCCTTCAGCGCCGACTGATTCTGATATTGCCGCACCTTTTTGGCGGCTTTTGGCGCATAAAGCATTATAGTTTTTAAAAAGTCCCGAAAATGTGATTTTTCGGGGCTTTTTTCTGTCTATTCCGGAACAGTTCACTGACGGGCGGTTCAGGAAAGCCTTAGGCGATAAGATAGCAAAACTTCCATTGCAAAAATGGGAATGCGGTCTGCCGACTGCGCGAATGAGCAAAGGGGGGTTATTTCAGTGAAGAAAGCAAATAGTTTATCGCAAATAAAATAGAATTGCAGACATCATAACATATTGTTTATAGCGGGCCGAATAAATCAGCCCCATGGATATATCCAAATGGGGAAATCATATTTCATATGTCATATCCCTATGGGGAAATGCGTGATTCAAATCACTATGGCATCAGCGCTGCAATACCGGCTTAAGATGTGTTAATATAGCAAAGCGTGCGGAGATAGGTAAATTTTTCGGGACGCCAGGCGCCGGAAGAAGATGAAGCTCATAAAGGCAGGGAGATGTTCCGCGTATATATTGATAGTAATGCAGCCTAAGGGGGCAGTGCCGGGTTTTATGGGATAATTGAAGAGGACAGGAGACAAACTGCTCTGCAAGGGATGTCCGGAGACGGGGTAATAGGTACAAGTATCTTAACGGGTAATTTGCGGATTAAGTGCAGACCCATCGGGCAGGAATGCAAAAATGGACAGGGGAATATATCGGGCGTGAATTGGGGGAGGATATAGGACAACCGACAATAAGGAATTTTTCAGCTCATCGGCAGTAAACAGCAGAACCCGCAGGACAGGCCGATTGTACATGCGCGATGTGGCGTGTGTGCTGGGTATTTCATGGTTTGGTTGGTCTGTACAAAACTCCGGCTTAGCAGAGGCGGGATACTGGCTTTTGCGCGCTGCTGCGGTTTATTTATATGGGGTGCGCAATCAAAGCGAGGCTGGAGGGCCGGCAAAACGAAAAACGTAAGCGCTGAATAAATGTTTTTGCGGTATTTTGAGGGGGAGATGCTTACTTAACATACCCTTTCTCCTCCCCTTCCCTTGTATTCTCTCCGCAACCTTTGGCAACCGCCAAGCCGATGCTTCGGTGCATCCATCCCATGGGCACTGCCGCAGCCATATCCAGCATATGCCTATTATTCCATTCTTGTTATTCCTGTATTTTGATATAAGTATTTGTTTGTTTTTTTCTGCCTGTAACGCATTGCCTGTGCAAAAACATATTGCTTGCTTATTTAATAGCTCTTGTATTGACTTTATTACGTTATTGTGATAAAATTTTAATCACTTAATATTTTAAAGGAGAGTTATTATGAAAAAGCTTTTGACGGTTTGCCTCTGCGCAGTTATGCTGTGCGGAATATTCCTCTTTTCGGGCTGTGCCCAGGATGACGATAATACTTTGGTGTTAGGATTGGACGCTTCTTTTGCTCCCATGGGCTTTAAGGATGAGAACAATGAAATAGTGGGCTTTGACATTGATGTAGCGCGCGAGGTCTGCGAGCGCATAGGCATGACGCTGGAATGCAAGGAGATTATTTGGGACCAGAACCTCAGCGAATTGAATAATAAGAGCATTGACTGCGTTTGGAACGGCATGAGCATAAATGAAGAGAGAGAAGCGAGCATGCTGCTTACTCCCGCATATATGAACAACCGCATGGTATTTGCCGTTAAGACTGATTCAGATATACAGACTGTTGACCAGCTTACAGGCAAGAAGATTGCCGTTCAGAACGGCTCGGAGGGCGAAAAAGCTCTGGACGCCAGCGGCATTCAGTATGAAAAGGTAGGGCATGCAGATTATGCAATGGCTTATAATGAGCTGGAACTGGGACTGGTAGACGCTGTGCTGGTGGACGAAGTGGCAGTACAGTATATGATTAAGAGCCAGGGTAAGGATTTCCGTATTCTGGATGAAGCGCTGGGAGATGACCTTTACGTTATTGGTTTCCGCAAGGAGGATACCGAGCTGAAGGATAAGGTCTGGAACGCCATTAAAGAGATGAAAGAGGACGGCACTCTCAAAGAGATTTCCGAGAAGTGGTTCGGTTCGGATTTAACTGTAGTGGAATAAAATAAACAGGTCATAATAGAAGCTGCGCCGCCGGCCAATGGCCGGCGCTGTGCGTTTTCTGATTAATTTGCGGGAGGTGAGTGTATTGGTTTGGCTTGTGGAGCTTGCTAATTGTGAGGCGGGCGTTGTAGACTGGCTTTCAGAGCTTGCTAAATATTGTATGCTGGTGCTGGAAGGTCTGAAAAATACGCTGCTTATTTTTGCCGTTACCCTTGTTATTTCCATACCGCTGGGCTTTTTGGTGGCTTTGGGCAGGCTGTCTAAGCATGGATGGCTGAGAAAAATATTGGGCGCATATATTTCCATTATGCGGGGCACGCCTCTGATGCTTCAGCTTATAGCTGTGCTTTATCTGCCCAGCATGCTGTTTAAAATACCTATGGACAGATACTTGGCTGCCTTTATAGCCTTTGGCATAAATTATGCCGCATATTTCGGGGAAATTTTCAGGGGAGGCATACAGTCCATTGACCGGGGGCAGTATGAGGCCGCGTCAGTGCTGGGCTTTTCCAAAAAACAAACCTTTGCGCATATAATTCTGCCCCAAACGATAAAGCGGGTGCTGCCGGCAACAGCTAACGAGGTTATAACTCTGGTTAAGGATACGTCGCTGGCGCAGGTGGTGGCCGTGGTGGAGATGTTTACCATAGCCAAGCAGCAGATGTCGGCAACGGGAAGCGTAATACCTTTGCTGGCAGCGGGCATTTTTTATTACATACTGAACTTGTTGGTAACGCTGGGCTTTTCCTATGCGGAGAAAAAGCTGTCCTATTACCGTTAAGGAGGGCTGAATATGAACATTTTGAACGTCAGCGGGCTGCATAAGAGCTTTGGAGAGCATGAGGTCATAAAGGGAGTGTCCTTTGCTCTGGAGCAGGGGGAGACTTTGGCGGTAATAGGGCCGTCAGGGTCGGGCAAATCTACCATTCTGCGATGCATTAGCCAGCTTGAAAAGATAGATGCAGGCCAAATCAGCATATGCGGAAAAGATATGATAATGGGGGACGGCTCATATGCCCCGCGCGCCCAGCTTGAGGAAATAAGGCGCAGCGTGGGCATGGTTTTTCAGAATTTTAATCTATTTCCCCATATGAGCGTACTGCGCAACATAACCGAGGCCCCTGTGCGGGTGCTGGGAATGAATAAGGGTGAGGCGGAGAGCAAAGCGCTTGAGCTGCTCTCTCAAATGGGGCTGGAAAATAAAAAAGATAATTATCCATGCGAGCTTTCGGGAGGGCAGCAGCAGCGGGTATCTATAGCACGCGCTTTGGCGCTCAATCCGCAGCTTATGCTCTTTGACGAGCCTACCAGCGCGCTGGATCCTGAATTAACAGGTGAAATACTGGCTGTTATCCGGGATTTGGCGTCGCGCAGGATGAGTATGGTAGTGGTAACGCACGAGATGAGCTTTGCACGGGATGTCGCGGATAAGATTATTTTTATGGACGGCGGCGTTATAGTAGAAGAGGGGATAGCTGAACAGGTAATAGATAATCCGCAGAGCGAGCGCACGCAGCAGTTCTTAAAGAGGTACGGCGGCTGAGTTTTTCTTGATTTTGTTATATGATTTATGTGTAAAACGGTTCCGCATAATTTATGCGGCGCCGTTTTTTTATGCTAAGCCGAGCCGGGAGTTAAGGAGAAAGCGCGGGCGGGGTATTATGTAAGCTTTTACGCATCAAAATACCGGAATAAGTAATTTAGCATATTATATAGATATTGGATATAGAGGGGCGGCGCCGGCCGGGCGAAATGCCGGCTATGGCCGAGTGGACGGGCATATTGGGGAAAATGACTTTTGACGGTAGAGGCGGAGGATATAAGTTAAAATTTTCGCATCAAAATACAGCATAAAGCAATTTTACATATGATACATTTTCTGGCTTCGGCTTTTCAGAGCAGATTTGGGTTATCGGCCTGCGCTTGGGGGAATTTGCGGAGGCGGCAAGAAAAAAGACGAACGGTAGAGAGTGAGGGGTATAAGTTACATTTTTCCCATCAAAATACCGGATAAAGCAATTTGTCAGCACTGCCATATGCTGGATATGTCCGCAGCCGGGCGCGCATGGCAAAAGCGCGGGACAGCAGGGCTTAAGCGCCCCGCAGAGCCTGCAAGAAAGAGCGCGGCAGAGATGGGGGAGAAGCGGGGTGTAAGTAAGCCTCTCCCCATCAAAATACCGCAAAAGCAATTATATATGCTTACCTTTTACAGCGCCGGGATAACGCCGCAGGGTTTGGCATATATTCTGCCGCGCTTTACTTTCCAGCCGGTCACTTCGCATTTGACCTTCTTAATTCATATCTTTCAATATGGTTTTATAAACGGTTCAGTGCATAAATTAATTGTTTTATTAATTTTCATTAGCGTTATTTTCAATTTTATTCAACTTATCTAAACAATCATGACAAATAGTAAATCCATTCAAATATAATAAATTATTTGAATCAGCATTATAGCATATATTATATCCTGAACGAAATTTACGCAATATAACGCAATCTTTATCAATAAAAATTTCAATTTTATTCTTTAATTTTCAATTTAAAGTGCGTCTAATTTCTATCGGTATTACAACACGGCCCAAACCATCAAGAGTTCTTACTATTCCCGTACTTTTCATAAAATGTTCCTCCAATCAATATTTGTATTTCGAGACAAAAGATCGTTTCTTTTCACTACATTAAACCTCCTTAATATGTTACGTCTAGAACATGAATATGCACTAGAGATGATAATATTATAATATATAATACAAAAAAGCAACTATTATTTAAAAAAAGAAATCCTATTTAATTAGGATTTCCTGAAATAAGCTTTTGATTCTTATTTTATATTATCTAGTAGCTGGATAATTTCTAGTAACACTGGCAATTTGTCGGGTCTCAAAGTTTTAACTTTTAACAATACTTCGTCTAGCAAATCACCATTATCACATGTCAAATAATCTTTCAGCAAAAAATTTGGGCTTACATTTAGAGCGTTGCAGAAATCTATGAAATAAGACAATCGTGGGGTTCGTCTGCCTCCCTCAACATGCCGTATATATGTAGCACTAAAATCGAGAATATTAGCTAATGCTTCTTGAGTAACCTTCTTCCCATCCTCATCAGTAAGCATTTCTCTCGATTCTTTAATTCTCTTGCCTAATTGCTTTGTATTTATATAATCATTATGTGACATTAGCAACTACCTCTCGTACATGTCTATATACATAATAAAACAGAATATCAATTCTAAAAACAGCAACACGATAATACATATGTACGAGAGGCGAAAAAGTAAAAATTATTTTATATCATCTAATAATTTAATATTTTCCAGCAGTAACGGCAATTTATCAGGTCGAATTGTTTGTACTTTACTAATTATTTCATCAATTATATCGTTATATTCATTGTATAAATAATCTTTAAAAAAAATTGGGCGTAGTATTTAAAGCCCGGCAAAAATCAATAAAATATTGTAAGCGCGGAGTTCTTTGCCCGCCTTCTACATGTCTTATATATGTTGCTGTTAAATCTAACATATCAGCCAAAGCTTCTTGAGAAAGTTTTTTTCCATTATCATCAATTATATGTTCGCGGGCTTCCTTTATACGCGCCCCTAACAGTTTTGTATTTAATAACTTTTCATCATTATGATCCATATTTCCATCTCTTGAACCAGACTATAGACATGATATACCAGGCACAAATTTTCCAAAACAGCAATACGATAATATATATGTTCCAAAGACGAAAAGTTATCAACAATTTAATTTATTTTTCTTAAAAGTATTGACTTTCAAAATGCGGGGTGCTATCATAAGATCATAAAACAAGCATTTTAAGCCGTTATAATCTGCGACGCATACGGCTAGCACATCAAAGCGCGTGGAGAAAGAGATTTTGCATTTTCACATTACTGTCTGCTCGGCGGCTTAATTTTGCCGTCTCTCTTTCTGCCTGGATTCAAATAATAGAAAAATATTGTAATTATTGAATGCAGCTAATGTTTGAGCTGTGTTATTTTTTATATTAGGTTTGTTTATAAAAGATATTGCTGAGAAGAAGCCCAGCTTGCATCAAAAATAAGTGCTGCTAATTTACTTTTGCGGTATTTTGATGGGCGAAGGCTTACTTATACCGCTTCTGTCCCCATCTTTGCCGCGCTCCTTCTCGCAGGCCCTGCGGGGCGCTTAAGCCCTGCTGGCCCGCGCTTTTGCCATGCACGCCCAGCTGCGGGCATATCCAGAATATGGCAGTGCTGCTAAATTACTTTATCCGGTATTTTGATGGGGAAAGAATAACTTATACACCCTCTCTCTACCACCCCAACCATTTGCCTTTTTTCTCCCCACCTCCGCAAATTCCCCCATGCACAGGCCGATAACCCAAATCTGCTCTGAAAAGCCGAAGCCAGAAAATGTATCATATGTAAAATTGCTTTATGCTGTATTTTGATGCGAAAATGTTGCCTTATACATCATCCAATCCCCATTCTCCCCGTCCCACTCTTTCTTCCGTCCGCGCGCTCTATCGTGCTGCCGCCGGATTGCTTTACCGTACAGATTTTTTGCTAAAACAATACTGCGAAGGCATGGTTCATTATAATACGCTTGCCCATCAATATCTTTTTGTTTTGCAAGGAGAAATAAAAAATCCTGCAAAAAACAGTTGACAAAATTACTTCACATGTATAATATATTAAAAGAACAAAGACGTTCGCTGCGGAGTTTTTACAACTCGGCGGTGGACGTCTTTTTTTCTATCTATTTTTGCTCTTAATAAATTTTGCAGCGCCGCAGAATAAACTGCGGCAAAATTTACAGGGCTAAAGGGGAAATGCATCATGTTAAAAGAGGGACAGATTCGGATACCTTCAGGCTGCGCTATTTCGGGCATGCTCTGCCGGAGCGGTCGTAGAATAAGCGGGGAAAGCATAATTAAATCTATAGCCGTTATGCACGACCGCTCCAACGGACTGGGCGGCGGCTTTGCGGGCTACGGCATTTATCCGGAATACAAGGATTATTTTGCACTGCATGTGTTTTATGATACCATTGAGGCGCGGGAAAAGTGCGAGCGTTTTCTGGATAAGCATTTTGATATTATCAACCTTTCCAAAATACCCACGCGCAAGCTGCCCGAAATTACAAACGAGCCGCTGATATGGAGGTATTTTGTCACTCCTCTGCCCACAAAACTGGCCGAGAGCCAGCTGGAGGAATATGAATTTACCGCCAGGTGCGTTACTAATATAAATACCAACTTGGAAGGGGCTTACGTCTTTTCCAGCGGTAAAAATATGGGAGTCTTTAAGGCTGTCGGCTTTCCTGAAGACGTGGGGCGCTTTTATCGCCTTGAGGAATATTCGGGCTGGTGCTGGACGGCTCACGGGCGGTACCCGACTAATACTCCCGGCTGGTGGGGCGGGGCGCACCCATTTGCCCTGCTGGATTATTCAGTAGTGCATAACGGCGAAATTTCTTCTTACGATGCCAACCGGCGGTATATCGAGATGTACGGCTATAAATGCAATCTGCTGACGGATACAGAGGTTATCACCTACATAATAGATTATCTTGTGCGCCGTATGGGGCTCAGTCTTAAGGAGATGTCCAGCGTTATAGCCGCGCCATTCTGGAGCACTATAAAGGGCATGCCTGAGGAGGAGCGCGAGCGTATGGCTTATCTGCGCGGCGCCTTTGCGCCCCTGCTGATAACCGGCCCATTTTCCATTCTGCTGGGCTTCCCAAACGGTTTAATGGCTCTTAACGACAGGCTGAAGCTTCGTTCCATGGTAGTGGGGGAAAAGGGAGATATGGCCTATATAGCCAGCGAGGAGTGCGCCATAAGAATTATAGAGCCTGACTTAGACAAACTCTGGGCGCCCAAAGGCGGCGAGCCGGTTATATATACTCTGGATATGGTTTAATGCGGACAGCATGGGCCGGGGTTCAAGAGCGTGAATAAGCGGGGGCTTTAGGCTGAGCTGAATGGCACAGGGGTTCCGGCATAAGATATAGATTATACTTAGTCCAGTCAGGAATGGACCGGCAATAAGAAAAACTGCAATTATGAAATGGGGTTTTGATAATGGCAATCAATTATATATATCCTGAATATGAGGTTGTGCGGGACACCTCCAGATGCATAGCCTGCCGTGTCTGCGAGCGGCAGTGCGCCAACTGCGTGCATTCTTACGATGAAGAGACCGGCACCATGCGCGCGGACGAATCAAAGTGCGTCTGCTGTCACCGGTGCGTGGCCCTGTGTCCCACTCATGCGCTTAAGATAGTAAAGAGCAATCATACCTTTAAAACCAATTACAACTGGAGCGGCGACGCGATTAATGAGATTTACCGCCAGGCCGAGAGCGGCGGAGTGCTGCTTTCTTCAATGGGTAATCCGCGTCCTTTGCCTGTATACTGGGACCGTTTGCTTTTAAATGCGTCCCAGGTGACTAATCCAAGCATAGACCCTTTGCGCGAGCCTATGGAAACTGCCACATTTCTTGGACGCAAGCCTGAGCAGATAGAGAGGGATAAGCAGGGCAGGATAGTTCCCAATATGAGTCCTCAGCTGAAGCTGACCACGCCCATAATGTTTTCGGCTATGAGCTACGGCTCAATAAGCTATAACGCGCATGAATCGCTGGCACGGGCCGCTTCTGAATTGGGCATATATTATAATACAGGCGAGGGCGGCCTGCATGAGGATTTCTATAAATATGGGCCTAATACCATAGTGCAGGTGGCTTCGGGCCGCTTCGGGGTGCATAAAAAGTATCTGGAGACGGCGGCGGCTGTGGAAATTAAGATGGGTCAAGGCGCAAAGCCGGGCATAGGCGGGCATCTTCCCGGCGAAAAGATAGTGGGGGATGTTTCGCGCACGCGCATGATTCCCGAAGGCGCCGACGCCATTTCGCCCGCGCCGCATCATGATATATATTCCATAGAGGATTTGCGCCAGCTGGTCTTTTCCATTAAGGAGGCCACAGAATATAAGAAGCCGGTCATAGTAAAAATAGCGGCTGTGCACAATGTGGCGGCTATAGCCAGCGGCATAGCCCGCTCAGGCGCGGACGCCATAGCCATAGACGGTTTCCGCGGAGGCACCGGCGCAGCGCCTACCCGTATCCGGGACAATGTGGGTATTCCCATAGAACTGGCTTTGGCCAGCGTTGACCAGCGCCTTCGGGAAGAGGGAATAAGGGGCAATGTTTCCATAATTGCGGCGGGCAGCATACGCTCCAGCGCCGATATGGTCAAGGCCATAGCGCTGGGAGCAGACGCGGTATACATAGGTACTGCGGCGCTTATGGCGCTGGGCTGCCATCTTTGCCGGAGCTGCCACAGCGGCAAATGCAACTGGGGAATAGCTACGCAGCGGCCCGAACTGGTCAAGCGCCTCAATCCTGATATCGGCTATAAGCGTTTATGCAATCTTATAAATGCCTGGACGCACGAGCTTAAGGAGATAATGGGAGGCATGGGCATTAATTCAGTCGAGGCTCTGCGCGGGAACAGGCTTATGCTCAGGGGCGTGGGCATGACCCAGAAGGAACTGGATATTTTAGGCGTTAAGCACGCGGGAGAATAGAAAGGGGCAGGATAAAGCTGTGAAAAGAGTTTATGTAGATGAAAAATGGTGCCTGGGCTGTCATTTGTGCGAGTATAACTGCGCCTTTGCCAATTCGGGGAAAAAGGATATGGCCAGCGCACTGAAAAATGTTAGAATCCATCCCCGCATAAGGGTAGAGGAGAAGGACGGCGTTTGTTTTGCAGTTTCCTGCCGGCATTGCACGGAACCGCTGTGCGTAAAGGCGTGTATAAGCGGCGCCATGAGCATTAAAGACGGAGTTATATCAGTGGACAGGGACAAATGCGTAGGATGTCTCAGCTGTGTTATGGCGTGTCCGTATGGAGCGGTGCTTCCGGGAGAAGAGGGGCCGGTGCAGAAATGCGAGCTGTGCTTAAACAACAGCTGCGGGCAGCCGGCATGCGTCGCCGGGTGCCCTAATCGCGCTATTATATATGAGGAAAGATAGAAGATATGCAGCTGGTATTGAAATAGAAGCTGAATTTTGCCGCTGAGGCAAGCTGTCTGTATGCGGGCCGCGTGTTAAAAGAAATTATAATTGCAAAATTGCGGCGGCCCGCGGAGCGCGGGCGGGGATATGTAAATGGGCGCGCGGTATTAAATGGGCGATAGCGTAAAATATGCGGCGAAGTAAATAAAAGGGACAGCGACCAATGGCGGGCGCGCCCGTTTTGGCGAGCGGGATGCGAGCCAAAACACTTTTAAAGGGCGGGAGCGCTCCCCCATAATATAAAAAAGGCGCTGTAATTAGTTTAACAGCCGGAAAATGAATTTTTTAGGGCCTGTTGGCCTTTTGGAGGTAAGGATATGAACGCCAAATATGTTATTATAGGTAATTCGGCCGGGGCGATAGGCGGAGTTGAGGGAATAAGGGCATTGGATAAAGAGGGGGATATTATAATGGTTTCTTCCGAATCGTATTTTACATATTCCCGACCCCTTATATCCTATCTTCTATGCGGGGAAACCGATATGCAGCGTATAAAATACCGCTCGGATAACTTTTATGAGGAGAATAAGGCTGTTCTGTTGTCGGGACGCACGGCGAAAAAAATAGATGCGGATATAAAATGCGTATATCTGGACAACGGGGAAAAGATAGAGTATCAAAAGCTGCTTTATGCTGCGGGCAGCAAGCCTTTTATCCCTCCCATAGCCGGCTTGGAACAGGTGGAGAAAAAATTTACCTTTATGAGCCTGGATGATGCATTGGCTTTGGAACAGGCAGTTAATAATCAGACCAGGGTGCTTATTATGGGAGCGGGGCTTATAGGTTTGAAATGTGCGGAGGGGCTGTATGGCCGTGCGGGCAGTATAACGGTGGTAGACTTAGCAGACAGAGTGCTTCCCAGCATATTGGATGAGCAGAGTGCGTCAATAATGCTTGAGCATCTTAAAGCTAAGGGAATAAACGTAAGGCTGAATGCGGGCGTTAAAGCTTTTACATCTGAAGGAGCGGATATCGGCAGCGAAATAATTCCCTTTGATGTGCTGGTGGTAGCTGTGGGTGTGCGTCCTAATGTGGAACTGCTTAAGGAGGCGGGAGCGGACTGCGAGCGCGGTATAATTGCAGACGATAGATCGCGCACCAGCTTAAAGGATATATATGCTGCGGGAGATTGTACGCAGTGCCGAGATATTTCCTGCGGCAAGAGCAAGGTTTTAGCTCTGCTTCCCAACGCCTATATGCAGGGAGAGACAGCGGGCCGCAATATGGCCGGAGGCGAGGCTCAGTTTGATAAGGCCGTTCCCATGAACTCCATGGGGGTTTTAGGCCTGCATATGGTGACATGCGGAACGTATGACGGGCAAAGCTTAGTTTTCAATAAGGATGGTACATATAAGCGCCTATGTGTAAAAGACGGGCTGCTTGCGGGCTATATAATTATGGGAGATGTTTCCCGCGCGGGAATATATACTTCTTTGGTGCGTGAGAGGATACCCCTAGACAGCATAGATTTTAAATTGATTGCTGAGTCTCCGCAGTTAGCTGCATTCTCCGGCCAGTACAGGCATCAAAAGCTGGCAGAACGGGTGTAGCCCTAATTAATTACAATATAGAAAGGGATGCAACTTATGACGAGAATAGATGCTCAGGGAGAGTATTACTCTCAGCTTAATGAAAAAATAAGGCAATGTTCGGATAAGGAGATAACGCTGGACAATGTGACGGGACAGCGGTATATCGGCTGCGGTCTTGCCGGGCGCCGGATAGTTATAAACGGCACTCCGGGCAATGCTATGGGAGCATACTTAAACGGCTCTGAACTGTATGTCAAGGGAAACGCCCAGGATGCTGTAGGAGACACTATGGACGATGGGCTTATAGTTATTGAGGGCAGTTCGGGGGACGCTACGGGATATGCTATGCGCGGCGGTTCCATTTTTGTTAAGGGAAGCGTAGGTTATCGGGCAGGCATACATATGAAAGAGTACAATCAAAAGAAGCCCGCGCTGGTTATAGGCGGGAACGCAGGCAGCTTTTTAGGCGAATATCAGGCTGGCGGTACTATAATAGTTTTAGGCCTGGAGAGCCAGGAACCAATAGTAGGTTATTTCTGCGGTACGGGTATGCATGGAGGCGAAATATTCCTGCGCACTGATAAAGTGCCCGCGTCTTTGCCGGAGCAGGTATGCGCGCGTGCTGCTCTGCCTGAGGATTTAAATCGCATTGAAGGCTATATAAAAAGCTTTTGCGGTTATTTTGGTTATTCAGCGGAAAAAATCATGCAGCATCCGTTTTTAGTTCTCACTCCTAATACCGGCAACCCGTACAGGCAGCTTTATACGCCCAATTAATGAGGAACAGCTACTAAACAACGGCTTGTAGTATTATTGCCCAGGCGGGCATCCCGCCCCTGTGCAGCATTGACCTTAAATTAAGGTCAATGCTGCACAAAAAATGAGGCCGGCTTCGCCGGCCGGAAGGGCGGTACAATCTTTTATTATTGATGCTAAGTATTTTTCCGCCCTTCCTTTTATATTGCCCACCCGCCCGCCTGGGCGCGGCATCGGAAGGCTCATAATCTGTAACTGGGAACAACGTGGGCGTTAAAGTTTTTTAAAAGTGTACATTTATTAAATAAAGATGCTTTATAAATTAAACAGCCCGCAGATTTCTGCACTGCTTAATAAGGTATGTTAAGAGCAGAAGGGAAACTGGGCATGGGCTTAAGGAAGAAAAATAGGCACACGGGGAAATTCTGTCTAGTCGTTTATTTTCTTCAATATTTGTTATATTAAAAGTGAGCCGGAAAAACACTGGAACGCTTATCAAATCGGCAAAACAGCACCTGTAAAATACATTAAATGTCTAACGTTTTATCAATTACAAAAAATAACTGCGTCATTTTTTAAAAGGCACCATATGAAGCATTATTCTAAAATGCGTATAAGATAATTTAGGAATTATCCAACTTTGTGTTGCCTAGAACATCCGACAGTCCAAGAGTGAAAAAAGCATCTATTCTTCATTGGTTTGGAGGTCAAAATAAGTATATTTTAGGTGTCATTGTTAAGAAAAACAATGACACCATGAATGTATTGAATATGAAATTCTGAAGGAGCTTATTCGTTATAATAAAGAGCCCAGCCGATACCAAATTTATCGACTACAAGACCTAATAGCGTTGCCCATGGATACGGACCTTTAATTGAGTGACTTTGAGAATCTTTGCTTATTTCATCATATGCTTGACGAAAATCATCTTCTTTATCAAAACGAATTTAACAAGATAGAGCATTCTCAAATCCAGTTCCAGCTACTTTGCCAGGACCAATCAAAATTTCAACGCCATATATATCCATCATAATATGAATATCATCACCACCTGGAGGTGTGCCTTCGGAAAGTTTTTTTGCTTTGAAAGCTCTTTGATATATTTCAAAAGCCTCGATTCTTTCTTTGTTTGTAGGTCCTATGCTGAAAGACATAGTAAATTGCGGGTACTTTGACATCGAGTTCTCCTCCAATTATCTAAATATTCTGTATATTTAGAAATATAGCATTGAGCAACCATATTATCAAGTAGATTTTATTGTAATAAGGTACATCATTATTATGGTTTTGTTGACAAACATCATTCTTGCGCTGGAGCTTTCTGCGGGCCGCTTGCTTGTAGGACTAATTTTTACTCTTTAACCAGCCTGTAGCTGTATTCCGCTTCGGGGTCTCCCGAATGCTCCACATTAAAGGTTAATTCATACGAGCCGGTTTCGGCGTTATAACAGGCTTGCCAGTAGTCGTTGCCCAAATAGGACTGATCAATTTTAGTCCATTGGCCGTCAGTTAGAGTTTCCAATCTATAGCCCGAATAGGAGGGTACGTTGGTAAAGGTAATGGGAATATAGCTTATTCCGCCCTTTATGGTTATTTCGGCCAGCACGTCGAGAGCGTCAGCGCATTTTACTGCAATGGGATATTGACGGATAATTTCGCCTGTTTGAGCAGAGGCTTGGGTCTTATCTCCCATTGCATAGCGGTAGGCCATTCTCCAGGTGTTAAATTCCTCTTCAGGGATGCTTTTTACTATGGGGCTGTCATAATAAAAACTGGAAAGGGATATGGGCAGGTTAATATATTCCACCGCGCCTTTGACTGTGCTGCCCGCCTTTATAGTGCTGCCTGTTTCGGCCGGAGGGCACAGCTCTACCAATGTAGAATTGCCGCAGAACATTTCGGTGCTGCGAATATTAAAGGCGGGTTTGGTATATGTTTTTCCGTTTAAGTTTGCTTCAAAGGATAGGAGGCTGAGCATACGGTTGGCGGTTTTGGCGTCAAAATAATCCGAGTTTATCTTTGTATAGCTGTTGGTAAAGGCTATCCACATACCTTCGCCCGGAACTTCTATGCGCTGCATGCCGTTATTGCCAATATAGCCCGCCGTGTCATATACGGGAAGCTCTGCTTCAGCGCCGTAGGTTACGCCGTCAATCGTATATTCTATAGGACCGTCGTTGTTTCCAATGGTCAAGCCGTGCCAGCGGCCGCTGTTATGGTTGTCGGCGCCCAGCTGGTAAAAGGCCATTCTTTCAAAGCTGACATCCTTTAAAAAGGTGTATTCAAAGGTATGCGTTGCGCGGGAAACGTCATTCGTGCGGCCTAAATAGGTAGTGATGGTAAATTCCACGGCGTTGTCTTTGGTCAGGCCGGTGAAAATAACTTCGGCAAGGTTAGGGGCATAATTGCGGTAAAACACCCGTACGTTTTTAAAGCCTACAATACCTGACGTGTTGCTTCCGTCCTTTCCGTAATACAGGAAATTGCCGCCGCCGTTATTGGTGCCCCAGACATATTCCTGGCCGTTATCATAGGGGTCAAAGCCCACGCCCCGGACGTCGTTTATAAAGGACAGGCCGCAGGTCTGGTCTGGGTCGTAGCAGAATGCCTCGCCGCTGGAGCCTATTGTGCTTGTATGCCAGATTTGGTGAGAGCTGTACGCAGGCCAGCCTATTAAGCAGAGCTGGGCATGGCTGGCTACGTTAATTGTACCCCAGTTATTGAAGGCGTTCATATATTCATAAGTAACGCTTGAATTGGCGGGGACTTCCAGATAGGTGTAGCCGTGGAACCAGGAGCCGTCCAGACCTTTATACCATTCGCTGTCTGATATAGTGCTGGCATAAGGGTGCCAGTTTTTAGATATTTGGATGGGCACGCCCAATGGCTCACCAGTATCCACATCTCTTATAACAGGGCCGAAGCCTTCTACTGCGAAGGTACCGCTTTTTTCAAACATAACAGGCACGGTTATAGTTTGGTCTGATGTGTTTTCCAGGGTAAACTGTACCCTATCACTGGCATTTTGATTTTGTTCTGATGCAAAAGCAGTTCCTTTGGCGCTGGTCATTCGATTGGTATTCATAATCCAGATACCCCTGTCCGCATCAAATTCCACGGGTACTTCCCGCCCTTCGCGGGGAGCAAGCTGATATGCGGAGATATTCAAGGAAGCTATTGCGTTGTAGTTGTCTATATCTGACTGGGAGGGCGAAGCGCTGGGTATGATTATGGCCCCAAAACCTCCAAATTCATATTGTTTTAATGAAATATCCGTGCATGTCATTGTTAAGGTTCTGGAAGCCTGGTCATAGGAAAGGGAAGCCTTTTCATCTGGGAGCATAACAGTTAGACCGCATCCATTGGGAGAAGTAAGTATTATCTCACGCCCGTTTTGGGAAGGAGTGCCTTCCATCTCCTCGTTAAATTCAAATGAATATTTGAGCGTGACATTTGAAAAGTTTTGTTGGGCAAAGAGTTGAAAATTAAGTGCAAAGTAGCGGGGCAGAGCTTTAATTTCTGTGCGGCCTATAAAATCATTTGTTTGTTTTCCGGATGAAGCGTCTGCAAAAATCATGGCGGCCGTATCAAAGGATTGCATATATTGGCCTGATTCGATAATTCGCATATTGATTGTGTTATATTGTGCGGGTTGTATGGTGTCTGTGAAAAGATATTCGGTATCGTTTATTATTGCCGAGCTGAAAGTATCTATTTCGGGCAGGCTGTTTATAACGGAGGCGTCTTGAGACATTACTTCGGACTGGCCATATTCTTCTTTAATTGCCCCTAGTCTGTTTATCATGCCGTTTGTGCCGTTTATACTTATTCCATAATGGCCTGTCTGCACAAAAAATTTGTTGCTTGAGGCGGTGCCCGTACCTTCGGGCCACCAGGAATATGTATAGTCTCGGATGTCGGGCTGCTGGGAATATGTATTTCCGATATAAGGATTCTTTTCTGAGTTGTTTTGACTGGATGGCGATGGGCCGGAAGGCGTAATCGTACTATTAGCACATGAGGCCAGCCCTAATGATATTGCGCCAGTTAGCAGCATTATGGCTAACTTTTTCATAAATATGCCTCCTTATTTAATTGGTTGTAAGTATTATAAACAATACGAAAGTGAAATGTCAATATATAGGTTGATATTATTTTTCAGTAGCGGCGTCCCGCCCGTTTAGCCGTATGCACTTTAGTGCATACGGCTAAACAATAATGAGGCCGGCTTCAGCCGGCCGGGCCCTAGCGCAGCACATATGCGCTGCGCTAAGGCCCTTTTATTTAAGGCCCACCCGCGTTGCTGAATAGTTTGGTGAAATATATAAAAGCTTGGGAGCGGGGGCGGGTGGGAAATATAAAGGTCGGGCGCATCCTGAAAGGATGCGTCCGACGTGCGGCCTTGGCCGCACTCCGCTTTTGCCATATAAATGTTTTGGAGGTTCCCTCCAAAACATTTATATGGCCGTCCGGCGTTAGCCGGACGCGGGTGGGCTAGCCCCCGCTGCTAATTATTTTTTTTCCATTAGCTTTATAAGTCTTAAAATATCATCTATAGTATTGCTGAGATTTTGTGGGCTTTTATTTTTGCTGATAGAAAGGTCTTCAGGAAGACGGTTTATAGAAAAAACAGCGGAAACGCCTAAATTATATGCCTCTGCTATATCCCCTTGTATGCCGCCGGTTAAGACAATAACAGGCACGTTTTGTTTCTTCGCACGGTATGCAACGCCTATAACTGCCTTACCGCCAAGGCTTTGGCTGTCCATTCTTCCTTCGCCTGTAAAAACCATATCAGCACCTTTAAGCAGGTCGTTGAATTTTATGGCATCAAGCAGCACTTCTATACCCATTTTAAGCTCGGCATTTAAAAATGCGCTGATACCGGCGCCCATACCTCCCGCTGCTCCGCCTCCAGGTAATTTGCTGATATCAATTCCTAAATCCTGTTTGATTATATCACTTATATGCTTTAATCCCTCGTCTAAGAGTTTGCACTGCTCATCATTGGCGCCTTTCTGAGGTGCGAAAATGTAGGCTGCGCCGTTTGTTCCGTATAAAGGGTTATTTATATCGCACATAACTGATATCGGGATCTCTTTTAGAATAGGATTTAATTCCTCTGAGTCAATATGATATACGTTTTTTAGTGTTTCGCCGGTTGGAATAAAAACATTTCCGAATTTGTCAAAAAATTTGACGCCTAGAGCCGAAGCCATCCCGCAGCCGCAGTCATTTGTGCAGGAGCCGCCCAGGCATATAATTAGTTTGCGGCAGCCATGTTTTAGCGCATCCAGCATTAACTCACCTACTCCGTAGGTGGTGGTCAGCATAGGGTTCTTTTTGTTTTCTACAAGCGGCAGGCCGCTGCAAACAGCCATTTCTATAACTGCCGAGCCATCGTCCAATATACCGTACTGCCCGGTCATAGGCTGGAAAAACGGATCCGAGCAACGCGCATTGATTATTCGGCCGCTCATAGCTTGCAGAAAACATTGGAGACTGCCTTCCCCGCCGTCGGCAATGGGAATAGCTATTATTTGACATTCAGGAAAATGTATTTTTATTCTCTCTGATATTATATCGCATACTTTGGAAGCTGAAATGGTGCCTTTAAATGAGTCGGGAATAACAATTACTTTTTTCATAATTATTTAAGACTGTTGATATAGGCCAGCTCGGTCGAATTCAGTTCCCGGTATGACCCTGACGGCAATTTGCCGAGATTTATCCTGCCAATGCGTATTCGCATTAGGCTTAAAAGCTCTTTATCTATTGCTTCCAGCATTTTGCGTACTTCGCGGTTGCGCCCTTCGTGTAGTGTAATAGATAGGGTGACAGTGTGCTGAGTACCTCCGGCTATTTGCACTTTAGCGGGTGCGGTAGTGATATTTTCTTCTATTTGTACGCCGCGCTCCAGTTTTAGAATATCACGGCGGTCAATTTCTCCTTTTATTACGGCAAGATATTCTTTTTCTATTTCATATTTGGGATGAGTTAGCCGGTATGCTGCGTCGCCGTCATTAGTAAGCAGGATTAAGCCGCTGGTATTATAATCAAGACGTCCGACCGGATAAAGCCTGTAGGGTAAATCTATAAGCTGCGTTACAGTAGGGCGGCCCTCCGGGTCATTAGAGGTGCTCATTACTTTTTCCGGCTTATTGAGCATTATATATATGTTTTTTGACTCTGCCTGCAGCAATTTGCCGTCCAGCTCAACTTTATCTGAAGGCGAAACTAAGGTGCCCAGCTGGGTAACGGTTTGGCCGTTAATCTGGACTCGTCCCTGCAATATATATTCTTCGCATTTTCTTCTTGAGGCAACGCCGCAGCGGGCCATGTATTTTTGCAGTCGTTCCATGAGTATCCTTTCGGGAAGAAGTTTTTTATATGATTAAAGTTTGGCTAACGCACTAAGCCAGCCGCGGGTGGGTTTATATTAAAAATGCGCGTGCATAATAGCTTCTAAAATATATTTAAGGCTGGAGTTTATTTTAGGCTATATAGAAATTATATAACTTTGCGCGCATTTTTGGGCGCCTAGATGAGGCTTGGAGGGCAGTAGGAGTGGGGTAAGGCAGTCTGTTGTATGGGCTGAAGCAGTTGGGGCGCCCTCCTTTAAAGGGCGGGGCGGCGTTTTGTTACTGCGATATAATAACTGCGGGGGGCTGCCCGCCCGTTTTTCCGGCCATGAAGGCCGGAAAAACAACAAGGAGGCCGTGCTGTGCACGGCCAATTTCTGCGCGGTCCATATCCGCCGCGCAGAAATTTTTTATCTTTCCCGCCCGCCCCCTGGCGCGTCCTAGCCTTTTTTGCCGTACTGCTGCTTGTCTCTTTCCCTAATATCTTTTCTTTTCAGCTTGCCGCTGATGGTCTTTTCTATATCGTCTACAAACTCAATTATTCTTGGATATTTGTAAGGCGCTGTTACCCGTTTAACATGGTTTTGCAGTTCCTTTTTGAGCTCTTCGCTGGGCTCATAGCCTTTAACCAGAGCGACAGTCGCCTTTACAAGCTGTCCCCTGTCCGGGTCGGGCACGCCGGTAATTGCGCATTCCAAAACGGCGGGGTGTTCCAGCAGAGCGCTTTCCACTTCAAAGGGGCCTATTCTGTAGCCTGAGCTTTTTATAACGTCGTCTGCGCGGCCAATGAAATAATAGAAGCCCTCTTCATCCCTCCAGGCGACGTCGCCCGTATAATAAAGCCCGTCGTGCCAGGCGGCGTTGGTGTTATCCGGATCATGGTAATAACCGCAGAATAATCCCGCAGGCTTGCCTTTATCAGTGCGTATAACTATCTGCCCTTCTTCTCCCGTGCCTACGCTCTTTCCGTTATCATCCACTAAATCCACCCGCAAGAGGGGATTGGGTTTGCCCGTCGAGCCTTCTTTGGGCTGCATAAAATAGCATGTCGCTAAAATGGGAGTACCCTCGCTCTGGCCGAAGGCTTCGTATATTTTGTGTCCAGTTATCTGCTGACAGCGCCGGAGCACCTCTGGATTGAGAGGCTCGCCCGCGGTCGTGCAATGGGTTATGGAGGAAAAATCCAAATTGGAAAGGTCCTCTTTTATTAATGAACGGTATATCGTAGGCGGAGCGCAGAAGGTATTGACCTTGTGCCGGCAAACCGCTTCAATAAGTTCCAGAGGATGAAATTTGCCGTCGTAATCGTAAACAAACTGCGCGCTTCCGGCTATCCACTGACCATAGCATTTGCCCCAGCCGCATTTGGCCCAGCCTGTATCGGCAACCGATATATGCAGTCCGTCGTCAATTACCTTGTGCCAGTAGACCGCCGTAAAAATATGTCCCAGCGGGTAATTATAGTCATGCAGCACCATTTTGGGCATGCCGGTAGTGCCTGAAGTAAAGAACATAAGCATAGGGTCGTCCCCTCCGGCACGCTCGTTGGGCGTAAATTCCTCGCTACCGCTCTCCAGTAATTCATAAAAATCCAGCCATCCGGGCAGCTTCTGTCCTAATGCCACTTTAAACTGCAAAGACGGGGATTTTGATTCGGATTGGTCTACATGGTCGGTTATAAACGGATCCGAATCGGCTATTATCATGCGTACCCCAGCAGCGTTGTTGCGGTATATTACATCCTTTTTGGTCAGCATGTGAGTGGCAGGAATTATTACCGCGCCCAGCTTGTGCAGCGCCGGATAGGTTATCCAGTATTCTGCGCGCCGCTTGAGTATTACCATTACAAAATCGCCCTTTTTTATGCCCAGCTTTTGAAGGGCGTCGGCCAGCTTGTTGCTTAAAATGGAAATATCCTTAAAGGAATATTCGCGTTCCTCTCCTTTATCGTTGCACCAAACCAGAGCTCTTTTATCAGGCTGAAGGCGTGCGTATTCGTCTACGACGTCAAAGCCGAAATTAAAATTCTCAGGTATGTTAAGGGTCAGCCCTTTTTTCATGCTTTCATAGTCTTTAAATCCTGCGTCTAAATATCTGTCTGTTAAATTCATAATATGTATCCCTCACAGCTTATAGTATAATGGCCAGGAACGTGGCGTCCTCTTCTCCTACCGAGCGCATGCCGTGAGGCTGGCTGGAATCAAAGTAAATGCAGTCTCCCTCGTTCAGAATAAATTCTTCGTCGCCTAGGACCAGCTTCATCTTGCCGGAGAGTACATATTCAAACTCCTGTCCCTCGTGTATGGAAAGACTTATAGGCTCGTCGTCCTTTTCAGGAGGCGCGGTAACAAAAAGGGGCTCCATGCGCTTGCCGATAAATTTGTAGGCAAGAGAATTATATTTATAGGCCTTGCGGCGGTCTATTTCCACTCCGTCGCCCTTGCGCACCAGCGTATATTTATGCAGGTGAGGGTCGCCGCCGGTGAGTATAGTAGTAAGCTCTACCTTGTAAAACCCGGCCAGGGCATAGAGCACGCTTATGGGAATGTCCGCCCGGCCCTCCTCGTAATCCAGATATTCATTTGTTGATACGCCGGCCGCGCGCGCCGCCTGTTCGACGGTGCATTCGCAGATTTGGCGCAGTTCTTTAATGCGTGTGGCAATTTGCATTACCTGCTCGGACATATTTGACATATTTTTATTCCTCCTTGCCATAGCGTTGGTATATTATTAACGGGATAATACCGTTTTAAAGCTGAATTTGCGTTCCTTATATGTTTTTTACTGCCCGCCCGGTGAATGGCACAAGCTGTCCGGGCGCCTTGCCGGGTCTTGGCGCGGCACATTTTGCAGCTGCGGCGTTATCCTTTAAAATTTGCCTGTTTTAAGCTTGCCAGACTAAGGATAAGGCATAAGGCGGCAGAAAACAGGTAAATTTTCCGGCGGAAACGCACTATTTTTTTTATACTAATGCCAGGATATCCGGACTTATCTATCCGGTACTGTATTTTGCATTAGCTTTTTGAGCCGCTTAAGCTTACAGCCCGGCATTTTACCTCAGCTTTGTGCGGATACCGGTTTTTTAAGCGGCTCGGAAACTACTGAAAGCATATTAAAAGTTTAGGGCGCAGGCCTTTTTGGGGGCCGGCAGAATCAGCGCCGGGGCGTTTTATAATAGCGCAGGCTACTGTTTTTCGCTCAAAACGGCGAGCTGCTCCAGCAGGCTGGCACTGCGCTTTAAGAATGCGTCCATTCTTTCGCCGGTTAACGGTTCGCTGGTCATATAGGCTAAATCGTAAAGCTGCTCGGCCAGCGCCTGGCGCTTGTCCGCTTCCATATGGTCCATAGCCTGGATTAGTCCGCTTTGGCTGTTCAGTACAAGAGTATGCTTGCCCGGCATGGCGTTTTCCATGCCTATGCCGTAGTATTTGCTCATATCCCTGAAGCGGCGGGTCTGTTCATCAGTAAGAAGTATAGCGGGAGGGCCGGCTTTAAGAGGCTGGGCAGAAACTTCAGTATTCTCTCCGGCTATAACCTTAAACTGCTCGCAGAGGGAAGAAAAGTCGCCTTCTCCTTCCCCTTTGAGGGCAGAAGCTATATCCGCGTCTATCCGCGCCATTGTCAGGCCCTGCTCTTTAGATTCAAGGAAATTAACAAAGGGCTGGTCTATTACTCCATCCAGAATTACGGCGTTAAGGCCATTTTCCTTAAACAAGCTGATATAGCCCGCCTGCTGCACCGGGTTGGTTACATAATAAATCTTTTTATCGGGTGCAAATTTTTCTGTAAATTCTGAGAGTGTATAATAAGCGTCGTTTATATCCAGGAAAATTACGTCGCTGTATATCCGCTCGCAGAATTTTTCTTCCCGCATACAGCCGTATTTTATAAATACGCCGATATCCGGCCAGCATTTTTCGTATTCTTCCCGTTCATTATCAAACATGCCGCAAAGACGGTCGGACACCTTTTTGGTAATATGGTCGCGTATCTTTTTGAGGGTGCCGTCATTTTGCAGGAAGGAGCGGGAGACGTTAAGGGGCATATCGGGACAGTCTATAACTCCTTTAAGCAGCATCAAAAATTCAGGTATTACTTCCTTGATATTATCAGCTACATATACTTGGTTGTTGTATAGCTTTATTTCTCCCTGCATATTGTCCATGCGGCCCGAGAGACGGGGAAAATAGAGTATGCCCTTGAGATTGAAGGGGTAATCGACATTCAGGTGAATCCAGAACAGGGGCTCGGAGAAATCTGCAAATACCTTGGCATAAAAATCCTTGTATTCCTGTTCGGTGCATTCAGAGGGCTTTTTGAGCCAAAGGGGAGAACAGTCGTTTATCTGCTCCTCCTTTTCGCCGCAGAGGAATACGGGACGAGGCAGGAAGGAGCAGTATTTGGTCAGTACGCTCCTTAAGCGGGGTTCCTCTAAAAATTCTCTGGAATCCTCGTCTATGTATAGTATGACGTCTGTTCCCGGCTGGGTCCGGCTGCCGCTTGAAAGCTCGTATTCGCTGCTGCCGTCGCTTTCCCAGCGCACGGCTTCCGCTCCCGGCTGATATGATTTGGTTTGTATAACTACTTTTTCCGCAACCATAAAGGCCGAATAGAAGCCCAGGCCGAAATGTCCTATTATATCTTTGCCGTCCGCCTGATTCTCATATTTTTCCAGAAAATCATATGCGCCTGAAAAAGCCACCTGATTTATATATTTGCGTACTTCATCCGCAGTCATGCCCAGGCCGTTGTCCGAGACGGTAAGCGTGTTTTCGCTTTTATTGGCGCGGATTTCCACGCGGCAGCTTTCAGGCATGGCCGCTTCGCCCATAGATGCCAGCTTGTCCAATTTGCTTATAGCGTCACATGCGTTGCTGACCAGCTCGCGCAAAAAGATATCTTTATCGCTGTACAGCCATTTTTTTATAATGGGCATAAGATTTTCGGTATTTACCGAAAGAGTACCTTTTTCCTGCATATTTTATTCCTCTTTTCTAATGGGCGCCCCGCAATATGCGGGGCGCCGCGTGATTGCATATTTTTTGTACGGCTGATTTAGCCAAAGCTGGCTTGGCTGAGTCAGCAAGCCGGTATTGGACGCCGCGCCCCTTTAGAGCCGTCTGCATTATGAATAAAAAACTGCTGTATTTAAAAATCTCAGCGTTCTACCCGGATGATGCTGTTTACCTTTACCTGGTCCAGCTTGGCCAGTTCTTCAGCCGCCTGTTTAAGGGAAAGCTCCTTTGAAGAATGGGTAAGGAATATCAGCGGTACGCCGTCGTCGTTGGAGGCGGGCTTTTGCACCATAGAGGCGATGCTTACGCCGTATCGGGCAAATACTCCGGCTATGGCGGCGAGCACTCCCGGCCGGTCGGGGCAGGTAAGCCGTACATAGAAGCCGGTTTCCCAGTTATAGCTGAAAGAGGCCTGGCTCTGCTCTATATTGGGGAAGGTTGTATATTGATGCGCGTCCTGATGGGCGGCGTAAATTATATCTGATACTACGGCGCTGCCCGTAGGAAGGCCGCCGGCGCCCTGGCCGGAGAGCATTAATTCGCCCACGGCGTTGCCGCGGATAAATACTGCGTTGGTTGCGCCGTCTATGGAAGCGAGGGGATGTTCTTCGGGAATAAATGTGGGATGGACGCGCACTTCTATATGGCCGTCCTGCTTTTTGCCTATAGCCAGCAGTTTAAGCACCAGGCCGAATTCCTGGCCCAGGCGGATATCGGCGCCGGCTATGTTGGTTATGCCCTCTACATATACTTTATCCACCGACACTCTTGTATGGAAGGCCAGGCTGGAGAGGATAGAGAGCTTAAAGGCGGCGTCCATGCCCTCTACGTCCAGCGTTGGGTCGGGCTCGGCCAGGCCCAGGCGCTGGGCGTCGGCCAGGACGGGCGCGTAGTCTCTTCCGTCTTTGCTCATGGCGCTGAGAATATAGTTGGTAGTGCCGTTTATTATGCCCATAATACGGTCTATATCATTGGCCTGCATGCTGCTTATAAGGGTGCGGATTATGGGGATACCGCCTGCGGCCGAAGCTTCAAAGTACAGTCCGGCGTTATGCTCGCGGGCGCATTCTTCCAGCTCGGGCCAACATTGGGATAATGCAACTTTATTAGCTGTTACGACTGTTTTGCCATTTTTAAGCGCCTGGAGCATATATTCGCGGGCAGGCTCTTTACCGCCGAGGAATTCGGCTATTATTTCTATTTCGGGGTCGTTTAATACGTCCTGGGGATTAGTAGTCAGGATATCTGTGTCAACGCCGTTGGGCCGTGCTTTATCAAGAGAGCGAACCAGCGCCCGTTTAACAATAATGCGCAGTCCTTCCCTTTCTTCTATGAGCGGGGCGTTGTTCTTTAATATTGCATAAGCGCCTGAGCCTACGTTTCCCATTCCCAGGAAACCTATTTTTACTGTTTTCATAAATTCCTCCTAGCGGTTTGCGTATTGCGCCTTAATCGGGCGGAAAAAATTTATTTTTATTTATGCGGCTGTATGCTGGTCAGCCTGCGTTTAATTTATAGAGTATGCGCAGGCCTTCGAGAGTGAGCAGGCGGTCGGTTATATTAATGCATTTGGTCATGCCTGCGATGATTCCGCTCATGCCGCCTGTGGCTACTACTTTTGCCTGGGGCGCGTTCATTTCCTGCTTAAAGGCATTGATGAGGTATTCCAGCTGGCCGACATAGCCGTAGAGCAGGCCGGACTGCATACAGGCGACAGTGTTGCGGCCTATAACTGTTTTAGGCAGCTCCAAATCTATTTTAGGCAGCTTTGCGGCGCGTTCAGTGAGCGCGTCTACAGCTACGCGGACGCCGGGCAGAATGCAGCCGCCCAGGAATTCGCCGTGAGCCGTTACTCCGCTCATAGTGGTAGCCGTACCGAAATCTATGACTATAAGGTCGCCGCCGTAGCGATTAAAGGCGCTTACGGCGTCGGTTATAAGGTCGCCGCCTAATTCGCGCGGGTTATCCAGCTTTATGTTAAGGCCTGTTTTTATACCCGGACCCACCAGCAGGGGGTACTGGCCCAGATAAAATTCCAGCATATGGGTGAGGGTATAATTGATTCCGGGCACTACTGAAGACATGATTGTGCCCGTTATATCCTTTTTGCCCACGCCGGCATGGGATAACAGATTCATAATTATCAGGCCGTATTCGTCGCTGGTTTTTTTTAGGTCGGTTGAGAGGCGCCAGCTTGCCGCCAGATGTTCCTCGTCATAAAGGCCCAGCTTTATGTTGGTATTTCCTACGTCAGTTACCAGCAGCATTTGAATCCTCCTTTACGGGTGTGCGTTTCTTTCTGTTAGCGCCGGTTATGGCCAGGGTCACGGGGGTGCCTACAATGGTTATTACAGCTATTTCCAGTACGCCATTTATACTCAGAAGTGTTAAAAGAACTTCCAAGCTAAGGTTGTGCATAAAGATAAATAAAGCGAGCAAAGTAAAAACCGTATTGGCCAGGCTGCCGGCGGCGCAGCCGAAAGATACTGCCGAGCGTTCGGGATTCTTGAACTTGTTTTTAGCGGCTGCGTAGAGGCCTATTCCTGCCAGGCAGCCGAAAGGCGAAGCTATAAGCGTGCGCAGCAGGGGCGACATGCCGAATTTTTTATCGCTTAAGGCAAAAAATATTAAAATTATAACGAGCACGCCGATTAGTGTCCCTGTAAACCCACCTATAAAACCGGTTATATTATCTGAATATTTAGCCATGCGCTTGCCTGCGCCTGTAAATAGTTTCTGCATAAGTTTATATACGCCATAGGTAGCAGGAGCAATAAATAGGCGAGGGAGTATAGAAACTAATGGATTCTGGAATGCAACATCAGCTATGCCCATTGGAGTGAAGGCTCTGATAAAAGAAAATATTCCAAATGCCAGAGAAAGTATCATGCCTTTTTTGAATCCCAGTACTAATGTTCCTACTATGACGGGCAGATGTACCAGCGAAATGGCGCCTATTGGCGTTGGAATAAATCCAATGTTGGGTACAAACGCCAGTACTGCCATTAGCGCTATGAACAGGCCCAGAATTGCAATGTCTCTTGTGTTGTTTTTAGTTTTCATTTTTTTACCTCCATTTCGGCTCTCTTAGGATGCCATATTTTGGTTTGATTTATGCCAGCCTTTTCAGCATGCGGGCGTTTCCGTCCCGCTGCAGGCTGATTTTATTTATTATATATCTTACAACGCTATCGCGCAAGCGGTTTTTGCCTAAAGCGGCGGCACTGCCGCGAAGCGCGGGGCGGGTGGGGTTATATAGAAAAGGCTGAGGGAGCGGCCGGCGCGGTGTAGTGCCGGCCGCGGAGAAGTAGGGAGATGAAAAGTGAGGGTGATAGGGCAGTTTGTAGGAAAGTATAGGATTTTGCCTGTCCCCGACGAAGGAGGGGACTCCTTATAAAGGGTGGGCGCCCCGCCCTCAATGTGGGCGCAGTCAGTTTCTATTCTCAGACCTATAACATCATTTTATATTTTTCTTCACATCTTAATTTTTGTCCGTTTGCGCCCTGCCTGCGGCCCGAAGGGCCGCAGGCAATATATGTCTTCCCGCCCGCGCCCATGCGCGCTTCCGGAACTTCAGTCAATAAAACCGCGGCACATTTTTCACTATCTGCTTTTAACCGGTGATACACTTTTAATGAAACATGAAGACCACATCCCGCGTGTTAAAACAGCGGAGGGTTCATTTTAACTATGCGGAAGCTATTGCCGGGCTACCGCTTAAGGGGGTGTGCATTTGCGGAAAAAGAAACTTGAAACTCATATCAGCCCGCGCTTGAGCGAGATATGTCAGGCAAGGATGCAGGGAGCGACGAAAAAAGAAATAGCTCAGCTGCTTGGAATATCTTTAGCAACCTTAAACAGGGCTCAGCGCGAGGATAAGGATTTAGCCTTTGCGCTTAGGCCTGTGCCTATGCAGGAGTTAGAGCGCGAAAAAATAAAGGAAGCGTTTCTTAAGCGTGCCTGCGGTTACATAGCCCGCGAGGAAGTACATGAAATGCGTGAAAAAAAGCTGCCTGACGGCCGCATCGAGCGTGAGCTTGTTTTAACAAAGCTGGTGAGCAAGGAGGTTCCGCCTGACCTGTCGGCAGCTAAATGGCTGCTGGAAAATGAACAGAAGCATGCGGTTGCAGAACGGCCGGACGATGATGATTTAAATAAAGCTCTGGAAACGCTTAAACTGCGCCGGCAGCTTTTGGAGCAAACAGAGGAGGAATAATATGGCCAAGGAAGCACTTTCGGTGATTGAGCGCCGGATAAGTCAAAATCCTCCGCTGTATAAACTAGCGGGTTATAATGCCCTGGATAAGGTGCATAAAAAGCAGATGGAGTTCCATAAATGCGCTAAACGCAACCGCTGGGTATTCGGCGGCAACCGCACGGGCAAAACCGAGTGCGGCGCGGTTGAAGCAGTGTGGTTTGCGCGCGGGATACATCCGTATCGGGAAATAAATAAGCCTATGGACGGCTGGGTGGTCAGCCTTACAAGTGAGGTGCAGAGGGATGTGGCCCAGGCTAAGCTGTTAAGCTATCTCCCCAAAAACTGGATAGAGGAAATAGTCATGAAAAAGGGCCGCTCGGACAGCCCGGAAAACGGCATTATTGACTTTATCACTGTGCGCAGTGTGCACGGCGGCCTTTCAACAATAGGATTTAAAAGCTGCGATCAGGGCAGGGGCAAATTTCAGGGCACCTCCCAGGACTTTATCTGGTTTGATGAAGAGCCGCCGCGGGATATTTATGATGAATGCCGCATGAGGCTTATGGACAGGCGGGGTGAAATATGGGGCACTATGACTCCTCTTATGGGATTAACCTGGGTATATGATGATATATATATGAACTCCCGTTCGGATTCGGAGGTTTGGTATATTACAATGTCCTGGCAGGACAATCCGTTTCTGAATCCTGAAGAAATCCGGCTTATGGAAAGCGTGCTTCCTGACAGTGAATTGGAAAGCAGGCAGTACGGCCGTTTCCGTGCTTCAGGCGGTATGGTGTATCCTGAATTTGACGAGCATTATCATTGCATAGAACCGTTTGATATTCCGCCTGAATGGCAGAGCTGCATTTCCATAGACCCAGGCTTTGTTAATCCTCTTTCCGCGCATTGGTACGCCGTAGACGGAGACGGGAACATATATGTTATTGCCGAACACTATGCCGCAGGCCTATCGGCGGAGGAGCATTGCGCAAGAATCAGGGAGATAAGTGAAAAACTGCATTGGAAGAAGCTGCCTTCGGGGCATGTTCAGGCGCTGATGGACAGTGCCTGCCTGCAAAAGACTCTTTCTGGGCCCAGGTCGGTTGCTCAGCTTTTTTATGAAAACGGCGTAAGCGTCAATACGCGGGTAGATAAAAACGTGTGGACGGGCGTGCAGCGGGTTAAAAGTTTTCTAACCAAGCGGGAAGGCAGGCCGGGCCTGTTTATCTTTAAAAGCTGTCCCGAAATGATAAGGGAGATTAAGGGCTATCGCTACGGTGAAGGGGAGAGCCCTGTTAAAAAGGATGACCACGCTATGGATGAGTTGAGATATTTTATAATGTCCCGGCCTGAACCGGCTGTGTTCAAGCCTCCTCAAAGCAATATCGTGCAAAAGGATTTGCTGCGTCTCATGAAGAGGCGGAGACGCTGAAAAAAGATTGGTTCAGCACTATGCTGAATCAGAGCACTGACGCTGCACAGGGGCGCGGGCGGGCAAGGGCAAAGGGCATGCCGCGGCGTTTGGCAGGCTTATTTGAGCCTGCCCC
>URYI01000009.1 GCA_900552055.1 uncultured Eubacteriales bacterium | reverse complement strand
GCATTTTTTAAATGCGCATTACTGGCCGGGGAAGGGCGGGCGGGCCCCCGCGGCATCCATATCGGGGGGACTCCCACCCCTTTAAGGAGGGCGCCCCAAAACATCATCATCCTCCATGCCCTCAGCAATTCACAAGCCTTTTTCCTCCCCCAAGCTTTCCCTCGCGCCCACTTATATAAACCCCGGACCTTCGGGCCTTGGCCGTGCTTTCAGCACGCCCGCCGTCCAAAGGCCCCTCCCCGTCCCCGCCGCAGCGTCTCCTACTCTATCAAGCTTCAGTTATACCCGTAAGCGCAGCTTGGCCGCCCGGACGAGTACACATAAGCTCGGCATACTTAACTAAAGTAGCGTTAAATACCGCCTTGCCCGGCACCTGGCGAAGAATATTGCCGTTTTCGCCCTCCAGCCAGCGCCAATCGCACAGCTGATGCAGTGCAAAATCCTTGCTGTCCAGCAGATACATAGTACCCGAAGGCGCAAATCTGTCGGCAATTATAGGAATACCAGCATAAGAAATTGCCTTAAATCCGCCCTCCAGTTCCACCGTGTTGACATTGCGCTTATTAGTCTCCAGCACGCCTGCATAAGCCCTTCTCACTCCATAAGAGCAAACAGCCATATCTATCCTGCTACCCGCACGCTCTTCAGCCGCGTCAATAGCCTTTTGTATTTTCGCATCGCTTATAGTGCCGGTAGTAGCGCCTATATACGGAACCATCCACTGATTGCTGCTCTTGTCCAGACCGTAAAGAGTCCCTTTGTTTGAGAAAATAGCGCCCAGGCCAGTTATTTCATTGCCCTTGCTGCCGCAAAGGTACACAATGCTGTTGGCAGCCACTGTTACCGATTGATCCAGCGTCACATTAATTTTAGGAGCACTGCCCGAATTATCTGTGGCTATTCCCACGATTCGGCATGCACTCGCAGCAGGCGACGCTGTTTCAGCAGTAGCGTAAATATCAATAACCATACCTTCGGTCAAATTGCGCGCACTGTCTACCACTATGGTCGTCTTATCAGTTGCCGCCTCCGAAACAGTAGCAAGGGTACCCGTACCGTCTCCGAACAGCATACGCCCAAAATTAAATTTGGCCGCGCGCAGGAGACCCTCCATTTCAGCGTTTAGCAGATTGACAAAGGCGCCTGCGCTGTTTTCCGAAGCGCGGATGGCCTTATCTGATATCTCTATCTGTCCGTACAAATTTTTAAGCGAGCTTACAAACTGCACATAGTTGTTTGAATAAGCGCTGGGCAAACTGCCGGTTTCAGTTCCGGCCGCTATACCGCCGTTTACTCCGTAGCAGGCGGCGGCACGCACCTCTTTACCAAAAACATTGCTCTCCGACTGCTTTATCTTATTATACAAGGGATTGGTTTCGGTATTAAGCTGATGCGCCACTACGTCTAAGTAAAATGACTTAAGGGCATTTTCAGCGCTTGTTAAAGTTACTGCCTGCATATTTTTCTTTCCTCCATCCTTTTTTTGACGGCTTATAAGAGCCGCGAACAGCTAAAAGCCATTTTCACCGCATTAACGCGGCATTCCTGCATACTCATGCGCGCTTTTGTGCCGCGGCCCAATATAAAGCCGTTAATCTAAATGTCAGCGCCTGCCGTTAAAGCTTTGCGCCGCCATTTTGCCCGCCTCCTCAATAGAGGAAGCGCGTCTGCGTTCACAGGCGGGCATAAACCCGCCCGCGCCGCCTATGCTGCGGGGTGTTTCTCCGCGCAGCAGCCCGCCAAGATATTTCCGCAGGATATATTCGGTTATATCCTCGTTAGTGAGTACATATTTTTCTACAAACTCACGATCTTTTAAAAGCTGCTCCCGCGGAACACCCTCTCTCTGAACAACGCGAGCCAAAGCTGCAAGCAGCCCGGCAGGCGTCAGATTGGGTTCACTTTCAAGAACGACCGACAATTCTGGCGCATATTGCGCACCCTCCGGATAAGATTTAAAATCTTCTACTACCCCTTTAATGGTCTGTCTTTCTTCCAGCTCACCCTTAAGCCTGGCATTTTCCTCAAGGAGCTCCTTGAGCTTTTGGCTCTTGCGCGTAAACGCAGCCTCAAGAGCCTCGTAAGCCTTAAGAAGTTGTTCCTCATTCTTGAATTTGTCAGGCATTATATCGGAGCCCGTATTATTCACGGGTTGTTCCCTGTTCAAGCGTATCTGCATTCGAAATTCCTCCATTCAACAAAATCTGATGAGCGGTCAAATGCTCCTGGAACAAAGCGGCCCATTCTGGCTTTTTAGCGCTCAGTTCCTCATATTGCTCAGACAGCATAAATTTAATATGCTCTGTCTCGTGAACCTCATGGTCATCATAATTTTCCACGGCAGCCGCTTCGCCTTCACTCATGCGGAAATTCTCCCGCTGCGCCCTTTCCATCTGCATTTCAGGCATATCCGCGGCATTTTCCCAGTCGCCCAGGCCAAGCATATTAAGCAGCCGCGCTTTAGTGCGCTCGCTCAGGCCGCCCTGCGGAGAAGTAAAGATGCCTCTGGCTATAAGGTCAAATATCATCTGCCGGCGCTGAGAGAGAGATTGCGACAGCTCGTTTTCCGTTTCATGCACTACGTCATCACTGGTTATCTGACTGGCCTTCCAATACAGCGCACTGACCTGGCCGTTCGCCCCGACAACTCTATCTATGCGCGCGCTGCCCGCAAACTGCTTATACAGCCTCAGCCAGATTTTAGCCAGAGAGCGCATAGCCGAGCGTATATGCTCGGCAGTAACCGAAAGGCGGGTATCGTCCTGCTCGCTCAAAAGGGACAGCGCCGTACCGCTGCTGATATTTGCCCCCGCATACGAACGCCTCATCATCTCGGAAACCCCCGAAATCATTTCAAATTCCTGAAGCAGTTCGCTTTCCTCCTGAATAAACTCTCCCGGAAGATTGCCGCCGGGAAGGAAAGCCGGTATATTGGTGCCCTGGCGGTATACCAGCAATTTGCCGGGCGCCAGCCCTTCCAGTTCCAGATTCTCCAAATCCACTGAACCTTCTTCAACCGCCAACACTCCTACTGCCGCACGATTCAAGAATTCATGTTTGCGGTTTTTAACAGCATTATATGCCCTCTGAATGGGAATACAGCGTTCTATGATAGAAATTCCCCAGAAGCAGCCGGGCCGGGAAATTGAAACCTGGCGGATAAACGGTATCCCCCGCTCATTGCCCTCGCCGATTTTATAGGGTAAATCCCCCTCGTAAAGAAGGATATCCCCGCAGGTTATAAGCAGCCGCCCTTTATTAAATTCAGCCGAAGGCATCTCATAATACTCAGTCACTAATACGCCGTCCTCCAGTTCGGAACTGCCCGGCATAAGGCCTCCGTTTTCAGCCGAGATTCCGTAAACCTTTACCTTGCCGCCCTCCGGCCTTATGCCCCATATGCGTTCAACTTCGCCAGAAGAATACGCCCGCGCATGTATTATGCTTTCACATCTGTCCACATCCGTCCGTCCGGGCGAATCGGGATATATTTCATACGGTGGACATACGGTTGTTTCTATATCCCCCTGGCGCAGCTGTCCGCTCTCATCAGACCCCACAGGAATGCCCTTAGAATCAGACCACACGCTTTTATAAAAAACCGTGCCGCAGATTTCAGACCACATAGCCGCCTCGTCCAGTTTTTCAGACATGGCCAGTCTTGAAAAGCAGGATTTTACCAGCGCCGTACAGACTTTAGCGCTCTGTACGTCTTCTTCGTCCGACGTAGCAGGCCGGACTAACATCTGCGGGCGTACCCTTGTCAATTTGGCCAGGCGCGATTCCATAATAGGAGCGATATGGTTATAGACCTCCCGCTCCTGCCAGGGATATTCTCTTTCGGTTTCGTACAAGTCGCCCGACAGTGAAGCTATTTCATAATACTGGTTGCCCAGCATGAAATTCATATTGAGCTGCCATTGAAGTTCAAAGGGCCGCCGCTGTACGGCACGCCGCTCAAATTCCTCCCTGACCATAGCGCAAAGCTTCTTTTTTCGTCTTTGTTCCGCCTGTTCCTTTTCTTTTTCCGCATCAAACAAATCCATCATCCTTTCTTTTTAAGCGGGGGCGCCCCACCCTTTAAATGTGTTCCGCGTTCCGCGGAACGGCGCGTGCAAGCTATTTAGCTGTCCCCTGCCTATACCAAATTACAAGCTTTCCCTAATTAAACCGGCATCCTCACGCGCGCCTTTTCAATTCCGGGCAAAGGGCAATGCCGCGGCGTTTGCGGCCGGTACCGGCCGCTTGAGCCCGAACCTGAGGTTCGGGCTCAAGGCAGGCGTCCCGCCTGCCAAACGCCGCGCTTGTGCGCCGCCCGCCTTAATATAAAAAAACGCCCAACTCCCTAAATTGCAAAATCAATTAGTAAAATCAAGCGCTTTTTATAAATATCTAAAACAAACATAGCATTGCTGTACAAGAAAGAATACGTTTCAGCTCTTGGGAATTTACTTGTTCTCTATATTACCCATATTAGGCATACAGCCCCTATACGCCTCCCTTTTCGCCTACCTTAAAAGCCGCAAATTAACGGAAACGCTAGGACCGCGGAGTCAAAAATGTGCCAATTTACCTCCCCCGCAATGCTCAGAAACGGCTATACTATGCATGACATAGAACGCAAGCAGCACAGCAGGTTCTTGAAATCAGCATTATCCTTTGTACGCTGATGTCTATATAATCAAAATTAGACTTTTAAGAATTTTTCATTATTACTCCCTCAACCGTATCCGCTACATGCTCGCACGCATCCACGCATTTCTCCAGATAAATATAAATTTCCCGCCAGGTTATAATAGTAATAGCATCATTACAGGTAGTATGCAGCATACGCATACTGGATATAAAGAGCTTATCCGCTTCTTCCTCAAGGGTATTTATAGTAACTATATAATCATGCAGCTGCTTGGATTTCCTAAAATCAGCAAACTCAGCTATCAGCTTCTTCACGGCCTCCCCACAGCGTATTATAACCTCGCACAGCTTAAGCGCGTCCGGCCTGATTATGCGAATATTGTTGCAATAAATGCGCAGCAGAACGTCCTCTATCTTATCTATAACTTCATCTATATTCTGACTCAGAAGAGTTATGTCCTCCCTCTCAAGGGGCGTAATAAACGCCTTAGTGAGAACATTAAGCAAATCATGCTTTTTTTCATCAGCCGCATGCTCGACATTATGCATTTCATCCAGCTTTTCTTTTATGCGTTCAGGGTTAAAATCTCTTAAAACCTTATCCAGCAAATGGGCCGCCTGACATGCGTAATCTGCACAGGTAAGAAAATTCTCAAAATAATATGCGTCCTGTTTTTTTGACATTTTTGATCTACCTCCAAATTATACACAGCTATTCATTCATTTAAAAAATAGCCATAAAGAGCTTAGCCATAATAAAGCTTATTAAACCGCAGCCAGGGAACGTGAATACCCATGTCAGCATCATATCCTTGACAACGCCGAAATTAATGGCCGAAAGGCGTTTAACAGCGCCTACTCCCATTATGGCGCTGGTCTTGGTATGGGTAGTGGAAACAGGAATGCCGAAAAGGCTGGAAAGCAGCAGGCAGGCTGCAGCCGAAAGATCAGCGGCAAAACCTTGATATTTATCCAGCCGAACTAAATCCACTCCCACCGACTTTATTATCTTTTGGCCCCCTACGCTTGTGCCCAGACCCATAACTAGGGAGCATAAGAGCATAAGCCATACGGGAATCGCTAAACCGCTCACACCGTTTTCACCGTTGCAGAAAGCGATGCCCAGAAAAAGAACGCCGATAAATTTCTGTCCATCCTGCGCCCCGTGCATAAAGCTCATTGCGGCAGCGCCAAATATCTGCGCGCCCTTAAAAAAGCCATCGGTACGGCGCCGGTCCATGCGCGCACAAATAATTGTTATCAATTTGCAGAATATCCAGCCTATCATAAAGCCCAACAGCAGACTCATAACCAAGCCATATATAACCTTTATCCACTCAGATCCATTAATACCGCCTATGCCGTCCTGGATGGCTATTGCAGCGCCCGAAAGGCCGGCGATAAGACTATGGCTCTCACTAGTAGGAATTCCGAACCAGGAAGCGGCAACGCTGTAAACCACAATAGAAAAGAGGGCCGCACAGAGTGCAATTAATGCCTCCTGCGAATTCCCTCCAAAATCTACCATATTACTGATGGTAAAAGCTACTGAGCTGTTAATATGTGTCATTATAAGCACGCCGAGAAAATTAAACACGGCGCTGAGCATTATGGCTGACCTGGCCCCCATGCATCGGGTGCCTATACATGTGGCTATGGCGTTGGGAGCATCTGTCCAGCCGTTGACAAAAATTACTCCAAGGGTAAGCAGCACCGTTATCAATAAGACCGGATTAGAAAATACCTGCTGAATAAAATCTGAGAATGATAGCATATACATATACCCGCCTTTAATTTAATGCCGCCCACGTCAATGAAGAACGCGCTTTCGAGCTGCACGGCCGCCGGCTGCGCTTTGCTCCTGCCGTTAAAATGCGAACAAAACCCCTAAACACAGCCTTTGGCTGCCTAAGTGAAAATAAAATCTAAAAATGGTGAACGCATTCGCCAAGCATATGTATAAGATAACATCAATCCTGCATTTCGTCAATTATAACTTAATCTTTATCTCATCTTTTCAAACAATTAACAATAAAAACCTCCATTCATGCAAGAATTATTGCGGACGTCCGTTATATGTGTTCAGTCCTCCGATATCACTGACATGACGATAGCCAAAATTCTTAAGCATATGCGCTGCGCGGGCGCTCCTGGCTCCGCTCTGGCAATGCACAAAAATAGGAGTGCTTTTGTCTTTAATCAATTCCCCAACCCGTTCTAAATTCTGCAAAGGAATGTTCACACTGCCCTGAATATGGAACTGATTGTATTCCTCCTTTGTCCTTACGTCCAGCAATACTGCGTTGTCTTCAGCCTTATAAGCCTCCAGCCCTTTATTTATATCCTTGCCTCCAAATAAATTAAAAAGCATTTTCCTTTCCTCCTTTAGGATTAGTTTATAAGAGATAATACGGTCCAAGACCACCGGATTTGCGTCCCGGCTGGGTAATTTTATTCTCCGCATACGCCCTGGTGCAATGTCGCTTAACTGCATCTCATACATACATAATAAGTACACTAATGCTGTGTTTATACAATCAATGCAATCAAAAGGCTTTGATTTTTGCAGGAATGACGCGTCCGTCTTATTGCCGCAGTCACCGAAGCGGCCCGCCGCCCGCTTCTTACGGCTATTAATGGTTAATTCAGCAAAAATCTCCGACCGCAGAAAATAGCGCTTTTACGGATTTGCAAGACGGCAGGGCGCATAAATACCAGCGTATTTTGAGGGCGGCGGCGCAGCAAAACCGAGCAATTCACACATTCTAGGCGCATTGTACTCTGATTGCATTGTCTGTGCCGTTATTATAACTGTTTTTATACATATCCATCTGTAACTGAATCACACTGCTCAAGAAAAAATACCGCGTTAGAAGCAAACAATATAGAGTGCAATTATTAATTGACACAGACATTAAAGAAAGGTATCATAATTTAAGATAATGCTTATAAACGCTGTACGGCAAGCATACACAACTATTATTGCCTTATAAGCAATCCAAATCTATGCGTATATTTTATCGGCTCTGGGTTATGCTGATTAATAAAGGGCGGATACAAAAGGAGATAATGATAATGAAAATTGCTGTAACCTATGATAACGGACAAATTTTCCAGCATTTTGGGCATACAAAGCAATTTAAGCTTTATACAGCCGAAAACGGAAAAATCCTCTCGGAAGAAATTATTGACAGCAGCGGCAGCGGACACGGCGCGCTCGCAGGACTTTTATCCTCGCTGGACGCTGACGCCCTTATATGCGGAGGAATAGGCGGCGGAGCCCAGGCCGCCCTTAAGGAAGCCGGAATCCTCATTTACGGCGGCGTCCAGGGAGATGCGGATAAGGCCGCGGCCAGCCTTGCGGCCGGAACCCTCGAATATGACCCCAATGCTGAATGCGGGCACCACGGCGGGCACGGTGAACACAGCTGCGGCGGACATGAAAACGGTCATAGCTGCGGCGGCAGCGGCGAACACAGCTGTCAGGGGCACAGCTGCCATAACAGCTGAAATATATAAGCTGCCGTTTTTACCTGCTCGCCGGCAGCGGCACCAATAAATAAAATTATAAAGGCGCGTGATTGCTGACCCTCTTTAAACGTCAGCAATCACGCGCCTTTAAAAATTCAATTTAAGCCCCCGCCGCGGTCGGCATTAATGACATCTAACGGCATTCGGTACATATATATTCAGGCACTGTTCTTTCATTTATCACCGATTCATAAAGCCGCCAGCCCCCGGCAAGATTATAGCAGTTATAGCCTAGGCCCGAAAGGATACGGCAGGCAATATAGCTGCGCAGGCCGCTGTGACAATGTACATATACAGGCTTATCCGCAGGGATTTCATTAATCCGTTCCCTGAGTGAATCCACAGGTATATTAATAAATCCGTCTATTTTCCCGCGCGAAACCTCCAGGGGCGTGCGCACGTCTAACAGGGTAACGCTTCCGTCCCTGGGCAGGTTTGCTACATCGTGCCAGAAAAACTGCTTTACCTTTTCAGTTACTATGTTTTCCGCAGTAAAGCCCAGCATATTCACCGGGTCTTTGGCGCTGCCGAAAGGCGGAGCGTAGCATAATTCAAGCCGGGTTAAATCTGTAATTTTTGCGCCCAGGCGGATGCAGGCGGCCAATACGTCCAGGCGCTTATCCACCCCGTCAAATCCTACAATCTGCGCGCCCAGCAGTTTTAAAGTCTTTCTGTCCCAAAGCGCCTTTATGGACATATTAGCTCCGCCCGGATAATAGGAAGCGTGGGAAGCCGAGTAAATATAGGTTTTATCATAATCCAGCCCAATTGCGGCGGCTCCCTTTTCATTCAGGCCGGTAGCTCCGGCAGTCATGTCAAACAGCTTAATTACAGCCGAGCCCTGGGTACCCGTATATTCAGAAGGTATGCCCGCAATATTATCAGCCGCTATCCGCCCCTGCTTATTAGCCGGGCCGGCTAAGGGTACAAAGACAGGCTGGCCGGTTATAAAATCATGCACCTCCACCGCGTCTCCCACTGCATATATATCAGGAACCCCTGTGTGCATATGGCTGTCCACTATTATACTGCCCCGTCCATTCAAAGAGATACCGCATTCGCGCGCCAGACGGGTTTCGGGCTTGACTCCGGCAGACATTATAACCATATCTGCTTTTACCTCTCCCCTATTCAGAACCACCCTGCCGTCCTTTATGGCCTTAACGCCGTTATTCAAAAGCAAATTTATACCCTTTGACTTTAAATACCGGTGCACATCAGCAGCCATATCAAAATCCAGAGAAGGTATCAAATGTTCCGAAAGCTCCGCTACCGTCACATTTAAACCGGCCTCTTTAAGATTTTCCGCCATTTCAAGGCCGATATATCCGCCGCCCACCACCACTGCGTCCCTGGGCTGCTTTTCATTTATAAAATCCTTTATTTTCAGGGTATCGGGGATATTGCGCAAAGTAAATACAAAAGAAGCGTCCGCCCCCTCAATATTAGGCTTGACCGGCTCTGCTCCGGGTGATAAAATCAAATTGTCATAGCTTTCGTTATATATTTCACCCGTTTTAAGGTCTTTGACCGCAATTGTTTTTTGCGCCGGGTCAATCTTAACCGCCTCGCTCTGCACGCGGACATCTATATTAAACCTCGCCTTAAAACTTTCGGGGGTCTGTAAAGTCAGCTTTGACTTGTCGGTTATAACGCCGCCGATAAAATAGGGCAGCCCGCAGTTGGCGAAGGAAACGTATTCCCCCCGCTCCAGCATGACTATTTCATCCTTCTCCCTAAGCCTGCGCAGCCTTGCCGCCGCCGAAGCGCCTCCCGCTACGCCGCCGATTATTAAAGTTTTCATAAAATTACCTCTCTTTCAAAGGAGTTTACTATATATGCAAAAAAGCATTTTTGAGCCTGTATTTAAAGAGTTTTTCCCCTTTTGGGACAAAATCACTTCAGCCGACCAGGATTATATTGTCAGGCATTCTTCCGCCGCAGCCTATCCCAAGGGAACGCACCTGCATAACGGAGAAGAATGCTCAGGAGTTATCCTGGTAAAAAGCGGGTGCATACGCATTTACATGCTGTCCGATTCAGGCAGGGATATCACCCTTTACCGTCTCTATCCGGGAGATATCTGCATGCTGACCGCCTCCTGCGTATTGCAGGCAGTTACCTTTCAAGTATTGGCCGACGCCCAGGAGGACAGCCAATGCTATGTAATAAGCGGGCCGGCATTTGCGCAGATTTCCGAACGCAGCCCCTATATAAAAATCTTTGCGCTGGAAACCGCAGTGCGCCGCTTTTCAGATGTTATGTGGGTCATGCAGCAGATACTTTTTATGAGCATGGACAAACGGCTGGCCATATTTTTATCAGGCGAAACAGCCCGGACAGGCCAGGACATCATTCAATTAACGCATGAGCAGATAGCCAGATATATGGGCTCGGCGCGCGAAGTGGTCTCACGAATGCTGAAATATTTTTCAAGCGAGGGTATTGTGCAGGTATCGCGCGGAGGCATAAAAATATTAGATAAAAACCGGCTCAATGCCCTGGCAAATTAATGACGCTCTAAGAACTTTAGAAGCCGCCCTTACGACCCGGCAAAGAAGCGCTCCCAAATACGCACGCTTGCAACCAGGATGAAAATGCACGCCGCGAACGCAAAAAACACGCCGTGATAAATGTCTCCTTACACACAACGCTGTTGTGGTATAACGCAGAACCAATTAAAAATACTCTGCAAAAGCCTTAAAACCGCCTCGGAAAATTCCAAGGCCTGCTGCATATAAAAAATAAAGCGCGGATATTTTGCGGCACAGCTTATTTTAAGCCTAAAAGCCTCTCTTTAAATCCGCCGGGCGTTTTTGCCTCGCCCGCGCCGAGCTGAAACCGCAAAAGCCTTTTTTGACCAGCCTCGTAATTCAGATTAATTATACCATTTTGCCCTGCTTTGTTCTGTGATAAAGTCACATAGCTTTATAATTTTGTGCCGGCTCAATGCCCAGAGAAAAATAAGCACCGCACTACGGCTCCTTTTTGCCGCAAATATCTTCTATCTCCCGGCTTAGGCTGAAGGGCACCCGCCTGGGGCCGCGCACCCAACACACCCCATGCTTTTTCAGAACCTCCAGACCAAGCTGTCCTTTGTTAAAGATATGCTCCCGTTTTATTCTCATCATTTTTTTCATGCGCACCTGACCGTTATCAAAATTGCAGGGTATATCAGTTTCCACTGCCTCGCATTTATATAAAATGGAAGAATCGGGCGCCGCAACGTACACATAAACCGTATCCCCCACGGCTATATTGCTGCTCTGCTTCCATAAAATTATTTCATCCTGCTCAAAGGCTTTTTTGACGTCATAGTATTTGGGATTGGCCGGTACTATCCATTCCCGGCCCGCTGAGCGCTGCTTTTTGTCCTGAGTAAGCATAAAGCTTAAATCAAGCAGGAAAGTAATTTTGTCCAGATCTACAGAGCCGTCCAAAAGCACGCTTATCCAGGTGCTCTTATTCATATGGTAGGCAGGCAGTATTCCCTTCTCATCCAAAATAGGCCCGGCCAGCAGGGAATCAAATTTTACATTGAGAATATCAATTTTCCCCCCGCTCCCTATTCCAAGGGTTTCTCTTTTTACATTCATAATAACCCCGTACCATTTTTTGTTATCCTTATGGCGCAGCACCGCAGAATCCGCTGACGAAGCCCAGGGATATTCCGCTTGGGTTCCGTACTGCACGGCGGCATATTTAAGCACATCCTCCCTGTAGGAAATGCCTCTCTTTTTTGTATTCTTCATTTTTATCCTCCAGTGCCCAGACACTAATTTGCTTTGCAGATACTCCAAAAAACGTGCATTTAAAACCCTGAAAGCCATAAAAAACAGGCTGTGCTCCCCCCGGCTCCGCTTGCTTTTTCTTACTGTTATAGTATAATATTTATATACGGCAAAGTCAATAAGGAGCAAAGGCGCGCCTTAATTTGCCGGTTTGGAAAACTCTGAAAACCCACAGGAGGAAAAAATATGAAACAGCAGACGCTGTTTGACCAAAATGACGCCGCCGCGCCGCTGGCAGAGAGGCTGCGCCCGCAGACGCTGGACGAAATAGTCGGCCAGGAACACCTTTTAGGCAAGGGAAAGATACTGCGCCGCCTGATTGAGAACGACAGCATATCCTCCATGATTTTCTGGGGGCCGCCGGGCGTAGGCAAAACTACTTTGGCCCGTGTAATCGCCAGCCAGACTAAGGCTCAATTCATCGATTTTTCCGCCGTTACCAGCGGCATAAAGGAAATACGCGCCGTTATGCAGCAGGCGGAGGAAAACCGGCTTTTCGGCGAGCGCACCATTGTTTTCGTAGATGAGATACACCGCTTTAACAAGGCGCAGCAGGACGCTTTTTTGCCCTTTGTGGAAAAGGGAAGCATAATCCTGATCGGCGCGACTACCGAAAACCCCTCCTTTGAGGTCAACGGCGCTCTGCTTTCCCGCTGCAAAGTTTTTGTGCTCCAATCCCTTAAGACTGAGGATATTGTCAAATTGCTCTCCCGCGCGCTGTCCGATCCGCGCGGCTTCGGCAAGCAGAATATAAATATTCAGCCTGAAATGCTGGAGGCCGTCGCCGTTTTTGCCAACGGGGACGCCCGAAGCGCGCTTTCCACCCTGGAAATGCTCATCCTTAACGGAGAAACAGACGGGGACAGCGTAACTGTTACCAGTGAAACGCTGGAGCAGTGCACCTCAAAAAAATCCCTGCTTTATGATAAAAAAGGCGAAGAGCATTATAACCTCATTTCAGCGCTGCATAAATCCATGCGCAATTCCGACCCGGACGCAGCGGTCTACTGGCTGGCCCGCATGCTGGAAGCGGGCGAAGACCCGCTTTATGTGGCGCGGCGGGTAGTCCGGTTTGCCAGCGAGGACGTGGGCCTGGCCGACCCTCGCGCATTGGAAATAGCCGTCGCCGCCTATCAGGCCTGCCATTTTATCGGCATGCCTGAATGCTCAGTTAATTTAACCCAGGCGGTTGTGTATATGTCTCTGGCTCCCAAATCCAATTCAATGGACGTAGCCTATATCCTAGCCAAGAAAGACGCCCTTTCTCAGCTGGCCGAGCCTGTGCCCCTGGTAATACGCAATGCCCCTACAAAATTGATGAAGGAACTAAATTACGGCAAAGGCTATCAATATGCCCACGATACCCAGGATAAACTGACAAACATGCAGTGCCTGCCCGATTCCCTGCTGGGCCGGGAATATTACCAGCCTACCGAGCAGGGGCTGGAAAGTAAATTCAAGGCCCGCTTGGAGCAGATAAAGGAATGGAAAAAACAGCATAAGAATAAGGGAGAAGAAAAATGAAGCGCACTTTCCTTATAATTGCGATAACGGCAGTATTCTGCCTCATGGCCGGCTGCGGCGGAACAAATGACGGCAGTCCCTCTCAGGAGGCGCCCAAGGAAAACTCTCCGGCATATTCCTTCGGCCTGGGACAAACTGCCGGGCAGCCGTCTAATTCTTCATCCCTGCCGCAGCCGACTCAAACCCAACCGCTAAATACCGCGGCCAATACGCCCGCCCTTACCGCTTCGTCCGGCTCAATTCCTTCTTCCTCCAGCATGGGCGAGCAAAATGAAAACGGCGAAATCAGCAACGAAACAGCTTTTGATATAGCTCTTGAAAATGCCGGCGTGCCCAGGGAGGACGCATATAATATAAAAATCCAGCGGGACAGGGAAAACGATATACCAATTTATCAAATTGAATTTGAAACTCAATACGGAGACTATGATTTTGAAATTGCCGTTTCAGGCGGGAAAATTATAGGCGCTGATTACGAGGTGGACGAGGAATGGCTGAACCGGCTGGGCGGCTCCTCGGTTTCAATAGCCCAAGCAAAGCGAATTATAGCGGAGAAAGTACCCGGTTCTTCTGAAAATGACGTTCATCTATGGCAAGCCAGCGGGGACGGGCGCGGCCGCTATGAGGGAGAACTATTTTATGACAATATAAAGTACGAATTTGAAATGGATCCCGCCACCGGCATTATTTTTGACTGGAACGCCGACCTTAGAGAATAACGGCCTGCCCAAAGCGCGTATGCCGGCATTAGGGAAATTAAAGCGCAGATTAAAAACTGTTCCATCAGGCGGAAGGTAAGTTGTCTCAGCTTCCGCTTGGGGCGCCCTTCCTTATGGAAGGGCGCCCCAAATTATATCCGCTCCCTGTCCGAACGGGTGTGTCTATGGTATGCTGTCGCTTTGTGAGCATTGATTATGTCTATGGCATATGAAGAAACGGGTATTATTATCATATTTTCACGAAGTGGAAATATAATAATACGGCGAAGGCTGTATATCATATCTAGCCAGAGGGATATCATTTATTTGATTGCCGATAAAAAACTGCCGTCTGTCAGATGTTTGGACCAATTTTAGCATGGAACCCATTATGAAACCTTCGGTTTCTGAAAGGGTCAATTTCTGTTAATAAAAAAACCGGGGGCCGCTTCTTTAATAAGCCCTCCTTTTCGTGACCTTTTCTTGTCCCCGCTGAAAGCCCGGCTATTATATATTATACATATTTCCGCCGCCAGAGCCTGCGAATCCGCTTTTTGTGCTTCTGCCGCCTTTCTCAGGCAAGGCAATGCCGTTCCGGATATTGAAATAACGGCCGGATTATAAAGCTTTATTAAGCCTGCGCCGGCAATCATACCATGAATGCAGGTCCTTCCTTTCCCGGCCCCAGCGCGCCTTTGGGAAAATGACAGGCGCAATATCCTTGCTATGGACTTTGCCACAGTTTGGTATTTGACTTAACCTTATTTTTTCAAGCGGCCGTCCATTATTTTCCGAAGCGCAGGCGTCCGTCTGCTGAAAATTCCGCCGTAAAGCAAACCGGCCGGCCTTATAGCAATTAAAAAGATTTGCATAAGCTTCCGGGCGCCCCTGCGCCGCGCTTTATTCTTTATTAAGATAATACGGACTGCGGACACTGAAAGAGGACACATAAAAACCGGGCGGTTCCTCCCAATCTTCATTTCTGTACTCTACTACTAATATTTGGCCATCGGCCAGCTCATATTCCAGAGTAAAATAGGTTATCCGGCCTGTCGTCTCGTCTGTTTCCAAATTAGCCGCCATCTGCGCCTTCCCCAAAAGTTCTTCTACACTGTTTATGTGTATATGAACATCCATTTTATCTGTCATTTGACTGTCGGGCAGCTCCGGTTTATCCATATCAAGGTGTTCCGCCACTCGTTTTTCATAGAACGGTTCGCAATACAGCATTTCATAAATCTTGATAAATTCTTCATCCGCACGGTAACGGTCAGTATATTCATCCCGCGGCACGCCCTTAAAGTTCGCGCCTCCGTCCTGAGTATAAGCAATGCCCCAGCCCAGTTCATATATCCGAATCTGGCCTTTAGAATAGCTGTTTACTATCTCATCCCATGTATCTTCAATTTCAGAATCATAATAATAAGACGGAAAGTCAGTGCTGATTAAAGCGCTGAATAATGTTTCCTCATTATATATAAAATCAAACTGTGTATTGACATCGGGCAATCCCCACTCATGCTTGCGCAAAGTAAACCTGTCGCCGTATACGGTGATGATTTCAGTATAGACCGTGGAGGTTAAGCGGATAGGCGATATAATCAGAATAGAATGCGTTTTACAGGAAGCGCACGCCGCGTCTGCGCCGATGCGCGCTTTAACCATGCGGCAAGTATGCATTTAGACTCCTTACATCCTTTGCAGTGCGCTCTTCTGTCAAATCTATGACCGCAGGCGAGGCGGATTTTTCTGACCGTCAAGGAAGAGGACGCAGGAATACCGGCGTATTCCAAGGACAATGACACAGGCGGCAGGAAAATACGTCCGCCTGCGGCGCATTTTATCCTGATTGTATCGCCTATTTAGTCCTGCTGCAAAAGTCAGTGCCAGAGGCATAATAATATAAACAACTAAAAAGATTATTGCAGCTATCGCAATGCCGGCAGCTATCGTCTTTGCCTTTTTCATAATCTTGCCCCCATCTGTATTGAAAGAATCATTTAGATACAATACAAGCAAAGCACATCCAACTTAATACTCAGCTTGTCCTAAGCATCCCCTTATATTTATCCTTCAAATCCTCTTAAAGGGATATATTTCAAGGCATTCCGCCTGTTCATCATATACAAAAGTCAGCCTCTTTGTATCTGCTCTGCGCCGCATAGATGTTCTTATGAGCATATTTGCATTATTTCTCTCTGGTGTGATTCGTACCTGCCTGCAAACCCTAAATAATACGTTTTTTATCAAACTCACTATGCATTTTATGTTTTTGGCTTTTAACTGAAGCAATAACAACGGCCAGTATAATAGCAGCTGCCGCAAATATCGCTGTTATCAGCCTGTATGGCCAGCCGGTTATTTTTATATCGCAGACATATTGTTCTCTATTTTCATCCATATAATAATACAACTTAAGCGTCTGCCCGTTCTGCAAATTATATATTAAGCAGCTTATGCCCGAATAAGTGCCCTGAGGATTGCCCATTATATCCACAGCCTCAGCTAAAGTCATTCCTGCCTTTAATTTACTGGCCTCATAATACCCAGGTAAATTGCTTCTGTTCGGTTCAATTTCATATGAGATGCATTCAGATAATTCAGAACTCGAATCCGCCCATGCCATTATTCCGCAATTCATAATTAAAATAACTAAAGTGATAAATAAAATATGTTTTCTCATTTTTATAATTACCCCTAAAGTATGCAGGACTTTAAAAAATTCAGTTCGCCTAATCACTATAAAAGTATCAATATATTATTCGGAAAATATCTTTTACTGTTAATTACTATTGCAAAATAATTTTATCATGCCCAAAACACAAAGTCAATACTGCAAAAAAGGGTTGTTTGCGCGGCCCATTAAGCAGCTTTATTTATGCCGCAGCGGCGCTGGGAGAAGGAGAGGAAGGGGCAGGCTGAGTGGGAGTCGCTTCCGGGCTTTGGTCCTCTTCCGGATTATATACCTCGCGGATATGTGCGCTCGACACATACAGTTCTAAATTCTCTCCATCCCCTTTATTAAAATAGCGTATTCGTAAAACCCGCCCGTCTGATAGATCATATTCCATGCGGGCATGCCTAACCTTCTCATTCTCCCCAAACGTCTCCACTCGGCTTACTCTCTGCGCCTTGCCCACCAGCGACTCAATTTCGCTTATAGCCAGTTCTCTGTTTTCACTCTCACTCACTATATACTCCGCTGTCTCACCATCAGGCAGCTCCCGCTTATTCATATCCAGATGCTCCTTAAACCGCTCGTCATAAAAGGGCTGTTCATACAGCATGCTGTAAACCTCGGCAAATTCCTCATTCCCTGTATAATATTCCATATATGAAATCATAGGCGCTCCCTTAAAGCTTTTACCGTCATCCACAGTATACAGAATCCCCCAATTAAACTCATACGCTCTTATTTCCCCCTCTGCTGCCATATTGATTACTATATGCATCCTGTTCTCCATATCTAAATCATACAGCGATCCGCCGATATCTTGCCAAAAAATTATTTCCTCATCATTATAATAAACTCGGAAACGTACTTCGGTGGGCTTAGAAAGTTTAGTGCTATCAATCTCATGTTGGATATAAAAGCTGTCACCATATGGAGTCTTGACTGTTTTATAGGTTGAATTCCATTCGTCAGCATGAATCCAAATATAAAAGAATATACATAACGATCCAGCCCATATTATAAATAATGCTAAAACTATCAATAGAATTGTAATAACTTGTTTTTTTATTTTTTTCATATTATGCGCTCACTATATATATAATCCATAACATTCCATAAATTGTAATAAACAAAAAGAATAAAATAATTACAAGAAGGATGATTGCCAGTTTTTTCACGCTATACCTCCCGACAGCAAATTATATTAAACAATTATTAATTGCTGTCCCGCTGTTTCTGTAATATTGTCCGATATTGCATCTTCTTCCTGGAGCAGAACCCCTCATTTTAAAAATAATTCTTCAAAACGCTCTCTGCTGCCATTAAATACATTCAGATCTATAAACCTTTCTCTGCCGCTGTACCCATAAAGCCGCCCTTTATGAGAATACTGCCAGAACATCCACTCTCTGTTATCAGATAAAACTGGTTCAAAATATACGCTTCTTATCCATATAGGATAGTCCTCATAATGATTCGCAATATACATTTCATATGAACTCAGGGTAGCATAAATAATCGGCCTGACATGATAATGCTCATACAATAAATTAAGCAGTTCCTCCAACACGGCCCGGACTTCTTCCGGAGCAGGATGCTGTTTTGAAAATTCGCCGTAAAATTCAATATCTACAACAGGAGGTAAATTTTCCGTCCCACAGGGTACTGTATTTATAAAATTTTCCGCCTGGCTTTGGGCAGGACTTTCAAAGCTGAAAAAGTGGTATGCCCCGGTAATTATGCCGGCTGAACGGGCATTTTCCCAATTAGTCTTGAAATTTTTATCAACAAACGAGCTGCCCTCAGTGGCTTTTATAAATGCAAAATCAATGCCCTGTGAAGCTAAAGCATCCCAGTCAATTTCTCCCTGATGCGCAGAGACATCCACCCCTCTGACCGGATATTGACTTTGTAACGGATTATTGAACCAGAGCACACCCTGATTAAACAATACAAATATAATTACTGCTATAAATATTATAATTATAAAGAAAACTAAATATTTTTTAATTCTCTGCTTTTCCATATGCATTTTAATTATATGCTTTGAATACTTCAAAGTAATACAAGCATTCGCCCCCCATATTCTTCAGCCTCTTCGCCTGTTCCATTATACCTTGATAAAATAGTTTTTTGTATTTCATTGTGTGCCCAAAATATTTAGTAGAAGCACCTAATATATCTCTTATGTCAGTCTTTAAACCGACGCAAACTGACGCATTATTATAACTGTTCGAATTGGATGCTTAAATCTTTTAGAATATTAAAATCATCCAGATTATAGATAGTCACGCAAAAATCATTATATATAAAAGTTATTTTATTACCGTCAGGCACTCCCCAGCCCGTCTCATATGTTCTTATGAGCGCATATTGTTGTTGGCCTCCGATACTAAGCTGCTCCAGCTTATCCTGTATAATTCTACAGCTTACACTGCATCCGTATCTATTAAAAACCGCAGTTTTATTTTCATAAAATTTCTGTACAGCGCCCGCTTGCTTCAAATATTCCAGTACGCCGTCCTGGGCCGATGCTTTATTTTCTTCAGAAATTATTTCAATATTTATAGATATATTAAAACTGATTTCCCCACTGGATTCCATAGAATAATTTATACCGCAGCTCTTGTTTAACGAATAAAGCTCTTTATATACTGATATATGTGTTAAAGAAATATCGTCATATGCCGGACCTTTAATTTCAGGAACCGGCACGCCATTATTTTTAAAATATTCTATGGCCTCTTCAAAATAGTAAAATGTATCCTGTGCTTCATATGATGTATTTACCCACTCCTTTAATTCATCCACAGTAGAGAAATAGTTTCTTACATACGGATTAGGTTCCCCTTCCACCGATACAGCTATCAGGCTTATTAACGCAAGTACAGAAATGAAAGCTATTATTTTATATTTCATAACTCAATCTCCTATAATAAAAGCGCATTCAAACTGTTCAGAATATCCACATATTATTAAAACAGGCAATACTTAAGATATTATTGGGTGATTGCGAAAATTGTTGTTACATTAATTCTATCACACGCTATATAGTAAGTCAATACTATAAAAATAGGCCGCTTGCGCGGCCCATTAAAAGCAGCTTTATTTATGCCGCAGCGGCGCTGGGAGTGGAGGCGACAGGCTAAGCGGGAGTTCTGGCTTGGCTTTTTCCTTAATAAGGATTATATTACCTCGCAGATAATGGTTATTGAACAAATGCAAATCAAGATTATTTCCCGCGCATTGATTCGCATTATATGATACTATAACATTCATCCAGTTAATAGAATTACTTCCATACTATATAAAATATCCAATTACATTATTAGATATCTATATTATATTTATTGTAAACTCACTTAAGATATCAATGTTATCCGCATAGCGCACCTCCACATAAAACTCATTATACAGAAATGCCCATTCCTGGCTAATACAATGTCCAGTTATCGTTTGAAAAGTCCTAATAAACACTTCTCGTTCCTGCTCCCCTATTTCAGCTTGCTTTATTATATCTGACACCTTGCGGCTTGAAATTGAACATCCCCCATCCCATAATGTTATAGGTTGTGGCTTCTCATAAAATCCCATAGAATACGTTTTACTATTTTTTCGAAATTCTTTTATGCCTTTTGCAGCCAAATCTTTTTCATCTTCCGCAATGACCCATATATATACATATATATTATCGCCTCCGTCGGCAGTCAAGGAATAATAAAAACATGGATTAGCAATCCCAGAATAAGGATTAAAAATACCTATTGTATTAAACTGCCATTTTGCACCATTAAAATCAGGTACGGGCGCACCATTATTCTGGCAGTACAGCAAGGCATCGGATATATTATCATATTTGGCAATATAATCATAAGCAAGGACCTCTTCTTCAGTTGTATTCTCAGCCCATTCTTTCATTTCTGCCACACTTTTAAAGCAAAGAGGTTGATTGGGAGGTTCATCAGCACTTGCTGAAATACCTCCAGCTGCTAATACCACTATCATACAAACAACCATAACTCTGAAAAGCTTTTTCATATTACAAACCTCATTTTTAATATGTGAACAACTTAATATTATCCGCCTTGATTATTTGCCAATTCAAGACTGTTAAGAATTGTTCTCATATCATTTAAGCACCCTTCGCAAAACTCATTATACGGATTATTTATATCGGCCGGCGGCCAGTCTACATTCATTCGGCAAGATGCCGGTCTCTTGTTTATGCTGGTATTACTATCTCCTGAACAAATATCACTTTTCAAATATGGTTTATCTTATTCTACATGATAATAGTTCATGGCACTATATGAATATGTTCACCCCATCTCTACTTGTTTCATACGAGTAAATACTAATACCAAGCATGTGCCTGTTGCCGTTGCGGCTCCTGTATTTATTACTACAGTTACCGCAGCCGTCCCTGAGGATACAGCCGTTATCCACCCGGTAGTATTGTTCACTGTTACCACATTTGTATTGCTGCTTGACCAGTAAGCCGTTCCTAATGCAGCCCCCGCAGGCTCCGCGCTGACAGTTGGCCGGTAGGTCTCCCCTACATACAGCCGCATGGTCTCAGTATTGATTTCTATGCTTACCGGCTCGTCATATATTACCTTTACATAGGGCAGCTTACTCGAATCTGAATAGGTCGCAGACGCAAACTGGCGCCAGTAGTTATAACGGTTCAACCTCTATACTGAATTCATTTAAAATATTCAAATCATCCAGATTATATATGGTCACACAAAAATCATTATATATAAAGATTATCCTATTGCCATCCGGTTCTCCCCAACCCGTCTCATATGACCTTATGAGCGCATATTGCTGTTGACCTCCGATACTAAGCTCCTCCAGCTTATCCTGTATAATTCTACAGTTTACACTACAGCCATGTCTATTAAAAACGGCAGTTTTATTCTTATAAAAAGTTTGTACAATACCACTTTCATTCACATATTCCAATACGCCACTCTGGGCCGATGCTTTTCTTCCTTCGGGAATTATTTCAATATTTATAGATATATTAAAACCGATTTCATCCATTGATTCCATAGAATAATCTATACCGCAGCTCTTGTTTAACGAATAAAGCTCTTTATATACTGATATATTTGTTAAAGAAACACTTTCATCTGCAGAGCCCTTAATTTTAGGAACGGGCACGCCATTATTTCTAAAATATTCTATGGCCTCTTCAAAATAGTAAAATGTATCCTGTGCTTCATATGATGTATTTACCCACTCCTTTAATTCATCCACAGTAGAGAAATAGTTTCTTACATACGGATTAGGTTCCCCTTCCACCGATACAGCTATCAGGCTTATTAACGCAAGTACAGAAATGAAAGCTATTATCTTATATTTCATAGTCGACCTCCTATAAGGACGGCATTTCCAAAAAATTCAATCTCTCTGACATATCATTTAAACATCCCGGGCAAAATACATCGTCTAAATTATTATAATTTATATGTATGTCAGAACTATACATAATACAAGAAGCAGGGCGTTTATTGTCTCCACATATTGAACATATTGACTTATGGTCGCACTCAGAACCTCCTGTATGATAATGATCTGGAGCAGCATACAAATGAGCAATTTCGTGTAATAATGTACCTGTGATATTTCTAAGACGAGTTTCTGCACTAACGCCATTTAAGGGACTTCTACGTTTAATTAATAATATATATCCACCACACCCTGACGAAGCATTTACATTCATAGCAACGCTTCTATTATCATCTACACTACCATCCTCATTTATAGAAGTTATCAAATAATTAGACCACAAAACTTTTGATTCCGAACTATCAGATACCGTTTTTATAACGAAATCAGCTAGAATTGCATCTCTTGAATGACACTGTATTAAATGTTCCGTACACAACTCATTGCAGTCCGCATAGGTTATATCGCCTTCGCCCTTGCATTGATCGATTTTAGAATAGTTATAGCCATTTTCTATGGTATAATTAAGTTTGACGCCCAGAACTTCCCGCATAACTATACCTACCTGATTTTGCGCTTCCTCTATTAAGGCCATAGATTCTTCCATTGTCTCTCCGTTATAAACCGGATAGCTCCTGTCCACATAATGCTTTATTGTATGCTCCCAGTTATAATCCCGTATCTCCCATTGAAATGCATGATGGCTGTTCAATTCCTTTTGCCTGACATTATATATTACCGTTTCATAATTGGCATTAAGCGCTTTAACTGTACTCCCTTCACCCGTCTTTGGCAATATATAAACATATCCTTCTTCAGCAGTCTCAATCTTGAATTTCTGACCCGCTGCGTTTTTATCATACTCTCTAAATTGAACTATAGTATCGTGTGCCGTTGAATTATTAGCTACTCCCAAAACACAGTTGGTTTCACAATTCCTTATAGTTATATATCCATCGTAAAAATCTCGTGAAAAGGTAAAACGCTGAGCATCTGATATCTGTTTAATGTTGCACCGGGCATTCCCCCCTATTGTTTGATAGAAATCTTCTATATTCACATCATATGCGCGATTATGAATAAAATACTTTTGGCCCGACTCCAAAAAGTGTACATTAACATCCTTCGTATCATTGTAATTTGTATCCGAGCAGTATGCTCTCAGCCAGTAGGTCCCTTCCTTTAAGCCCACTACCACCGTTCCTGTATATGACGCTGTGCTGGTGCCCCAGTCGTAATTGGTCATGGTTATTCCAGTGTCCGTCGTGCTCCCGCGGCTCTCCCACGACCAGATTACGCTCTTAAAGGTGGCGTTGCTCGGCGTTATCTGCGGCATGCAGATATAGCTACCGTTCTTGAGCAGATATACCTCCTTTAACGTCACTCCCGTTGTAGGCACATACTGCGATGGCTTTATGAACCTGAACCCAACCGACTTGCTCCCTTCGCTGTTCCCTACCAGTATATTTTCTGCGTTCCAGACCACGTCTCCCTCTATGCATATACGCTTCCCGGTGCTCCGCGTCGTTATAGTTACCTCCCCGCTCCCTGACAGCGTCCACTGCGCATGGGTGGGCACTTCGTTGTAGTTATTGCTTGGCCCGATATCGCTCAGCTTTAAACTGCTGCCCGATCCGCTCAAAGCCATATCGGTATTCTGCGCCGACCGTATTACATAATACCCGTTGGACAGCCGTATCACCTTCCATTTCTGATAGGACGCGCTCGAAGGACGATAATTTTCCTGCGCCACCTGCCCGCCGTCCACCACATTACCTTCCCTCGGACTGATTGGCTTTGTGCTGTTCGCGTTGAATATATGGTATGTCTCTCCCATAACCACAGGCTGAGTTCCCGAAAATACCGTGACCGAGCATGTGCCTGTTGCCGTTGCGGCCCCTGTATTTATTACTACCGTTACCGTAGCCGTCCCGGAGGATACAGCTGTTATCGACCCGGTAGTATTGTTCACCGTTACCACGTTTGTATTGCTGCTTGACCAGTAGGCCGTCCCCAGCACAGCCCCCGCAGGCTCCGCGCTGACAGTTGGCCGGTAGGTCTCCCCTACATACAGCCGCATGCCCTCAGGATTGATTTCTATGCTTACCGGCTCGTCATATATGGCTCGCTCCGCTGCCTATGCGCTGTCCCTGCGCTTGAGGTTATTGCAGTTCACCTCAACAGCAATAATTTAATGAAGGACGGCAAACGCCTATGGCCGCCAGCCGCAGAAATACACCGCCACCTCCCCGTTCACCGGATCTGTGTATTTTAAATGGGTAAATTGTTCGTTATATGCCATTACATGATTTAATTCCCAATCTCCAGGATCGGGAGGATTATAATTCCCAAAACGAAAGGCACCTTCCGTTGTCCAATTATCACTTAAATTATCCAGCATATTTTGAAAATCCTCCTCCGGCAAAATGAAAAACAAATAAACAAACCTATCTAATGGATTATTATTCCTTTCGCCCCATAGTAACTCTGCCGAATTAGGTATATACAGTTCATAGCGTTTATATATATCCTCTATAAGATCATCTTCCAATTTGTCTATAGGACGTCTCATATGTTTGTATTCATATATAAAAGCCGCCACTATTATTAATATTAACGCCAGAAAAGAACCGAAAACTATTAACAGTATCTTTCCCGCGCTCATGGGCTTCTTTTCTTTCTTCATTTCCGCCTCCATATTATTTCACTATATTATGGCTCGCTCCGCTGCCTATGCGTTGTCCCTGCGTCCAGCTTAAGGTTATTGTAGCCTGGCCTGAATTGTGATAATTGCGTGCCCAGCCGTGCCGGTGCATGCTGTCCAGCATATCGGCCGCTATTCCAAACAGACTCAGATTTAACTCATCATTTTTCCAATCATAATAATCCCTTACAATATAGGTTACAGTAGCGCTGTATGTATTGCCTATTTTATTGACTGTGCATTTTGTAGCTATTCTATAACCGCCAAGAGAGTTTTTCCAGTTAAATCCTTCAGGTTCATCTCCTTCATCTTCAAATTTTCTAACAAATGAAACCGAGCTGCCCGATATGGCCAGAGTCTCAGCCGCCGACATGACCTTATTAAGTTCTTCCTTCATATCTTTATATTGTTCTGAATTTGTCCCTTCTTCGGTCAGCATCCTTTTTACCGGAAAATCCGTCCGTTCGGTACCTGTATTGTCCAAGAAATGCAGCAGGCAGTCCGCGGCGACGTCCTGCCCCGCCACTATTTTAGCCGCTTCCGCCGCGGCCCAGGCGGATCCCCACCAGGCCGGAGGCACAGTCAACATGGATTCACTGTACCATTCCGCCGTCCCCACCGCTATATCATCCAGAGCCGCCTGGCTGTAGGGCGTCTCGGTTATAAGAGTGGAATATTCTGAAGTTTCAACAGCGTTTAAGGTACTGGTAGTATATGAGCAGTTGCTGCATTTATAGTCTCCGCTGCTCTGCTTGACTAAGTTATGACTGGCCGGGTTAAGCGCATTGCCGGGGGTTCCGCAGACTACATGCACCTGACATAAGCTGTTCTTATTGGTATCGCGGCAGCGCACCCTTACCCAGGCCGTTCCCTTGCTCTTGCCCGTTACCGTTTTCCCAAAAATATCGTTTACCTTCGCTATGCTGGAATTTCCCCATTCCCAGTATATTTTATCTGCAAAGGTTGCGTTGACCGGATTCACCATAGGAGAAAACGTATAGGTCTCTCCTACTGCTATATATATTTCTGAAGGAATGCTTACGCTCTGTGTGGGCTCATACCTATCGGCAGCTATAAATCTGTAATATGCATAGGCCGGCTTATTCAGCCCCATTATTATATTTTCAGACGCTCCGTTATTATCCCTGTTTGTCTGCATATAGGCCATTGTATTAGAACGGGCGCTTAAAGTTACCTCTCCGTCTTCATACGGCGTTATTATCCATTGCGCATGCGTAGGAATATCTGAAGCATTGTTGCTCGTCCCTATATTTTGTATTGTCACCATAGAATTATATGCGCTTAAAGCAAGATTGCTTGAACCGCTCAGGCGCAGCGCATAGCTGCCATTAGAAAGACGTATGGCCTTCCATTTCATACCCGCTATGCGCGAAGTGTTCCAATCCATTTGCCAAACAGCGGTCCCGGCAGTTAATGTGTTGTTTTTAACTGTTATTGGCTTATAGCTGCGGTTATTAAATATATAGTATTCGGTATCGGTATATACCACTGGCGTACCCGAAAGCACGGTAACTGTACAGGTTGCAGTTAAATTAGTCGCTCCTGTATTCATAACCCCGGTTATAACGGTGGTACCGCTTGCCACAGCTATCACTTCACCCGTAGTATTATTTACAGTAGCAACGCTAGTATTGCTGCTCGACCAGTATACCATGCCGTATGCTGAACCGGATGGATTAACTGTGACAGAAAGCTTATATCCTTCGCTTGGATATAATTTCAAGGATGAGGGATTTATGCTCATTGTGGCCGGCTCGTCATATATTACCTTTACATAGGGCAGCTTGCTCGAATCCGAATAGGTCGCCGACGCAAACTGGCGCCAGTAGTTCTCGGACGCGCTCTCTACGCGCATCTTGAACAGCAGGCCATAGTTATACACTCCTACCGTGCACCAATAGTCGTATGCCGAGGTTATGTCAAATTCATACCAGCCCTTATTCCCTACCCGCGTGCTGGATACAAGGGTTGCGCCCGAAAGAGTACTGCTTGATGCATTGCTCCAGGTCGCTCCCGTATTGCTCCAGCTGTTTTTTACACGGTATACGTCCACATACGGATTGCTGGTATAGCTGGACGTACAGTACATATGGTAAGTCGCGCTGGTGATATCGGGAAATGTCCCTATTGGCCAGCCCGGCCGCAGCTCGCCGCCGTTTAAAGAGGTCACTTTTGCCAGTATCCGCGTGCTCTTGGAGCTGGAACCGTAGCCCAGATTCAGCAGGCTGGCAGTGTTGTAGTTCCTGCTCGGATACCCCGAGGAGATGTGCGTATCCTGTATGTAGGTATTTACTACGTTAAACGTCGGGTCTATGTACACCGGGTACACCGTCCCCGGCGCGCTCAGGTATTCTGCGGGCGCGTGTACACTCAGGATATACTCTTCCCCTTCTTCTATTGTCTCCGCGGTTATGCAGCCGTAAGTTTCGTGCGCGCTCTGCTCGCCCTCCGCCACATTGCCAGTATAGCTGTCGTGTATATATATCTCGCCCAGCTCTACCACTATTTCCCCGCTTTCGGGGTCGCTCAGGTACCAGTTCCCGCTTATCTCACATAGTTCCAGTCCTTCTGTCCTTAATCTGAAGCTGAAGCTGCTCCTGCCAGTATAGCTGTCCAGGATTATATCCTCCTTCAGCCCTGTCAGGGTGGGCGTGTACCTTAAGCTTATCCCCTCGCCCAGCGCTCCGGCATAATTCATCCCGTCCGCTGCTTCGGTCACATTCCTCAGCACGCTGCCCCCGGCAGCCAGGCTTGAACCCGCGCTGTATACTCCCAGCGTCTCCGCAGTTACCGGCGTCAGCTCCAGCGCATATCCACCGTATTCCAGCCGTGCTCCCTTTGCGCCCAGCCCCTGGGGAAAATATGTCTTTACCTCGTTCGCCTCATTCTCATAGGCATACCCCCCTTTATCAGTTGCAACCAGCCTGCTGCTCTTATCCTTTATCTCTCCGTTCTCCACATACTTTACGGGCACCGCATACTGATAGGCCGTCCTCGTGCCGTCCCCGTTCTTAAATACAACCGTATTTAAATCTGGCTCCTCCGCCTTCAGCCGCATAACATGTCCCGCCTGCACTGCCTGCGCAGCTGTTATGGTTGCGGGCAGTTCGTTCATAATGCTCAGCGCCGTTTCAGCGTCATCATAGAGTACTGCCTCTTCCCCATCGGCTCCTGCTGAAGCACCAGGCCCGGCCTCCGCCCCTCCCGGCCCCTCCTGGGCCGCACTTTCGCCGGGCGCATCCCCGCTCTGCACCGCTGCAGAAATGTCCGCCCCCGAATCCGCAAAGGAGGGCAGGCAAACAGAAGCCAGAGCTATTATGAGCGCCAGTGCCATTACCGTCAGTTTCTTTAACATACTTTTTCCCCCTGTATATTATTATATTTTATTTTTGCGTATTGATTTGTATCCTAAGTGGTAAAGCTGAAAAGTATCCTGTTCTCTCCGAATTATTTAGTTGACATGCGTTAAATCCAGTGCCATGGGAATCAATTTTAAATTTATTTTAACATACCATATCAGCTATGTCAATACCTGAAATTAAAAAAACTCCGGGCCTGACTTTGCCGAGTGTGCATAAGGCAGTATCCGAAAAACACACAGAAATCGGCATTACAGGGTAGAAACGAGAGTACGGATCGAAGGGTTCGTACTCTTTTTCTGTATATTCCGATAAAACTGCAATCGGCACATTGGTTTTTCCTGAAAATCTTCTGTAGAATGAAAGCACCAAAAAACACAGGAGGTTTTTGCGATGAAAAGTATTTATGAAGAAGCAGGCGGCACATACACCCGGCAGGGCGATTATGAACTACCCAATCTAAAAGTATCACCCGAAAAAGAAATTGAAATCGGAGTTTGGGGACAGCGATACCGGCGGTATTTAAAGCAGTATCACAAAATTCGGTATTACAATCTGCTGACTTCCGGAACGCTGAACGGACATCTGGCAGAGGTAGATCAGCAGGCGGAGCGGATGTTTCAGTTGCTTGTATCCGTACTTTCTAAGCAGGAAAATGTCACGGAAGAGCTGAAAGCCAAGCACCCTATGGAATGGGTGCAAAAGATGAATAGCATCCGAAACCGAGCTACTGAAATCGTGAACAACGAGTTGATTTACATATGAAAGAACAGAAATTTCATCTTTATCTTTCGGAAAGTGAGCGTAGATTTCTCATTCAAAATCTAATTTGGTTTCAGAACACACTGCGGCGGGAAGGGCACTATACCGACACTGTAGATGATTTGGTTATCAAGCTTTCAAAAGCAAAGCCGAAAAAAATCAGGGTAACATAGAACGAACCGGAGAAAGCATTGCTGCCTTCTCCGGTTTTTCTGTATCATCTTAGCGAGCAGACTGTTTGTATCCCCATACGGCTGCAAACAGTGATTCTCGTTAGGGCGCTGCCCTAATACCCGATTGATTCTATATGTATTTAACCGGCGTACTTCTTGAAATTTTCCGCCTGTTCCAGTACTTCTTTATAAACATCATCCAGCGTTACCGGCGGATAGCCGTATTCGTCCAATAACAGGATCAAATCCACCTGCAAATTTGCTTTGATGTCATCACGGGTAGACCAATCGGTATAGCGGGACTTATCGTCAACAATGACTTTGATTTTCTTTGAAAGCTCAATCATCTTTTCATCCGGATATTCATTGTCGAACTCGTATTTCTTTGCAACAGCTTTCAAAATATCATAAAAGGCTTTTTCCTCGTAGTCTATCCCTAATTTTTTGAAGGAGTCCTTTTCCGTTTTCAGTTCCGCAAGCAGATCGGCAAGCTTTTCGGCAATATCGTCAAGCACCTCGTTTGCATAGGATTCATCCTTGCGGCGGTTATTGTATTCGGCAACCACCCGCTTTAATCTGTCTGCAAATTCAACCCCCATGATTTTGTTGACTTTCTTGAATTCGTCGATTGCCTGTGAGAGTAGTCTTTGCAGGATTTTGATTTTGGTATTCGGCAACTGGATAGCATTTATCTTGTCCATGTACTCGTCGCTGAAAATGTCAACAGAAATATGTTTTCCGGTTTCAAACAATTCCTCGATGCCGTCCGACTGGATAGCACCCTCCAGCATTTCACGCACACGGGCGTTCATCTGCGAAATATCCGGAGCATCTCCCTTTGTCAGTTTGAAAAGGATAGAGCGGACAGCGCAGTAAAAATGGATATAATCTTTTTCCTCGTCCGAAATCTTTTCGCTGGAGCTGCAAAGATTGAAAGCCTGCTTCATCCGCTTGACCGCCGCCATAAAGCGTGTTTCCAGTTCTTCCGAAAGCTGCACATATTCAACTGCCCGATTGAGGCAGGCAAGCTGCTCCGTCGGAGAGGCCTCAAAGAAATCCCTGCTGTTAAAGCTGTGGAACATCTGTGCAAGAACTTCTAATTGGTCTTTGACAATGGTAACCGCCTGCTCCACACCTTCAAACTCATCACATTCAAAGTTCGTGTATTTCTTTAGAGCAAGGTTCATATTCTTTTTGATGCCGATATAGTCCACAATCAAGCCCTTGTCTTTGCCTTCGCAGACACGGTTGACACGGGAGATCGTTTGGATCAGTGTGTGCTGCTGAATCGGCTTGTCTATGTAGATGGTATCCAGCTCCGGCACATCAAATCCGGTCAGCCACATATCGACAACAATGGCGATTTTAAAATTGGATTTCGGATTTTTGAACTGTCGGTCAAATTCTTTGCGGTCGTCCTTTGTCCCAAGCATTTCATAGAGGGCAGGCTCATCGTCTTTGTTGCGAGTCATCACGAGCTTAATTTTCTCGATAGGCTTCAGCTCTTTTTTCTCTTTATCGGTAAGCGCTGTTTCATCTTCACTGATTTTCTTTACTGCCCATTCGGGACGCATCTCTATAATGATTTTGTAAAAATCATAAGCGATATTGCGGTTCATGCAGACAAACATGGCCTTTCCTGCAACCGTAGCGCCCTCTGCCACACGGGTTTCGTAATGGTGAATAAAGTCCTTAGCGACTGCACGCAGCCTGTCCGGATCGCCGATTATCGCCTCCATTTTGGCGACAGCTTTCTGGCTTTCCTCAATTTGGTGCTCGTTAGCGCCCTGCGCTTCGCACTGATCGTAATACCGTTCAATTTCCTTTACCTTTGCACTGTCCAGCGTCACCCTCGCCGCACGCCCGTCGTAAACAAGATTGACAGTAATGCCGTCACGCACCGATTCGGTCATGGTGTAGGAATCCACCACAGGACCGAATACTTCAATCGTCCCGTCCACCGGCGTTCCGGTAAAGCCTACATAGGTTGCGTTTGGCAGGGAATCGTGCAAATACTTGGCAAAGCCATATTTACGCTCTACACCCGCTTCGGTCACTTTTACCTTTTGGTCAAGGTTAATCTGGCTTCGGTGCGCTTCATCGGATATGCAGATAACATTTGCCCTGTCGGTAAGAAGCTGCAAATCCTCTGTGAATTTCTGAATGGTCGTTAAATACACGCCGCCGCTTTCCCGCCGCTGCAATTCTTCCCGCAGCTTTTCACGGGATTCAATGCCGACTACCGTTTCGTCTCCAATATATTTTTTGGAATTGACAAATTGGCGGGAAAGCTGGTCGTCCAAATCAGTACGGTCGGTGATAATTAAAATAGTCGGACTGTGGAACAGTTTGCTTTTCATCAGCATACGGGTCAAAAACAGCATAGTGTAGCTCTTGCCGCAGCCGGTAGCGCCGAAATAGGTGCCGCCCTTTCCATCACCGTCAGGACGCATATGCCGCTTGATATTCTCAAACAGCTTGGTAGCGGCAAAAAACTGCGGATAACGGCAGACGATTTTCAGCTCTTTATCCGAGCTGTCGGGGAAATAGATAAAATCCTTGATAACCGCAAGCAGCCGGTCTTTGCGGAACAGCCCTTTTATCATGGTGACAAGGGAGTTGATTCCGTCCAGCTCCTTATCATTAGACTCAACTTTCCTCCACGCATAGAAATAGTCATAGGGACTGAAAAGAGAACCGTATTTGTTGTTCGCTCCGTCGCTGATCACCACAAAGGCGTTGTATTTGAGCAGTTCCGGAATATCTCTGCGGTAGCGGACGGTGAGCTGCTTGTAAGCGTCCATAATCGTTGTGTTTTCTTTGACGGCGCTCTTAAATTCCAGCACCACTACGGGAATACCGTTGACAAACACAATGCCGTCGGGAATGCGGAGCTGACCACCCACGCCCTCAATTTCAAACTGGTTAACCGCTTTGAAGATGTTGTTTTCGGGATTATCATAGTCGATCAGCTCAATATATAAATCCTTCTGTGTCCTGTCCTCACGGTTTAGGATAAAGCCGTCGCACAGCAGTTTATATACCGCTTTGTTGGCTTCGTAAAGTGCGCCGGAGATGTTGCGAAGACGCAAAAGGATACCGTCCACTTCGCTAGGGGTGATGCCGTCCTTGGCGTAGCGGTTATATAAATACTGCCGCAGGTCGTCGGCGAGCAGGACTTCCGTGCGCTCCCGGTGAATCTGCTCTCCTGCGAGGTAGGTATATCCTTCATCTTTGAACAGCTCCATGATGGATAGTTCTAAAGCGTGTTCGTTAAAGTTCGGCATTGTGGTCACTCCTTCGCATGTGAATTATTCAAGTTACAGTTTTATTTGATTTTTAAGTTTTTCCATTACATGATTCTTAGATACCTGTAAATATGCCATTTTGATATTTGCATAAGCATGAAGTAATTTTTCTCTATAAGCTGTTTCATTAACTCCTTTTTGAGCCATTTCTAATGTCGCCTTGAACTGTTCGGAATAATTTCGCATATTATTTAAAAGAATTTGGTACTGATACATTTTAAAGAGTAACTGTTCGTAATCAGAAATAAAACAACTGATAGTTTTTGCCGATCTTCCTTTGAAAATAAGTTCTGCTTCCGCCGAAAGCTTTTTCAGTTCTTCACGCTTTACCAAAAATTTTTTGTGTTCCGGATTTTCTAACGGTTTTTTAATCGCTTCGCTTGCTTCTTCCAAATAAGTGTTATTAGTAAGCCATAAAAACTCCAAATCCACTGCAAATAGCGGTTCGTCTTTTCGCTCAGCCTCAAGTAATTTCTGATTTTCTTTATATAATTGCATCAATCCATCAATTTTAAGATAACATTCTAATCGCCTTTCAAAAAGACTTTGTTTATTACTTAAACGAATCTGCATCAAAGTTAGTACAAGGGCAATAACTGCAGTTAATCCGGTTATTAATGACAACCAAAAATTCCAGTCTTTAAATAGTTCTAATATATTTTCATTAATGTTCAATACTCTAATCACCTACTTTTTAGAAATTTTACACTGATAAATTTCTAATGATACTTTTTGCTTTTCCGATAAAGTGGCAGTAGCTTTTTCCTTCTGTATCTGTTGCATACATATAAACTTTAGCATTAGGTATTTTATCGAATGCTAAAATTAAATCAGAGGTATTATAATTAGCTTCATTAAGCTCTGTAGGGTGAATAATACCTTTCCCGCCAATATCTTCATTAATTCCAACCATCTTTTGTTTTTTACCAAAAAACATCTTATCTTTTACCGCTAATCCTAAAAAAGAAATATTGATGTCTCTAGAGCCGATATTTACAGCAGTTATAGACATTCCTACCGTCTGACTGTTTACTTTAGAAGTAATTGGATGCTGACTAAATAATATGTTGTAAGACGACCCAAGTTTCAATCCTTTTTTATACGGCATATGAGCAGTTTTTATTGATACAATAATTGCAACCGCACTTAAAATCAAACTTAAAATAGCTAAAATTGCCATAACGAAGCCATCATTGTTATTGCACCAATTAATGATTTCACTCATAAACATGTTCTCCTAAAAATGATAATTTAGCGGCTTGATATAGTTGCAAGCAAAGCGTTCTTAAGTTCCTCTAACTGTAGTATTTCGTCGTTATTCAGCGATATTGCACACCGCATAGGCTCTACTTTATTTACAAACCATTGCTGAAGTTGGAGTGGAGGAACAAATAATTGATAGTCTAAAAGGTAATCAATTTTCATATTAGGTCTTACGGATGTAGCACTATTCATTTGGCTGATATAATTCAGAAAATTAGGGCAACACCGCACAAAGACGAAGCAGTAGAAAAGATTACAAAAAAGTGGTAAAAT
>URYI01000008.1 GCA_900552055.1 uncultured Eubacteriales bacterium | reverse complement strand
GTGTACCGGGCGTACACGGAGCGAAAAGCAACACAGCAGGACACTCAAACAGCCCCGTCCTGACCGTATATGCCCTTGTCAATTTAGGGTATCCGCACGGAAAAACATAAATTTTATATCGAAACCAGGCTTTTTTATGCCGGCAAACAAGACATCTCAAAATAAGCAGAAAGACATTGTTATAAAATTTAACCTGTCCGGGCTGCATTTACTCTTGCCAACAGGGGGTATAAACGGTTAAAATATATTAAAATCCATAAAAGGGGGAAAGGAAGATGGAAAAATTATTTCATTGCGTCTCATATTATCCTGAGCTTTGGCCTGAACAGGAAATTGAAAGGGATATCGCTTATATGAAGGAATGCGGCATAAATTTGGTCAGAATGGGTGAATTTGCTTGGCACTTTATGGAGCCCAGGCCGGACGAAATAGACGTATCCTTTTTTGTTAAGACAGCCAACAGGCTCTATCAGGAAGGAATATATACTATTATGTGCACTCCTACGCCCACGCCGCCCATATGGCTCACTCATAATCATCCGGAGCGTTTGGCAACTGACATATACGGAAATAAATACATTCACGGCGCACGGCAGCATGTCTGTACCAACAATCCCTATTTGCGGGAGCGCGGACTGAAAATTACAGAAGCTATGGCAAAGGCGTTCAGCGGCAGCCCGGCCGTTATAGCCTGGCAGCTGGATAACGAGCTTAAAGCGCTGGTAGGGGAATGCGTATGCAGTGAGTGCCGCAAGCGCTGGCACAAATGGCTCAAAGATAAATACGGCGCTATTGAAAATTTAAACCAGGCCTGGGGCACTGAAATCTGGAGCGAATACTATAACAGCTTTGAGGAAGTAGTCCAGCCCCTGAACCCTCCCGTAATTCACAATTCCTCCCTAATGACGAATTACAGGCAGTTTTCGCGGGAAACTGTAAACGAATTTGCCCATGAACAGGCTGCCATGATAAGAAAATACAGCAATGCGCCTATTACTCACGACGTACATACTAATTTCGCGCTGGATACCCATGCTCTGTTTGAAGGATTGGATTTCACCTCAATGAACGGCTATACGCAGGATGACGGCTATAATATATGGCTGTTTGATTATGACCTTTACCGCGCCATGAAACAGGACGGCCAATTTTTTGTCAGCGAGACCAGTCCCAGCTACGCCGGAAACTTATTGATGACCACAAGGCCGCACAGGGAAGGTTTTCTTGAGATTGAGGCGCTGGGCGCATACGCCAGCGGCGCCTTCGGCTTTTCCTATTGGCTCTTCCGGCAGCAGCGCTCTGGAATGGAACAAACCCACGGCAGCCTTATTTCCTCCTGGGGTGAGCCTGAGCTTGGTTTTGAGCAGGTAAAAAGAGTAGAAAAAATGCGGCAAACCATCCAGCCCTATTTTCTGCGCACCCGGCACAAACATCCCCAGGCGGCCATGACGTATTCTGAACAGGCGCGCTTATTCTTTTTCACCGAGCCCCTTTTGGAGGGTGAAGGATATTTTGAAATGATGCTCAAGCTGCACGGCAGCCTGGAATGCATGGGCCTGCACAGGGACCTTATAGGGGAAAACGCTTCCCTGGAAGGCTATAAGCTTTTAATCAGCCCGTTCCTGCCCTATGTTTCAGACGAATATATCTGCAAAGCAAGCGAATTTGTGCAGAACGGAGGCATTTGGATTATCGGTCCAATGACAGGTTACCGTACTAAAGAGCATACAGTTCATACGGACCGCTGCCTTTCCTCTCTTGAGGAGCTTGCAGGGGTAAGGGTAAAATATTTTTATCCCATGAGCAATACAGGCGCAATGGGCTGCTTTAAAGGGATGTCCGCTCCCCTGGTTCTGCACGGCTGCATTCTTGAGCCTGTTGAGGCTGAAAGCGTGGGCAGCATAAAAGGCGGCCTGACTCCTGATTATTCCTTTATTACCGAAAAAAAGCTCGGCAAGGGGAAAATAGTACTGCTGGGGGCTATGCCCAATATCAATTTAAAGGAAGGCCAAGCGCTTTGGCGCGGAATAATAGAGCATTACGCAGATGAAGCAGGCATAGACGACCGCTTTAAGGCTAAAGAGGGCACAACAGTTATTTTCAGAACGGGCGAATATGAAATAGTTACCGCCATTAACGGAAACGGGGAAGGGGGAGAATATTATCTGCCCCAGGACGGCTATGAAATTTTCTCCGCCTCCCAGGTCAGCGCCGGCAGCCGAATGCTCCCTCCGTTCGGCTATGAAACGGTAATTTTGGGGCATAAGAAGTGAGGATTGAAAAATCAATAAAAAAGAGTTATCAAAATTAATATTTTTTTAAATTTCTTTGTCTAAAGTATTGACTTTGCCTTTTCAGCAAACTATAATACTACGAAAAGATTAAAAAATATTAAGGAGAGCATTTATGAAAAAACACTTCATTCCGCTCGTCATTTTGTCCTTAATAACAGCAATGCTTTTCACTTCATGCAGCAATGAAAACCCGCCTTCAGCTTCAAGCCAAATATTGCAGAGCGCCCCTGCGTCTGAAACGGCAGGCGCTCTTAATACATCCTCTTCCGGCTCGCCGCAGAACCAAACCGGCGCTGTGCAAGTCTCCCCAGGCGTCATGCTGGTAGACTTTGAAAAGGAAAATGAGGGACTGGAATTTTTCGACCTGTCTTTATACAACTTTATGACGCCCCCGGTGCTTTTTGAAGAGGGGGAATCTGTGCAGTCGGGCAAAGGGCTTTGCTTAGATATAAATTATACGCCCGCTCACGGCGTTATATCCATGCAGATCCAAAATCAGGCGGGGGATATAACCCAAGGCTTCAGCCAGGCCCCAAATTACGGCTACTTGCGTTTCTGGGTCAATAATCAAGGGGATTCAGACGTTTCAATAGCGGTAGTGCTCGTTATTGACGAACCGTTAAAAAACGGCTGTCTTGACCCGGAGGGAGCCAGAATTATCTCCTCTTCAGGGGAGGAAGAACAGGTATTTACTTCAGACGCGGCAGACGTAAACAATACCAACGGCACAGGCAATACCAGCCTGGATATTCCGTCCGGCTTTACGGGCTGGGTATATTATCCCCTAGAGCAGCAGGTGCCTTGGTGGGAGGGAACTACTCTTGCGCAGGACGAATTAAAGAATGTAACCACCATCAGCCTGGATATAAGATTTAATGATGCTTCATTAGCGGATTACATAGTAATAGATGATATTTCTCTGGCTGATCCTGAAACATAATTGATACACGCATATCTTTTTCTTAGCGGCGGATTATTTCCTGAGCAGCACTAACCGTGCTTATTCAGCGCTAATGCGCAAAAGATACTGCGCCTGAATAAGGAAAATAGCCGGGTCTCTGCGCCTCAGCCGCCGCACTCCCGGCACGCTTCCTCCGCTGCTGTGAAAATAAGCACATTCCCTGGCAGAAGCCGCGGAGCCGGAAATATGCTGTTTACGCCCCTGCAAGGCATAAAAACGCCGTGTGCCGTCCCGCACACGGCGTGAGAACCGGCCAATACAATACAGCTTGTTTGGACGCAAATCCAGTTATTTTTAGCCGTATTATCCCTTATATACCAGCGCTGGAATCCCATTTTAAGTTAACATTATTATGCTTGATAAGGACTGTGTCCTTATTAATAAAAATTATTTTTTCAGGAGGAAAACAATGAAAAAGAGTCTCATCATTCTGGCAGCTGCTGTACTGGCCCTGGTTTTGGGCGCAGTATCGCTGGCTGCCCCGGTAACGCCCAACGGCATTCAAGCCACTGCCCTGATGGATTTTACCAATCTTGAAGACGGAGAAAAAACCTTTGGAGATTTAGGCTTCTGGGGACCGGATTTTTCACAAAAAGTAACGGTCAGCAATGACCTTGTCATTATTACTCAAGGTGTATGGGGAGCTTTTCCCAGCTTTAACGAAGAGCAAATGAATATTTTAAAGAGCGCTGACGGATTAGGCTTCTATGTTGAAGCGGGAGAAGCCGACGCAATAATTTGCTGCGGGTTTAACGCCGACACAGGCTTAAATCATATTCTGGCCGAAAACAAAACAGTTTATCTCGCGGATAAAGACGGCAAAGTAACAAGCGCAACTACTTTTTACCTGACTGACAACAACCAGTCGGCAATAACTGTTCCCGCTAATTTTAAAGGCTATATTTATTTTCCCTATGACAACTTTATCACTAACGATGCAAACGCCGCTCCATTTGACACTTCCAGCCTGACGGTTCAAACCCTCATTTTCAGCGTGGGCTTCGGCAGCGATGTAGCTTACGGCGAAATATACGCCTACAGCGGCGAATATACGCCTGAAACAGAAACACCGGAAGAAGGCGGCAATGAAGACGATAATAAGGAGCCGTCCAGGGAAGAGGGCGATTTAAGCGTGCTTTCTTACGCCGCTGCTGCTGTTGCCGGCTTAGGCGGAGTTACCTTTATCCGTAAAAAGAGATAGGGGAGATAAATTATGAAGAGTGGCTGTAAATTAATCATATGCGTCCTTTGCATTATATTCTGCCTTGGCTTTCTGTCAGGCTGCGGGGATACCGGCGCCGGCGCTACCGCTACTCCCGCGCCTGACGGCAGTTCGGACGCAAGCGCTTCTCCGGCCGCGCAGTCGGCTTATCTCCGCCCGCGCAGCAGCGAATTAAAAAACGCCGTAAAAGAAGGCGAAACCTACCGTTATTTTACTGTCTCCACAACTGATTCAAACGACCCCTTCGCCTCCGAAACAGACGAGGGACGCAGGGATTTCGCCATAAACAGGCGCAATGATTACCAGAATAAATACGGAATAACCATAGAATATGTCCAGGGGGGCGGAGACTGGGCAACAGCCTTTGCCCAGGCGGCATATTCGGGCAATCCTTTAGCCGATATCTTCAATGCCGGCGGTCCGTTTACCATTTACAATCATTATTACTACTATCAAATGGCCGGAAGTATCCTGGAGCCTTTAAGCAGCTACAGTGAATATGCGGATTTCAGCGACCCCGATTGGTTCGACCTTTCCAGCCAGGAAATTACTACTTTTGACGGCTCGCTGTATTTTTCAGTGCCTAACACCGAAGGGTTTGACGAAGTATCCTTAAGCCATGTAACCTTCTTTAACAAGGCTATCCTGGAGCAGCACGGCTATTCAGACGAGGATATGTATGAAATGTATAACAATGGCACATGGACCTGGGACAAATTAGAGGAAATTGCCGTTGCCTGTACCGATTTGGACAATGAAATTTACGGCATACATATAGGCGAAAACAATTTCTTTATGTGGGATCTGACGGCCAGCAACAATGCAGCTATTCTATCTCAGGTTGAAGACCCGGACACGGGCAAAAGCTATTATCAGTTTTCCGGAGATTCGGCCAACGCGCTGGAAGCCTGGGACTTCTTCATAAAATTAGGCAAGCAGAACGTGATGTTTGCTCAATGCTGGGATTTTGAAGACGTTAAATTCCGCGAAGGGAAAGTCGCGTTAATGACCACATACGTCAACCGCGCTAATAAGATGGTAGCGGCGGGCAATTATCCGGAATACGGCATAATAATGGTGCCCAAAGGCCCGCAGGCCGAAGATTACGTTTCCATCCGCGACTGGTTCGTGCCCTACTGCGTTTTTAAAGGCACTTCTAATCCCGCCGGTTCAGTGCAGGTGTTAAGCGAGTACTGCGTGCCCAGATATGCAGCCAGCAGCGAAGAAAATATGGCTTCCTTTGAACTGGATGCAACAAGCGTTTCCTGCGATGAACAGTCGGTGGAAGTGCTTAAGCAGCTGAAATCCAAAACCGTCACCCAGCCCTTCATTGTATATTGGAATGCGCCCACCTTTGATGTGGACGGCAGCCAATTATGCCTCGCTAACCTTTATCTTTCCTATAATGAAGCGTTTATAGACGGTTCTATGACGCCGGCAGTATTCTTTGCTTCAATAAAAGATGTGCTTAATAATACGCTTAAGGATGCTCAAAATGTTCTTGCTTAAAAGCAAAGCGCTGCTTAAAACAAATTAAAGCATATAGTATTTTATTGACGCGGCGCGGATAGAAGCAGCAGTTTGGAACAGAATGCAGCAGGTATTTTTATTATCCTGTTTGCAGGCTGCGCGCAATAAATCCGCGCCCTTTTTATTTCCCAGCTCTTATCATATAAAATGTATCGGCCATACAATTAAAGTACGCCGCGCCGCATGTGAGCGTTTTTCCGGGCTGCTTTTTGCTTTTGTGAAATACTTCCGGCATTTCAGCATTCCGCCGCTCTGCAAGGCCCAAAAAACCTCTATGAAGAGGAACCGCTGTGTTATATTTCAGCATCCCGCCGCCCTGCAAAGCTCAAAAACCCACTATGAAGAAGAATTGCTGTGTTATATTTCAGCATCCCGCCGCCCTGCAAGGCCCAAAAAACCTCTATAAAGAGGGGAACCGCTGTGTTATATTTCAGCATTCCGCCGCTCTGCAAGGCCCAAAAACCTCTATAAAGAGGGGAATCGCTGTGTTATACTTCAGCATTCCGCCGCCCTGCAGAGCCCAAAAACCCTCTATGAAGAAGAATTGCTGTGTTATACTTCAGCATCCCGCCGCTCTGCAAGGCCCAAAAAACCTCTATGAAGAGGAACCGCTGTGTTATACTTCAGCATTCCGCCGCCCTGCAAGGCCCAAAAACAGCCCTCCTTTACGGCAGAAGATTTTTATGGAGAATACCCGCATCAGCCAGACGTGCAGGCGCGGATACTTGGATACCTTCAGGCTGGTATTATAGCAAAGCGGACGCAGCGGGCATGCTTAGCAGAACACATTGTGCTCTGATTGATGGTCCAGACAGATAAAAGGAGAAACTACATGAAAAAAGGGCATAAAATTCTCAAAATAGCCTTATGCGCACTGTGCGGGCTTCATCTGGCCGGCTGCACAGAACCGGCCGTTCCTCCGGCCGGCACCCAATCCGCCTCTTCCATGCAGACTAATGCAGATAAAATAATTATTTCTCCGGTAAATGAATATGTGCAGCAGCCAGATGTACGCGACTATTCCTATATGTGGTGGAAAGATGGCTTTGCAGCTATGGCCGGAGGCACTCAGCTTAATATTCAGACTGGTTATTACGGGCTTGCAATAGAGCCGACGAAGGGCAGAATCAGCAAAGCGGGCGCCATAGCCCAGGAAATAACTCAGACTGAGGCTGCCGTTCAGGATAATACGCTTATTGATTCTTTAAGCGCTATAAATAAAATGGATTATAAAATTACTTTGGACGGCCAGGAAAAAGAACTGAGGGGTATTTTCCCCATAGACGACGACGGTACGGCCGTTTCGCGCATTATAGAATCAGGCCGCTATATGCAGTGTATAGATATCATGAACCTTGTATTTGCCGATGTATCGGATATTTCAGGCAGAGTGGAAATTGCGGCCATGCCGAAATATTTTTCCCTGGGCTTTTATCTCTGGAGCAGGACAGGCGAGGCGCACGATACGTCCATAACTTATTCCATATCCTTAGGAGACAGCTTTTCCTCGTTTGAGCAAAGCGCGGACGGCAAAATAATTTCAGCAAAAGAAGCAAACGGCGGCGGCCTGACTTTTGTGCTGCCCGAGCAAGCGGGCGCTTCCATGAGCCTGGAAAGCGAATCCAAGACAATTATTTTTACAATGTCGGAGCTGGAACTGGTCAAAGCTGATTTTACCGGCATGAATGTAATAGTTATCCCTTCTCTTTCCGCTTCTCTTGACAACGCACAGGAATACTACCAAAACAGCGCAGTAATTGGCTCGGCAGTGCAAATCCACCCCAAAAACGGCAGGGAACAGAAGGTTGAATTTAGTACAAAGGGGTATTTAAGCTTTTCCTTAAATAATATGCTAACCTACATGGGAGCTGATTTTAACCGGGAAGAACGCCTGGACGAAATGGATCGTCTGAAATTCACCATAGAGAATCCATCCGAAAATGCCGTAAAAATTCCCGTGCAGTTTTTAAAAACCAACCGTCTTGGGGTCTTAGGGTGTTCTCCGTTTTTGAGGGACGCCGAAACAGGGGAGCCCATAGGAGTGCAGGTGCAATTAAGCAAGAATTGGCACGAGCCTGTCAATTATCAGCCTGACGACCCCAAATGCTATCTTGCAGGCACATGGTTCCACGGCTATACCTATCTTGAGGTTCCCGCCGAAAGCAGCGTAACCTATGAATTTACCATGACCTATGCAAAATGGGGCGGGGTTTTTGCTGCCAGCCATTCTCAGCTTTGTCTGGCCGGCTGGGGCGGCAATTACCAGCAATGGGAATCCAGCTCCATAGGTTCTTTTGGCGAATCCTTCTGCTATGACGCCGAAATGACTCATAACCGCGGTTTCATTACTGATATTCGCCCCCTGCTGGTGACATCTATTTACGGAGGGAAATATAACTGGACGGAAAATGTAGGCGGCGGAAATTTCCTGGTATATACCCGTTATGCCGGTGAAAGAATGCTCTCATATAAGCGGGTGCGCACCCAATTCCGCAAGCAGGGGCCCAATCTTACCGAAGTTATTTACCGCGGCCTTACGTCGGACGGAAAAATACAATTTGAACTCACGGCCAATCTGCCCCGTACAGACGACGTTTCCCGCGCTTACCATACCTTTAAATATACTTTTTTAGAGGACGTTACCTTTGACCGGCTGGCATTTTACCAATTCGGCGGGGATGATTATAATGACAATCATTACGGCTCAATGGCCGTAGGCAATGACGGCGGAAGCGTTGAGCTCACTATTGGGCAGGACACCTATTCGGGAGATTTCCCGCTGCCCGTTCTGGATGAAGCCCGTTATATCGGAGAGGAAAACAAAATGCAGCGCATAGATGTCCCGGGAGAAGGGCTTTGGGTAGCTTTTATGGGCTATGAGCCGGTACTGTATAAAGCCACACCCGGCGCTAACAGAATGCTCAATGTAATCTCTTACACAGCCAATCTCAACGGAAATACCTATACAAAGCCCAGCCTGAGCTTTTATCACACTATGAACGGCAATATACCCTGCATAGCCGTGGAATTGAGTCCGCCCAATGAGGTGGGAAATACCATCTTAAAGGGCAGTACCGTAGAGGGAACGGTAGAATTTTTAAATATGCCTGTCAGCAAAAGCGATTATTACGGCCCCAGCGAAATTATAAACAGCATGCCGGCCGAAGATTTTAATACAAGCAAGCCCGCTTACGCTTATGCCGTCGGCGCTAAATATACCGTAACCGCTCAGACTGGCAGGGTGGAAAAGAATCCGCCCGTATATATAAGCTGTATAGAAGAACAGGAAAGCGGAGCAGCCATTGCGGAGATAACCGTCAAAGGAGGCATGGGGTATGTGCCTCTGACCTTTACCAACGTAAAGCACTATTCAGGCTACAGCCTGGAAAAATTTATTGACGGTCAATGGCAAAAAGTTGACCAATCAGTTACAGGCAACGATTACTGGCAGGCTTGGTACGATGCGGACAGCTGTACATACGAATTGACCTATAATGTTCCCCATAGCGGCAAAAAAGAGGACGAATACCGATATAGGCTGGTCAAAAACTAAATTTTTTGTAAGGAGCGTTATTTTAACGCTCCTTATTTTTTATTATTCTGCTGATTCAAAGTATAATATAACCGTCATTCAGCAGCTATCAATTTTTGTCGCAGAAGTATTATTTGCATATATAAGGATGGGAACCAATTATAATGTAAATATTTATAGAAAAAACATTTAACCTGATATAGATATTTTGTTATTATAAATTTAGCTTAGTAATTGGCCCGCATTCCAATGCAGCCTATTGCTTCCATATTATTTACTGCTATCAGAACGTGCAAGGATTTGCCCCTGTAAAAGGCTCGCTTTTGTTTATGCTTAGGGCTTGACATACTAAAATAATTTTTAGAGGTGAAGTTTTATGCCTTCAATAAGGCCAAGTTCTGATTTGCGAAACAGCTATAATGAGATATCCGAGTTTTGCCATAAGTATAAGCTCCCCGTCTACATAGGAGAATCAATATAATGAACAGTGCGAATGTAGTTTGACAGGATATACGGCATATCTCGATTGTCTTGGGCAAGTATAATTCCACTGATAAACGCTTCCGGCTGATATGTATTAATCTGCGTATTATTGTTAAACGGCAGCCGCATGATTGCCCTCCAATTCTATAAGCAGGCTTTGTGCAATATCTTTCATGCTTTGTGACAATAACATAATAGCTTTTGCAGCTTCATTATACTTGTTCTGATCTCCCATGCATGATATGTTACAAGCGTCTTGTTCTGCACGCAACGCCTTGGACAACAATTCGGAATTGTTTATTATACCGTTACTTATCAGATAGTCTATCCTGATTCTCATAAGCGCCACAAGCTCTTGTAAAAACAGCATTTCGCGTTTGTCTATACACCCAATAGCCTTTTGCCGCGTGCGGACATCATGCGCCAGATACTCGATTGCTTTATATCCGAAAGCGCAGCTGTCGTGATTGCTTCCGTTTGCGGACACAAACTCGCGTAGCTCGGCTGCTGTATTAACTACATCAAAAGAGCTATCGGCATCTGCGACGCTTGCTCCCCAAAGCAAATGCATCGGCGGATCTTTAAGCGGCAGTGCTTTGCTCATAATATCATATGAAACAGTAAACTCAGTAAGTCCGCCGCCGTTCCAGCCAAAGTTGTTAAACTGTTGTGCCTTATCATCATAGCCATACAGTAAAAAATCCGCTGCCATATAATTGTTCATATACGACCGCTTACACGGAACATACTGCTCATTCCAAATACCTATGACATACTCTCCTGTATCCAGCAGACTCTTTATTATGTTAACCGCGAGCCCGTCATAAGCCACGTCATTGGGTATCTGCACGGTGTCCAACCTAAGCTTGCCACTGCGCCACAGGTAGTAATCCACATAATTATTATTGTAACCGACGACAGCCTCCGTTTTGCTTGTATCGTTGTATGCGGCAACAGAAATGAATCGCGATAAAAGAAACGGCAATGCTTTTTCATCCTTCGCCGTCATCATCGCAAAAATATATGCCTCAGGATCCCGTGCCAACAGCAACGGATGTGTATTAATTGGCAATTTCATGTTAAGTTTTCCTTCTATGTTTTCCTTCTTGTTCAACTTATATCATAAATAAGCTCGCAGTATGGCGAAAGGGTGAAATTAGGTGTTTTTGCAGTATACTGTAGGTTATTATTACATATACTTGCTTGCCTGTAAATTGAACAGGTGCGCATATCGGCCATTTTGTTCAAGCAAGTCCTTATGTGAGCCTTGTTCGATAATATGGCCGTCTTCCAGAACAAGAATTTTGTCCGAAAGCGTAATACTTGACAAGCGGTGGGAAATCAAAACCGCGCTCTTATTCTGTGATATATTCGCAAAGTCCTCAAAAATCTGATGTTCGGCTATGGGGTCAAGCGCGGCGGACGGTTCGTCGAGCAGTATAACAGGCGCATTACGAAAGAATGCGCGGGCAAGTGAAACACGCTGCCACTGACCGCCGGACAGTTCTTTACCTTGTTTGTCAAAACGGCGTGTAAGGACTTCGTCAATGCCATTCTCCCAACCGTTAACAAAATCGCTTGCATTACTGTCATCACAAGCCTTTTTTATAGCCTCACTTTCACTTATTCTTGATAAATCAGATAGAGCCACATTTTCACGCAGACTGAAACTGTATGTAACGAAATCCTGAAACAGCACACCGAACAGCGCACGCAGCTTTACAATATCGAACTCCTTATTATCAATACCGTCTATCAAGATTTGTCCGTCTGTCGGATCATAGAAACGACAGAGCAGCTTGACGATCGTACTTTTTCCGCTTCCGTTCAAGCCGACAAGCCCAACGACTTCACCGGGATTGATCATAAAAGAGCAATGACTGAGTACATCGTTCTCCGCGTTCGGGTAACGGAATGATACATTCTTAAATTCAATCCTCGGATTCTTTGACGGCGTTTTTGTCCCGCTTTTTTCAAGCAATGGCTTCATTTCGACAAACGAACGGACATCGTTCAGCTCTTTGGAGTTTTTGCCGAACATATTGACGCGATAACATAACGATGTGAAATCACCTCTGAACTGTGTCAAGAGTGAAACATAGTAAGCCACATCACCGACTTCAATTTTTCCTGCAATAAGATTTGCTATAGAAAGAATGTAAACTATTATTTCGTTGACTGTTAAAAGAATAAGTGAGACTATATTGATAAGGCACACTTTAATACTTTTCGCATGAATCGCATCCTCCAAATATTTCCACGTTGATTGATAGAGAGAAGAAAAATAATCACTCAAATGATATAACCGTGTTTCTGACCTTGTTCCTTCAAAGAATAAATTTTTATAATATTCCAACTTTCGCCGAGATTTTGCATACTCTTTTTCAAACCGATAATCTATATCATTGATTTTCTTATCACCGATTACGGAGGGAATACACAATAATATAACAACCGGAATCAGCCATAAGCTAAGCGTTAGCATAAGCGAAAATGAAATCACCAGTCTGATTGCCCTTTGAAGCATATCAAAAACAAAAGTAACCATAAGTTTTGTCGAATAGATCAGCGACCATGAATTGTTGAGTTTATCGTTTAGGTCACTCGAATCAAAGAAAGCAAGGTCTGTTGCTGACACCTTATCAATCATCAAATTGTCGAGATAGTAATTGATAGCATCGTTGTATTTAAATGATACGAAATCCGATATTGTATCAAGTAATTTTTGAATAAGCATTACCGCACAATACAACACCGCTAACAACCATATTTTTTGAAGCAAAGGCTCGGCATTCCCGCCGATTGACTCCATCAATGCGTTTATCAGTTCACGCCACAGAAACAGCGGAAGATATGGAAGCACCGACGAAAAAAGCGACAGGAGCAACTTTAATATAAAATATTTTTTTGATGCGGCAAAGATGATTTTCGAGGCATAGCCGATATTTTTGAAATATTCTTTTATCTTATGCATTCTCGGCACCTTCCTTATATTTTTCCGACTGCATATGGTACATTTCCGCATACTTGCCGTTTTTGTTTATAAGTTCGGTGTGAGTACCAGATTCTATGACTGTACCATTGTCGAGCAGTATGATTTCATCAACCATCATAACGCCGGAAAGCCGGTGTGAAATAAGTATACCGCCTTTATCACGGCATAGCCGTTTGAAGGATGAGAAAATATATTCCTCCGCTTCCGGGTCAAGCGCCGACGACGGTTCATCAAGGATGATAAATTGCGACTTCCGGAAAAAAGCTCGTGAAATTGCTACCTTTTGCCACTGCCCGCCAGATAATTCCGCTCCTTTATCATTAAATTGTCTTGTCATATCGGTTTCAAGACCTTCCTCAAGATCAGCAATCATTTTATCGGCTCCGGATGCTTTTGCCGACTCTTTGACGGAATCTGTATCATCCTTCCTGCCAATATCTGATATTGCAATATTCTCACGAAACGTAAGCGAATAATGACTGACATCCTGAAAACATACACCGAACATTTTATGAACTTCACAAAGCGGATAGCTGCGGATATTTTTTCCGGCAAGCAGTATTTCGCCCGATTCCGGCTCGTAAAAGCGAAGCAACAACTTGATAATCGTTGTTTTTCCGGCTCCGTTAACTCATATAAGAGCGATTTTTTTACCGCCGCTGATCTTGAAATTCAGGTTTTTCAAAGTATATTCTTCATTGCCGGGATACTTAAAATATACATCACGGAATTCTATCTCCGGATTAATTGGGATAGGTTCTTTTCCATCATCTTTTATTACATTTTCATATTTCAAAAAGTCAATATAACAAATAACGTGAGGAATGGTAATTTCAATCTGGCAGGCGATATCGTCAATAATATTTCCGAAATTCTCACCCGAAGTCTGTGCCAATCCGATATACAGCGCAAGCGTACCAATTGCCATGCTGCCAAGCAAAATCGAGCGAACAGATAATAAAATAATCACAACAATACCGCTGTATGTGAGGAGTGAAGCCAAAAATGAGGCAACTGAGCCTTTCGCAAACAGTTTTTCACGCCCACTTCTGATTTTGTCCCATAATTCGTTATACTTCTGTTTGAAATGCTCCGCAAGATTGTAAAGACGCAAATCTTTTGCGGCAAAACTACCGGTTAAAAGTATTTTGTAGTAGTCTTTCTTTCTTGCTTCGGGTATATTGTCAATGGACCACTGGTCGACCTTTTCTTTGTGCTTATATGAGACAATTGCACCGGGAATATAGGTTGCAATGTAAATTAACCCGACAATCCAGTCATAGGAAAGAAACATAACAAGACCCGAAATAAAGGTAATGATCCGGATAATCGTATCAATCGCCCACGGCATATTAAGTGCGATATATCCTTCGCTTGTCCGTGCCGCTTCTGTTACATCCTTGTTTTCCGGATCGTCAAAGAAAGCGGAATCAATTTGCGCCATCTTCCGCATGATTGCCATGTCAAGCTCATATGATGCTTTTCGCCTTACTTTTGCGTAAATAACTGAGTTCACTTGAACAATGACAGACGAAAACATTTGAATCACAAGATATATTCCGAGATATATCCATATATCATTGCTTGCTGCTTTTGTTTGGTAGATTAAGGTCAATTCATCAAGTATTATTTTCCATAACCACACGCTGATAAGCGGAATTGCATATTTTATCCCGGTAATAATTAAAAAAAACAAGCTGTTTAAAAAATCTGTTTTAAAAATCTGTTTTAGGCAAAACCATTCGGCTTTAAGGAAATGATTTATTTTATCCTTCATTATTTCGCCACGCTTTCACTTATTATTAACATTTGAAAATTGAAAAGCGGAATAGGTAATAAACTATACTTAATGTAATGCATTGAGACCGCGCGCCGGAAACTTTGCCGTAATATTTTTTCTCGATGTAACAGACATGCACTTCGGCTTCATTCATCATTTCTACTGCAGTCTGAATCGGTATCCGCCAGTCTATCAATACTGCGCAATCTCCAGAATTCCATATATCAAGCAGTGTACTTACATATTCAATAGAGTTCTCGCCAATCAAAGCAATTCTGCTCATACCATACCGCCGTTACAACAGAAACGATTCAATTCTCTTTCGCCCCGGATCAATCATTCGGCTCGATTTATGTCCGAATAGTACAATTCCCATGAGTTCAAGGCTTTCATCATTAAGTTTCAAAACTTGCTTTACTTCTTTTGACTTAGGCAGTATTTCGCCAATCCAACAGCTTCCGATATCAAGAGAGTGTGCGGTTAACATCATATTTTGCATAACCGCTCCACAGGATTGAATATCTTTCAGTCGGTCATATGAACAGGCGTTATCAAGAAATATCACAATAATCAGCGGTGCCGTTTTCATCCATGAACCATGAATCGATAAATCAGATATGTTGTTTATCAATTCTTTATCGGTTACAACTTTGAATTTCCATGGCTGACCGTTTTTACCGGACGGAGCGCTGATGCCGGCTTCAAGAATTTGATGTATTGCCTGTTTGTCAATCGGCTGATCGGTATAGCGCCGAACGCTGCGCCTTGTCTTTATACATTCAATTGCATCCACATACCGTTCTCCTCACATATAATACTGCGAACCCATCCTGCTTCCCGCTACCTCTGCACGCTGCGAAGCTGCCTAAGCATCACTCTTGAGTAACTAAAACAGCAAGTAATTTTTAAACACAAAAAAGCACACCATTATGTTAGTCCGTAACCGAACCAACATAATAATGCCAAACTTATTAGTTTTGTTTTCTTGCTTTATACTACACATAACTCTTTTAAAGAATTATTTCATATATCAAAATAAACTACAGTATAATAATATGTTTTTTATGACACTCGATCACGCAACTATATGATTTTGTCTTCTTTTTTAAAAGGCCAAGTCTTTTGATAGTTTATTTTTTAAGTATATCATAATGGGCGCATCTGTATTTGTCAAGACTTTTTTGCCTAATCTTTAAATAAATATAAAATCAGAGCGGAATATTTGTGTTTATCTTGATCTGTACAAAAAAAGCGAGAAAGAAAAAACGTACTAGTCTTGTAACCAATGAATACCCTCACTGTAGAAATAAAATCGTTGTTGATGCAAGAAAAGGTGATAAGGCAAATTGCCCTGTATGTAAGAAACCTGTACATACTCGCGATGACATAAATAATCTTGTTAAAATTCGCTGTCCGCAATGTACTTGCGAATTAAATGTCAAAAAGCCAAACAGTAACAGCGTTGAGATTTCTTGTCTTATCTGCGATGCTAAAATTGATGTTTCAAAGGTGATACAAAAACAAAAAGCAACCGAGAGTAATCTTATCAGCGTCATAAAGTACGAAGGTAACAACGACACTTTGATTTGGAAACATCCTATCGAGGATTTTAACGCAGGTTCTCAGTTGATTGTTCATGAATCTCAGGTCGCTGTATTTTTTCGTGATGGAATTGCAATGGATACATTTCCTTCGGGCGCTTATACATTAAACACCAAATCCCTGCCGTTAATTGGGGATACCGTAAAGCTTCCTTCGGATGCCGAAATTGATACCATATTCCATTCTGAAATATATTTTGTAAATCTTGTAACTCACTTGGGATATAAGTGGGGCACTCCCAGCAGAATCAGGCTGATTGATCCGATCACAAGTATGCATATCGATATCGGCGCGCGCGGTAGTATGAACATCCGCATCTCGGATGCTCGAAAACTCCTTGTGAAATTGGTTGGCACAGGCAGTGTTTTAACACGTGAAGACCTATAGGCAGACAATATATGATTCCAATAATAGTTGTAACATAGCAGGAAAAAATTATGTTGGTGGAATTATGGGGTATGGCAGAGCCAACTACAAGGGATCTATGCTATCCGGCTCTACTTCAACTGGTAGTGTTAATGGTAATTCCAAAACAGGCCATATTGCAGGTGAACTGGAAGTAATTGTTATCGATTAATTTACTTTACTTCAGAATGCTAAAATAGAAGTATAATTATATGGGAAATGTAATTCTTAAAGATATTTCCAATATCGATAATGAACTATAAAAATTGCATTCTGAAGGTGCAAGTCTCCAAGATGATTTGCAGTGAAAAAGCATAGTTCTTGCAAACAATGTTATCACGACCACAAATCAGAGAATTGAAATCATCCAAAAAAGATTCGAGTGATTTTAATTTATTAAGTAAATTCGAACATTTTTTATGCTCACTTATTATATTTTTATTAGTATCTCTCATCCATTATCTTCTCCATTATAATCACAAATACTATTGTTTTTGTATGAACTGGCTTGGTAGATGACATATTTATCATCTATATTTTTTTGATTAAGTTTGCGTCCTCAACAATCACTATCATCATAATAATACTTGCAATCGAGACAATCTTTGTTTCCATATCTACTGCATAAAAATTTATAATCCCATCAATTATAACTTTTATACACTTTATCCTAATAGTGTATTCTAAAGTAATCCAAATAAGTTTTGAATGTATCTTGTGCTGACAGGCAGGTATCAAGAAGGTATCCTTTTTCCTGATTAGATAACCGTAAAACGTTATTTTTGCGCCGAACCAATTGTATGTTTTTTATCCACAGTATCTTTCGCCTTAATACCTGTTTCATTTTCTTCAAATGCAGAAAATGAACTCCACTGGTATGCATTTTTAAGAGTGCATACCATTTTGTTATACGTTGAATAAATGCTTTCGGAATTTGACCAAATCATATATTCAGAAACAAAAACAAGGTGCTGATTGCTAAACGCTTGTATATGGTTGTTACTGCACCGATTGTTAAAAAGAGTCACTACCGCACCTGTGTTCAGCTTGCCGGTAATAATCGGTTGTGTGCCATAACTTTTTCCGAAAAATGATTTCGAGTTTACTTCCTTTATTAGACTTAAAAGTATAGTACCATTTTGCTTATTATAAATCAATTCTCCCGATATTGGTTCATCTAAAATTTGAAACACTCCCGTGTAATGCCTATCAATATCAATATTTTCCCACATAAATAGTTCTCCTTATTTCGTGTACACTCAATACTATTCTGTATTTTATTACTACAGATATTGGCTTGATTTTCAAATGACTTGCTTATATGTAAAACCGCCACCTTAGAACCTAATCTAAGATGGCGGTTTCTGTTTCGTATTAGAGCATCACCTTTACGGCAAAGCCGCCGCTAAAGAAGTAAGTGTTCGTCCAATACACGTTTGGTGGAGATGAGGGGGGTCGAACCCCTTACCTCTTGAATGCCATTCAAGCGCTCTACCAGTTGAGCTACACCCCCAGGCAACGTACACATTATACAGGCAAGTTATCTTATTGTCAAATGAAATTTATCATTTGACGCAAATTATTTGTTATATTAAAATACTATATTAGCGGCATAATTTGCTGTTACTTAAACAGAATAGGGGATTGGGATGGATTTAAAAAAGAAAAAGCTGTTTTTGCTTGATATGGATGGTACCATTTACTTGGGAGACAGGCTTTTTAAAGGAGCCAGAGAGTTTTTAAATTATATAAAGGATTCCGGTTCACGATATATGTTTTTAACAAATAACTCCTCCAAAGGAGTGGAAGAATATGTTAAAAAGCTAAGGAACATGAATATAGAAGCGGAAAAAAGAGAATTTATGACCTCTCTGCAGGCTACCGCTCATTATCTTTCAAGCACAAAAAAAGACAGGGTTATATACGGACTGGGAACTGAGGGGATGAAAAACGAATTGCGCGCATGCGGTCTGGATGTCAGAGACCAGCCTTATCCTGAAACCAACTGCATCGTAGTCGGCTTTGATACCCAGCTTACCTTCCAAAAGATTGAATACGCATGCCGGGTTATAGAAAGCGGCGCAGAATACATAGCGACGCATCCCGATCTTATGTGTCCTATGGATGGAATTAACGTGCCCGACTGCGGCGCATTATGCGAGATGCTCTATATGGCGACCGGTAAGCGCCCTAAAGTTATAGGCAAACCGGCACCTTTAATGGCTCAAATGGCAATGCGGGAAGCCGGAACAGGAGTGGAGGAAGCAGTTTTTATAGGAGACAGGCTCAGCACTGACATAGCCTGCGGTATAAATGCCGGCATGGATACAATTTTAGTCCTTTCAGGAGTTACAACCCGGCAGCAGGCGCAGGAAGATGATATTAAAGCCACCCTTATATGCGATAATATTTATGAGCTTTACTGCATGCTGAAAAATTAATTCTTTATTATTCAGCAAAGAGGGATGAAAATAATTCACCTCTTGAGCGTGCCGAAAAAGCTGGTATGCTTTTAGTCGGGAACGCCGTTCGCTTGGGCATCAAAGATTTTCGGACTGCATTCTGTTCCCGCTGATACCCATAGCGTCCTTGGCAACCCGCTTATAAGCGGCTTGCCCGCAGCAACTGTCGGAGGAAAGCAAAAATGCGGCTATACGCCGCAAAAAATTTAAATTTCAGGTTTATTGACAGTCTGAAGGATGAAAATAAAACTCATCCCTTTTATATAATTTAACAACCCTTAAATCACAGCTTATATAGATTAAGGAACGGTTATTGTTACTATTTGACTTATCTTACCCGTAAGAGCAGTCCCGTGCCTATAAGCGTCGTTATGCTCCGGCAGAATATAATAACTATGCTCTCCCGGCTCGGCCGCAGTGTCAATTATATTCAAAGCTTCTCCGCTTTCGCCCATAGCCCAGCCTATAAGCGTATGGGAATCCTTGTCTATCCGATAAAGTTTATATTTAACATAAGACTCCTCAGCATTAAAGGATATAACCGGCTGGCGCAGTTCATTGAGATAACAGGATAATTCTTCAGGCGGATTAGGCTCCGTCCAATACTGCGAAGCTTGGGTAGGCGCATATTTTATATTAAAATAATCGGTCATGCGGTATATTTCGGGCGTATCTTTGGTGGCGCAGGTTATTACTCCGTCATTTTTCAGGGTCAGCATATCTATATCCATACTAACAACTGTTTCCGGAACCGTAAACTCCGGAGCCTGCTTGCCGCTGTATAAATAATTAAACAGCTTGCCTGCAATCCTGGCCGGATATGTGCTGCCCGTTATCCCGTTTTTAAGGTATTGTTCAGGCGTAGTTTTATCATAACCCAGCCAAACTACTATTGTATAATCAAGATTATAAGCAGCCGTCCAGGCGTCTGAATATCCATCCGCACCAGTATAGCCTACAGTACCTGTTTTGACGCTGACGGGGAATGATAGATTCAAATTAATAGCAGTACTTCCGTATTCGGCGGCGTCTTCCAATATATCGCTCAGCATAAAGGCAGTTTCCCGGCTAATGGCCTGATGCGCATTCCTGGGCGGCTCATAAATTTCCTCGCCGTTTTCATCGCAGATTTTTATTATGCAGCTTGTATCCAGCTGTATGCCGTTATTTCCCAGCGCCTGATATGCCCCGGCTAAATCCAGAGGGGAAATGCCGTAAGTAAACCCGCCTAAAGCCAGCGCAAGATTTTTATCCTGCTCATCAAACGGAATGCCCAGATTTGAGGCATATTCCTTGGCCTCGTCTATTCCCACCATTTCCAGCGTCTCAACCGCCGGAACATTTAAAGATTTTATCAACGCTTCTCTGACGGTTATACTGCCATAATATTTGTCGTTAAAATTTCTGGGGGAATAGCCGTCAAAGCTCTTGCGCTCATCAATTAAAATGGAGGCCGGACTCAAAATGCCCTTTTCAAACGCAGGCGCATATACCATAATGGGCTTTATAGTAGAGCCGGGCGAACGCTTCATCATATATGCGCGATTAAGGCAAAAGCGGGTATCATAACTCCGTCCCCCCATAACCGCAACTATACCGCCCGTCTTATTATCCAGAACAACAGCTGCGCTCTGCGGTTTTATGTCCCCTTCTGCTTCAGGAAAATTGGAGTCGTCGGCATACACCTCTTCAAGATAACCCTGCAAAGAGGAATCCAAATTTGCATATATAGAGTAGCCGCTGCAAAGCAATTCTTCTATTTCCATATCCAGCGCCTGGGCGCTCTCTTCAAGCAGCATATCAATATAAAAGCCGTAAGAAATTTCATATGCCGGATTTTCATGCAGCACTAATTCCTCCTCGCGCGCATTATCCCGCTCCTCCTCTGTTATATACCCATATTCACACATAAGCCCTAAAACAAGGTTCCTTCTTTTAACGGCGTTTTCCGGCTTTATATGAGGCGCATATTGGGACGGCGATTTAATAACGCCCGCCAGCAGCGCCGCTTCGGCCAGAGTCAATTCAGCCGCGCCCTTGTTGAAATAGGTTTGCGCAGCCGATTCTATGCCATACGCACGATTGCCAAAATAAATATAATTAAGATACATTTCCAGTATCTCATCCTTTTCATACATCTGCTCAAGCTGATAAGCCAGAACGGCCTCCTGCAATTTGCGGGGCAGGGTCTTTTCACTGGTAAGGTGACTGTTTTTTATAAGCTGCTGAGTTATGGTGCTGGCGCCTTCTTTAAAATAACCCGCCTTCAAATCAGCCAGAAGCGCTCCGAAAATTCTTTTTATATCCACGCCTTCATGACTATAGAACCTAGCGTCTTCCGCTGAAATAAAAGCATATTTGACGTAATCGGGCAGCGTCTCTATTTCTATTTTAGTGCGGTTTTCGCCTGCATTAAGCAGTGATATAAGCTTTCCGTTCCTATCATAAATACGCAGGCTTTCCTGAACGTCGGTTATTTTTTCCGGAGTTAAATCAGCCCAAGTATTAACTCCGAGAATATAATACGCCGAAGTAAAGAGCACTGCTATGACACATAGACATACCCCCAGCCTTATCAGCGACCTTTTTAAAGATTTTGGCTTTTTAGCTTTCCTGCGCTTCAATGCATATCATTTCCTTACAATTATATTCCATATTATTTTTCCCCCGGAAACAGGGAATATACAAAGCACAGAGATATTTTTAACGGCTGGAAATCAAAGTTGCCGTTCGGTTAAATGTATGCTAAAATAATTAATAAAACTCATGGACAGGGGTGCATTATGAAGAATTTTCGCAAAAAAACAATCAGCTTCTTTTTAATTGTCATTTTATCCTTGGCCTGCTGCTCCTGCGCTGTGAATAATAATGATAATGACGGCGGCTCAACAAATCTTTCACCAAGCGAACCTGCAAACACCCTTGAAACAATACAGGCCAGTTCAACCGTCCAGCCAACCGCAAGTGTTAATCCTGCTGAAACAATAACGGATGACGGGACTTCTTCCGCCGCTTATATAAAGCCTGATTTTGAAATTACTATGGAGCCCGGCTTTTCCGAATTGGATTTGACCGGCGCGACCTATTTCTACTTAAAAGATAATACTGCCCTTATAATTATAAAAGAAGAGTTTAAAACGCTTGAAGAAGCAACTGAACTTAATGAATCATCCACTCTTCTGGAATACGGCGAAATCCTTAAAGCCAACAATGAAGCATCGGGGATATCCACAGGGGATATTATAGTTTCTGATAACGGCATAACTTATTTTACATATGAAAATACTTCATTAGGGCAGGATTATTTTTACATTACTGCTATCTTTAAAGGCTCGGATGCGTTCTGGTCATGCACATTTTATTGTCCGCTTGAAAATAAAACTCAATTTGAAAATGTTTTTCTTGGCTGGGCCGCGACTATTAAAGCAGCTTAATATGTAATTAAATTATTGCAGTCTGAGCCTTGGCTCAGGCTGCTTTATTTTATATACCCAAAGATACCCTGAATTGACAAGGGGATACACGCCTCCGGCGGTCTGATTCCGGCATTTTCTGCGTCATCGTCATTGACAAGGGGATACACGCCTCCGGCAGTCTGATTCCGGCATTTTCTGCGTCATCGTCAATGGGTGTACGTTCACACCTCATTCCGCTTCCTTGAAAATGCCGGAATCAAACCCGCCGGAGGCCGAGAAGTCAGACAGCGGCCGTTTTCCGTGCCTCTGCAAGGCGCCTGAAGGACGTGTACTGGACGTACACGGAGGGAAAAGCAACACGGCAGGACACTCAAACAGCCCTGTCCTGACCGTATATGCCCTTGTCAATTCAGGGTATTGCTTTATAGTCATACTTCCTTATCGGAGATGCCCGTTTCGGCGGGCCTTTAATTTTTGCAGTTTGGTTAAATATAATAATTTCGGCGGCGGAATTATGGGAACATTTTTTGAATTTTCATCCAATTTTATGGCACAAAACAGTTGACAGAGCTTGACTGCTGTGATAAACTTAACTATTGCATTATAAGGTAACGTGGGAATACTTGCCCGCTGCAAGACGGGGAAGGGGAATGTGTGCTTTTCTAAGATTATTTTACATAATAAGCCTGAAAAAAGCAAGCATTTTTAATTGAGTTGATTCATGCAGATTTGACCACGGCGCCGGAGGGCTATGTTTGACTTTATGAAACGGAGAGTGGATGTATGCTTCACGAAGTGAAAATGGGGAAACGTACCAGAATGAGCTTTTCAAGCATAAGGGAACCGCTGGATATGCCCGATTTAATCGAGATCCAGAAAAATTCCTTTAATAAGTTCATTCACGAGGAGCTTAAAGACATAATCAAGGATTTTTCGCCTATTGACGATTTTTCCCAGAATATGCGCCTTGAGTTTCTTGACTGCTATTTGGAAAACAAGACCAAATACACCATCGAGGAATGCAAGGAGAGGGATACCACCTATGCCGCTCCTATGAAGGTGCGTGTACGCCTGACTGTCAAGGGGGAGGACGGCGCTGTTCGGGATATCGCAGAGCAGGAAGTGTTCATGGGAGATTTTCCCCTTATGACCCCTACGGGCACGTTTATAATAAACGGCGCAGAACGCGTTATAGCCAGCCAGCTTGTTCGTTCTCCGGGCGTATATTACAGCCGGGACAATAAAACGGGCAAGAGCCAGTTTACAGCTACCCTTATTCCCAACAGAGGCGCATGGCTGGAATATGAAATAGATAAAGATAATGTTTTCTGGGTAAAGGTGGACCGCACCCGCAAGACCACCATAACTGCCCTTCTGCGCGGTCTCGGCCTGGGCACGGATGAGCAGTTGATAGAAGCCCTGGGCCATTCGGAGGTAGTGGACGCGACCATTGCCCATGACCGTTCAGGAGCGTCTCCTATAGAAAACGAAACCGACGGCCTGGCCGAAATGTACAGACGCCTGCGGCCGGGCGAAAGCGCTACGGTAGATACTATGCGCGAGCGCCTGCTGGCCACTTTTTTCGACCCCAAGAGATACGACCTTGCGCGGGTAGGACGCTATAAATTCAATAAAAAGCTTTCCCTGGCCGGACGGATTGAAAATCAGACGGCGGCAGAAAGCATTATAAATCCTGAAACAGGTGAAATAATGCTGGAGGAGGGCGGCTTTATCACGCCTGCCCTGGCTGTGGAAATACAAAATGCCGGTGTCAAGACCGTGCTGCTGCGTACTCATCATAAAAATGAAAAGGGCGAGCCGTTTGAAAGACTTCAAACTGTTATAAGCAATCATTTTGTGGACGCCGCTCCCTTCCTGCCCTTCCCTCCCATTGAAGCGGGTATACGCGAAAAGGTGCATTATCCCACCCTGCGCGCTATATTGGACGAGGGTCTGGATAAGGAAGAGCTTAAGAACCGCCTTATGGAGGAAAAGGATAAGCTTGTGCCCCTTACCGTTTATATTGAAGATATAATCGCCTCGGTTAATTACGGCGTGAATCTCTGCGGCGAGTTCGGCAATGTGGACGATATTGACCATTTGGGCAACAGGCGCGTGCGCTGCGTGGGCGAACTGCTCCAGAACCAGCTGCGCGTAGGGTTTTCGCGCATGGAACGCGTAGTGCGCGAGAGGATGAGCACTCAGGGAGTGGAGGGCGCGACGCCCACTTCCCTTATCAATATACGCCCGGTAACGGCGGCTGTTAAGGAATTTTTCGGCTCCAGCCAGCTTTCGCAGTTTATGGACCAGAACAATCCGCTGGCCGAGCTTACCCATAAGCGCCGGCTTTCAGCCCTGGGCCCCGGCGGTCTTAACCGCGACCGTCCCTCCTTTGAGGTGCGCGACGTGCACCATTCGCATTATGGCCGCATGTGCCCTATAGAAACTCCTGAAGGAAAGAATATAGGCCTGATAGGCTCCCTTGCGACTTACGCCCGCATAAACGAATACGGCTTCATAGAATCCCCTTACCGCCGCGTGGATAAGGAAAAGGGCGTTGTTACCGATGAAGTTGATTACCTCACGGCGGATGATGAAGATAAATATGTCATAGCTCAGGCTAACGAGCAGCTGGACGAGCAGGGGCACTTTATAGCGGACCATGTGCCTGTGCGCGTAAAGGATGAATTTGTGGAAGTGCCTGTTTCACAGGTGGATTATATAGACGTTTCGCCCAAGCAGGTGGTTTCGGTGGCTACGGCCATGATACCCTTCTTGGAAAACGACGACGCTTCCCGCGCGCTTATGGGCGCGAACATGCAGCGTCAGGCGGTGCCTCTTTTAGTGCCTGAAGCGCCTATAGTAGGCACGGGCATTGAATATAAGGCGGCCATGGATTCGGGCGTAAGCATTCTTGCGTCTGAAAGCGGCGTTGTGCGCTATGTGGACGCAGATAAGATAATCATAATGGGGGATGACGGCAAGGAATATTCCTATGAGCTGCAAAAATTCAAGCGCAGCAACCAGGGCACCTGCATCAACCAGCGGCCCATAGTTAAAGAGGGCGAATATGTTTCCAAGCGCCAGACTATAGCCGACGGCCCCAGCACCGACCAGGGCGAAATAGCGCTGGGCCGCAATATTCTTATAGCGTTTATGCCGTGGGAAGGCTATAACTATGAGGACGCTATTCTTATCAGTGAGGAGCTGGTTAAAAATGACGTGTTCACTTCCATTCATATTGAAAAATATGAGTGCGAGGCGCGGGATACCAAGCTGGGCCCCGAAGAGATAACCAGGGACATCCCCAATATCAGCGAGGACAGCCTTACCGACCTGGATGAAAACGGAGTTATCCGCATAGGCGCGGAGGTGCGTTCAGGGGATATTCTTGTAGGAAAGGTTACGCCCAAGGGCGAAACAGAAATGACTGCCGAGGAGCGCCTGCTGCGCGCAATATTCGGCGAAAAATCCCGCGAGGTAAGGGATACTTCCCTGCGCGTGCCCCACGGCGAGGGCGGCGTTATTGTGGACGTCAAGACCTTTACGCGCGAAAATAAAGACGAACTCTCTCCCGGCGTCAGCCGCATGGTGCGCGTTTATATAGCGCAGAAGAGAAAAATTTCAGTTGGGGACAAAATGGCGGGACGCCACGGAAATAAGGGCGTTATTTCCCGCATACTCCCCGAAGAGGATATGCCCTTCCTGCCCGACGGCACCCCCGTGCAGATAGTGCTTAACCCTCTGGGCGTGCCTTCCCGTATGAATATGGGACAGGTGCTGGAGGTGCATCTGGGCATGGCGGCCAAAAGGCTGGGCTGGCACATAGCGACGCCTGTATTTGACGGCGCAACCGAAGAGGATATTGAGGAATGCCTTGAAAAAGCGGGCATGGCGCCTTCGGGCAAGACCGTGCTTTATGACGGCCGTACCGGCGAGCCCTTTGACAATCCCGTAACTGTGGGCATAATGCACTATCTTAAGCTGGTTCACCTTGTAGACGATAAGATCCACGCGCGTTCGACAGGCCCCTATTCTCTTGTTACGCAGCAGCCTCTGGGCGGCAAGGCCCAGTTCGGCGGCCAGCGTTTCGGCGAAATGGAGGTTTGGGCGCTTGAAGCCTACGGCGCGGCCCATACCCTTCAGGAACTGCTTACTATTAAATCAGACGACGTTGTAGGCCGCGTTAAGGCGTATGAGGCTATTATAAAGGGCGTTAATATCCCCGAACCGGGCATTCCTGAATCCTTTAAGGTTTTATTGGAGGAACTGCGCTCCCTTGCGCTGGACGTGAGAATCCTCACCGAAGAGAAGAAGGAAGTGCATATGCGCGAGCTTTTGGACGACGACCGCGATGTTATCGAGCTGGCGCCTGAGCATATGGGCGCTCCTGTGGATAATCCCATGCTGGATCTGTTCGGAGACGAGGATTTCGATTTGAACAGCCTGGACGGAGCGGAGGACGAAGACGAGGACGAGGACGAGCTCGAACTGGACGGCCTGGACATATTCGAGGCGGGCGAGGACGAGCTTGAGGACGATGAGGATTTTGACGGGGATTTTTAAGATAAATTAGAAGGGAGAGAGTACCCCTTGTTTGAATTAAACAATTTTGATTCCATACAAATCGGCCTTGCGTCTCCTGAAAAGATACGCGAATGGTCTTCAGGCGAGGTGAAAAAGCCTGAAACAATCAATTACCGCACTCTTAAGCCCGAACGGGACGGCCTGTTCTGCGAACGCATATTCGGGCCTACCCGCGACTGGGAATGCGCCTGCGGCAAATATAAGCGGGGCGCGCGGTATAAGGGCCTGGTCTGCGACCGCTGCGGCGTTGAAGTAACCCGCTCCAAGGTGCGCCGCGAGCGCATGGGGCATATAGAGCTGGCGGCCCCCGTTTCGCATATATGGTATTTTAAGGGCATACCCAGCCGTATGGGCCTTTTGCTCGACCTTACTCCGAAGGAACTGGAAAAGGTGCTGTATTTTGCGGCGTATATAGTTATTGAGCCGGGGGATACCGACCTTAAGGCTAAGCAGATACTGTCCGAGAGCGAGTACCGCGAGACCATAGAAAAATTCGGCCCCAATTCCTTCAGAGTAGGTATGGGCGCCGAGGCCATAAAGGAATTTTTAAGAGCTATCAATCTTGACGAGCTGTCCGACGAGCTTAAGCACGAATTGGAAAACGCAAACGTAGGACAGAAGCGGGTAAGGATAATAAAGCGCCTGGAGGTAGTGGAAGCCTTCCGCAAATCGGGCAATAAGCCTGAATGGATGATAATGGACGCCGTGCCCGTAATTCCGCCCGAAATACGGCCCATGGTGCAGCTGGACGGCGGCCGTTTTGCCACCAGCGACCTTAACGACCTTTACCGCAGGGTAATAAACCGTAATAACAGGCTTAAAAAGCTGCTCGAATTAGGCGCGCCTGATATTATAGTGCGCAACGAAAAGCGCATGCTTCAGGAGGCTGTAGATGCGCTTATAGATAACGGCCGCCGCGGCCGTCCTGTTACCGGACCTGGCAACCGTCCTTTAAAATCCCTGTCTGATATGCTCAGGGGCAAGCAGGGGCGTTTCCGCCAGAACCTTCTGGGCAAGCGCGTGGACTATTCGGGCCGTTCGGTTATAGTTGTAGGCCCTGAACTGAAAATGTATCAGTGCGGCCTTCCCAAGGAGATGGCTTTAGAGCTGTTCAAGCCCTTTGTTATAAAGCGGCTGGTGGAATTGGGCCTGGCTCACAATATAAAGAGCGCCAAGAGGCTTATAGAGCGCGGACGCACAGAAGTCTGGGACGTGCTGGAAGAGGTTATAGTCCAGCATCCCGTCCTGCTTAACCGCGCGCCTACTCTGCACCGCCTCGGCATTCAGGCCTTTGAGCCGGTGCTGGTAGAGGGCAGGGCAATTAAACTGCATCCGCTGGTGTGTACTGCCTTTAACGCCGACTTTGACGGCGACCAGATGCCTGTGCATGTGCCCCTTTCTTCAGAGGCTCAGGCTGAAGCAAGATTTTTGATGCTGGCCTCAAATAATATACTTAAGCCTGCCGACGGCCGGCCTGTTGTAGTGCCTACGCAGGATATGATTATAGGTGTGTATTACCTTACCATAGAGGAACCCTCCCTGGCCCGTCCGGAGAGCATATATTCCAATATTGACGAAGCGATTATGGCGTATCAGACGGGCAATCTGCCCCTTCATGCCAAGACCAATATCCGCATAAGCGCCGTAGTCAACGGAAAGGAATATACAAAGGTCCTTAAAACCACCGTGGGCCGCGCCATATTTAATCAGGCCGTGCCCCAGGACCTTGGCTTTGTGGACCGTTCAATCCCCGGCAATGAGGTAGAGCTGGAGATAGATAAATTAGTAGGCAAATCCGAGCTGGGACAGATAATTTCCCATTGCTTTGCCAGACATGGAGCGGCCCGCACGGCGGAGGTGCTTGACCGCATTAAGCGCCTGGGCTTTAATTATGCGACAAAGGGCGCCATAACGGTAGGCGTTAAGGACGCCGTAGTGCCGTCTGAAAAGAAAGTGCTTATCAAGGAGGCCGAAGATAAGGTAGCGCTTATTAACCGCAAGTACCGCCGCGGTCTTACTACCGATGAGGAACGCTACCGCAATGTTATAGCCGTCTGGAAAGAGACTACTGAAAATGTGCTTAATGCGCTGATGACCTCCTTTGACGACCTTAACCCGATAAACATGATGATTAAATCGGGAGCACGCGGTAATAAGGACCAGATTCGTCAGCTTGCCGGCATGCGCGGCCTTATGGCCGACCCGTCGGGCCGTACTATAGAAATTCCTATTAAAGCTAACTTCCGTGAGGGCCTGACCGTTTTGGACTTCTTCATTTCTTCCCACGGTACCCGCAAAGGTCTGGCCGATACCGCTCTGCGTACCGCTGACTCAGGTTATCTTACCCGCCGTCTGGTGGACGTGTGCCAGGATGTTATTGTTCGTGAGGACGACTGCCAGGTAACTCATCCTTCCCTGAGCACTCCCAAGGGCGTCTGGGTAGAAGATATAGTTTACGAAAAGGCGGTTATAGAGCCTCTTAAGAGCCGTATTAAGGGCCGTGTTTCAGTGGATGAATTAAAGCATCCTGAAACAGGTGAAATACTGGTGCATGCCAATGAGCTGATAACCGAGGAAATAGCCGACGCTATAGTCGCGGCAGGTTATAAGCGGGTTCAGATACGTTCGGTATTCACCTGCCGCTCGGATAACGGCGTGTGCGCCAAGTGCTACGGAGCGGATATGACTACTAATAAATTGGTGAGCCAGGGCGAGGCCGTAGGCATAATCGCGGCTCAGTCCATAGGCGAGCCGGGTACCCAGCTGACAATGCGTACCTTCCATACCGGCGGTGTTGCAGGAAGCGATATAACTCAGGGTCTGCCGAGGGTTGAAGAGATATTTGAGGCCCGCAAGCCTAAGACGCTGGCTATACTTTCAGATATAGCCGGCACGGTCAAGGTTACTACAAAGGGCAAGGGCCAGTATCAGATAACGGTAACGGCCGAGGACGGCGATGTCCGTACCTACAATTCAGGCTTTAACGTAATTCCCTGCGTAGCAGACGGCGATGTGGTTGCCGAGGGAGACGAGCTCACGCCCGGTTCCCTCAACCCGCACGACCTTTTGAGGATAAAGGGTGTCACTCAGCTCCAGAATTATCTCCTGCGCGAAGTGCAGACGGTTTATAAGCGTCAGAGCGTTGAAATAGGAGATAAGCATATAGAGCTTATAGTGCGCCAGATGCTGCGCAAAGTGCGCATAGAGGATTCGGGGGATACCGATCTCCTGCCGGGAGAAATGGTAGATATTTATAAGGTTGAGGCCATAAACGCCAAGGTTGCCGCCGAGGGCGGCGCACCGGCGACCTCCCGCCGTATCCTGCTGGGAATAACCAAGGCTTCGCTTGCTACCGAATCCTTCCTTTCGGCCGCATCCTTCCAGGAGACCACCCGCGTGCTCACCGAAGCTGCCATCAAAGGCAAGACAGATACCCTTTCAGGCTTGAAGGAAAACGTCATGATAGGTAAGCTCATTCCTGCGGGTACAGGCGCTAAACGCTATAAAAACGTGGTGCTGGATGTGGAGCAGCCTCCTGTTGAAGCGGAGGAGCAGAGGGAAGAGCCGGCTGAAATAATACTTTAAGCGGTCGGACGCGAAGAAAAAAGGCTGAGAGAGCAGAAACCATTTGACATAATAACCCCGGCAATGCTATTATACGCAATGTCGGCTATTATGCGGAGGTATGCGCCTGATATGTGTCAGTTTAATGATAAAAGCGCTCTGGTGGTGGGCACCAAGCAGACTGTCAGAGCCCTTTTAGAGCATAAAGTTCTCAGGCTGTATATAGCTGAGGACGCCGATGAGTTTATAAAGACCAAGCTGCTTCAGGCGGCGGGCGAGGATGTGGGAATTATATATGTTCCCACCATGCGCGAGCTGGGCAGCAAATGCCATATTGCTGTAGGAACGGCCGTATGCGCCGTGCTGAAGCAATCTTAAATTTGCTTTAATTCTTCCGAGGGTTGCGGAGGGGTTATATATCATCATTGATGAAAGGAGGTATACGCTTAAATGCCTACCATTAATCAGCTTATTAAAAACGGAAGAGAGCAGGTTAAATATAAATCTTCTGCTCCTATCCTTCAAGAGTGCCCTCAAAAGAGGGGCGTTTGCTTAAACGTCAAAACCATGACGCCTAAAAAGCCTAACTCCGCGTTGCGCAAGGTAGCAAGGGTCAGACTGGTAAACGGCATGGAGGGTACTTGCTATATTCCCGGCATTGGCCATAATCTTCAGGAGCATTCAGTGGTATTGATCCGCGGCGGCAGGGTTAAGGACCTGCCCGGTGTGCGTTATCACATCATCCGCGGCGCTCTGGATACCGCCGGAGTGGCCAATCGTATGCAGGCCAGAAGCAAATACGGTGCTAAGAGACCTAAGAAATAACGGTTTCCGCTGAACTTGTTATTTTTTAAGTCTGTATGCTCCGAAATGCTGGCGGGGCGCACTGGCAGAGTTTTTAATTAAAATAATTCAGGGAGGAAAGAACATGCCAAGACGTGGTGGCGTTCCCAAACGCGACGTACTTCCCGATCCTATATACAATTCCAAGGTTATTACCAAATTAATTAACCAGGTAATGTATGATGGAAAAAAAGGAATTGCGCAGCGTATTGTATACGACGCATTTGACATAATAAAGGAAAAGACCGGCCGTGAGGCTATGGAAGTCTTTAATCAGGCCATGGAGAATATTATGCCTATGGTTGAAACCAAGGCGCGCCGTGTAGGCGGCTCCAACTATCAGGTGCCTATTGAGGTTAGGCCGGACAGGCGCCAGACTTTGGGCCTGCGCTGGCTTGTAACATTTACGCGCAAGCGCAGCGAGCGTACCATGAAGGAGCGGCTTGCCGCCGAGATTATGGACGCGGCCAACAATAACGGCGCGAGCGTTAAGAAACGCGAGGATACGCATAAAATGGCTGAGGCCAATAAGGCCTTTGCGCATTACCGCTGGTAATATAGTTGCCGGCATTATCAGAAGGAGGGCTTTTTTTGCCAAGACAATATTCACTTGAAAATACCCGGAATATAGGTATAATGGCGCACATTGACGCGGGTAAGACCACGACCACCGAGCGCATACTCTATTATACGGGAAAGACGTATAAAATAGGTGAAACGCACGAGGGTACCGCGACCATGGACTGGATGGCCCAGGAGCAGGAGAGAGGTATAACCATTACCTCGGCTGCTACCACCACATTCTGGAAAGGCTGCCGCATAAACATTATTGATACCCCCGGACATGTGGATTTTACTGTTGAGGTGGAGCGTTCGCTGCGCGTGCTGGACGGTGCAGTATCGGTATTCTGTGCCAAGGGCGGCGTAGAGCCCCAGTCCGAAACTGTATGGCGCCAGGCGGATACCTATGGGGTTCCCCGTATGGCCTATGTCAATAAAATGGATATAATGGGCGCCGATTTTTACAGGGTCTTAGATATGATGAAGGACCGCCTTCATGCCAATGCTGTGCCCATTCAGCTTCCCATAGGCAAAGAGGAAAGCTTTGAGGGAATAATTGATTTGGTCAAAATGAAAGCCTATTATTACAGGGATGAAAAGGGCGAAGTAATTGACGAATTGGATATTCCTGCCGATATGGCTGAATTGGCTGCCAAATACCGTCATGAGCTGCTCGAAGCTGTTGCCGAGACGGATGAGGAGCTTATGATGAAGTATCTGGAAACCGAAGAGCTGAGCGAGGAGGAGATTAAAGCCGGCCTGCGCAAGGCTACCATATCCAATCAGCTTAATCCGGTGGTATGCGGCACTTCATATAAGAATAAGGGTGTGCAGAAGCTGCTGGACGCTATCGTTGACTTTATGCCCTCACCTATTGATATACCCGCTATAAAGGGCACTAAGGTGGGCAGTGATGAAGTTGTTGAAAGGCATTCATCAGATACAGAGCCTTTCTCTGCTTTGGCCTTCAAGATTATGAGCGATCCCTTCGTAGGGAAATTGGCCTTCTTCCGCGTATATTCAGGTACGCTTACGGCGGGTTCATATGTATATAACAGCACTAAGGGCAAGCGGGAGCGCATGGGTCGTATCCTTATGATGCACGCTAATCACCGCGAGGAAATAGAGATGGTGTATTCGGGGGATATAGCTGCTGCAGTAGGCCTGAAGGATACCACTACGGGCGATACCCTCTGCGATGAGGATAATCCTGTTATACTGGAATCCATGGAATTCCCCGAACCGGTTATCCGCGTAGCAATAGAGCCTAAGACCAAGGCCGGTCAGGAAAAGATGACTATGGCGCTGGTGAAGCTGGCTGAAGAGGATCCCACCTTTAAAACTTATACCGATGCTGAAACAGGTCAGACCATTATTGCAGGCATGGGTGAATTGCACCTTGAAATAATTGTTGACCGTATGATGCGCGAATTTAAGGTAGAAGCTACCGTAGGCGCGCCCCAGGTTGCGTATAAGGAGACCATACGCCGCAAGGTTAAGCAGGAGGGCAGATATGTTCGCCAGTCGGGCGGGCGCGGTCAGTACGGCCATTGTATTATAGAACTGGAGCCCACTCAGCCGGGCGAAGGCTATTCCTTTGAGAATAAGACGGTGGGCGGAGCTATTCCTAAAGAATATATCCCCGCTATTGACGCCGGTATCCAGGAGGCTGCCAAGAGCGGCGTGCTGGGCGGCTATGAATGCGTGGATTTCAAGGTTACGTTACTGGATGGTTCTTATCACGAGGTTGACTCTTCGGAAATGGCTTATAAGATAGCCGGTTCCATGGCCTTTAAAGAAGGTGCCCGCAAGGCTGACCCCGTGCTTTTAGAGCCTGTTATGAAGGTAGAAGTAGTAATGCCCGAAGAATATATGGGAGATATTATAGGCAATATCAATTCCCGCCGCGGCCGTGTAGAAGGCATGGAAAGCCGTCCCGGCGTGCAGGTGGTAAAAGCTATAGTTCCTCTGGGCGAAATGTTTGGATATGCAACCGATTTGCGTTCACGGACTCAGGGACGCGGCGTATATACAATGCAGTTCTCTCATTATGAGGAAGTGCCCAAATCTATTGCTGAAAAAGTAATTAAAAAATAATAAAAGAGAGGTTTCACGAGAAAATGGCAAAAGCGAAATTTGAACGAAACAAGCCGCATGTAAACATAGGAACGATCGGACATGTAGACCACGGTAAGACGACGTTGACAGCGGCGATAACGACAGTGCTGGCGAAACTGGGGAAAGCGGAAGCGATGGCGTATGACGCAATAGACAAGGCGCCGGAAGAGAAGGAAAGAGGAATCACGATAAATACGGCTCATGTAGAATATGAGACGGATACGCGTCACTATGCGCATGTAGACTGTCCTGGACACGCAGACTATGTAAAGAACATGATAACAGGAGCGGCGCAGATGGACGGCGCGATCCTGGTAGTAAGCGCGGCGGACGGCCCGATGCCGCAGACAAGAGAGCACATACTGCTGGCGAGGCAGGTAGGAGTGCCGTATATCGTAGTGTATATGAACAAGACAGATATGGTGGACGACGAAGAACTGCTTGAGCTGGTAGAGATGGATATCAGGGAGATGCTGAATGAATATTCCTTCCCTGGGGACGAAGTACCCATTATCAAGGGGTCAGCATTAAAAGCTTTGGAAGCCGCGAACAGCGGAGCGGATGTAACGACCGACCCGTGGTGCGCGTCTATCATAGAGCTTATGAAGGCAGTAGACGAATTTATCCCGACTCCGGAGAGAGCAGTAGACAAGCCGTTCCTTATGCCGATAGAGGATATATTCTCGATAACGGGCCGCGGAACAGTGGCTACAGGCAGAGTAGAGCGCGGAACAGTAAAGGTACAGGATACAGTAGAGATAGTAGGACTTACGGACGAGAAGAGACAGGTAGTCGTAACTGGCGTAGAGATGTTCCGTAAGCTTTTGGACGAAGCGTATGCGGGAGACAATATCGGCGTACTGCTGAGAGGCGTACAGAGGAATGAGATAGAGCGCGGACAGGTACTGGCGAAGCCCGGAACAATTAATCCTCACACGAAGTTTTCGAGCGAGGTATATGTACTGAAGAAGGAAGAGGGCGGGCGTCACACGCCGTTTGTAAATGGATACCGTCCGCAGTTTTACTTCAGGACCACAGACGTAACGGGCGTAGTAAAGCTGCCTGAAGGCGTAGAGATGGTAATGCCTGGAGATAATATTCGGATGGACATAGAACTTATCAGCCCGATAGCGATAGAAGAAGGCCTGCGGTTTGCAATAAGGGAAGGCGGCAGGACAGTAGGCTCGGGAGTAGTAACCAAGGTAAACGGATAAGGCAGAAAGAAGAGGAACAGCCAAAAAAAAGAACAAGCAAGACAAGAAGAACAAAAAAGAATAATGATCAAGGTGTAAAATAAAGGAGGACAAAGAGCTATGATTAACAAAAAAGAAATCGTTGCGATGCTGCTTGCAGGGGGACAAGGAAGCAGATTGTTCGCATTAACTCAGAAGAAAGCAAAACCAGCCGTATCCTATGGTGGAAAATATAAGATCATTGACTTCCCACTGTCAAACTGTACAAACTCAGGAATTGACACAGTCGGAGTTTTAACACAGTATGAACCACTGGAGTTAAATGCATATATTGGTACTGGAGGATTCTGGGATCTTGACAGCTTAAACGGAGGTGCTTATGTTTTACCTCCATATATGAA